>JAIMAU010000001.1:0-332675 GCA_023511795.1 Armatimonadota bacterium | reverse complement strand
CAGGAGGACCCAGAAGCAACACGCCCTTCGGAATCTTTGCTCCTAACGCCTGGAATTTTTTTGGATTCCGTAGGAATTCAACGACTTCTTGTAGTTCCTGCTTAGCCTCATCTACTCCAGCAACGTCATCAAACGTAACTTTCGGCACGTTCTCAGAGAAGCGCTTCGCTCGACTGCGGCCAAAAGAAAGCGCTTGGTTCCCGCCAATTTGCGCCTGTCGGATAATGAATAAGTAAAAGATTGCAAGTATTCCAACCATCGGCAGAACCGTGAAAAGCAGGCTCTGCATAAATGTCGAAAGAGGCGGACCAGCATATTCAAGTACTCCACCTTTTTCTCTTATTGCCCTTGAAAGCGCCGATTTCTCATCGTCGCCTGCACCGGAGAGCATTACTATGATCTTTCTATCGGTGGTGGTGAGGTTTGCCTCCAAACGATCCTCACGCCACCTTACCTTAGTAACATGCCCCTTTTCGACTTCCTTCCAAAAAGTGGAGTAATCCATCTGCTTGGCTGTCCGCCCTGGCGCGAAAGGCTCCCTTATGATATACAAAGCAGAAGCCAAGATCATCAATATCAAAAAGGTTTTAAAGAACCTGGACAAGCTCAATTCCTCCTCTTATTACCTCGCATTGGAGGGTACTTGATTATACCACTTTGCATCGTCAAACTCAAGTTCGCAATGGGTTAGCAGTTAGGCGCAAGAAAGTTCGAGTCGAACTAGTTACTTTTGCCAACTCCGAGACGGCCAATCCAACAACCCATACGATTTTCTCACTGTCTTCAATAACAGGCGTCCTGTATCTCATTTGCCGCGGAATTTTCTCATCAGTAAATAGGTCTTGCAATTTCTTAGATCCCACCATCCCAAGAGGCTGAATGCGGTCTCCTGGCTTCCAATTCCGTGCGATAAGACTCCCTCGGATAGCGTCATAATCAAGAACGACCTCCATACTTCCCCGCGGCCGCAGAGGCTCAATCTTCTCTGTAATAATCTCCGCTTCGATGATTAGGTCGGCCTCAGTAATGACTGTCTTGCCAGGAACTGCCAGCTCATACTTATATATAATCGGTTGGTCAGGCGGCCTTTCTGAATAGAAAGAAATTAACCTCCCACTTTTTTCTACGAATATACCTCCTGGAAGCTCATATCGAAATCCCCCAACGGTTGCGATAAGCCGCAGAAGCTCTTCAACATGTTTGTAGCCCAAATCTGTAATTTCGCCTTTGATTGCCTTATATGCCTCACGAATAACGCGGCGGCGTATCGCAAGGGGCTCGACCTCGAAAACAGACAAGTCCAAATGGACTGATTTTCCATCTCTGCTTTTAGTATTTTGAATAAAGGCTTCTTTTGCCTTTTCATCGAGATACGCTGAATCCGCCCGCGCAAGTTCCGCTAGCTGCAAAATCGCGGTATCAATATCAGGGTTGAACACGCGCAACGTTGGAAGGAGTTGTAGGCGAATTCGATTTCTAGTATAAATTGGAAGGAGATTGGTTTCATCTATCCGCGGCTGAAGGCCGGCCTCTTGAATATATGCGTTCACGTCTTTGCGCCGTACGCTTATTAAAGGGCGAATTATTTTTCCTCGTACCGGCGGCATCCCAACGAGACCATCGACTCCGGTGCCACGAATAATGTTCATTAAAACTGTTTCCACTTGATCATCCGCTGTGTGCCCAAGAGCGATTCGAGAGGCGCCGATTTTCTCCGCGGTGTTTTCAAGGAACTCATATCGAACAAGCCGTGCAGCCTGTTCGGCTGAAATCCTCAGAGTTTTTTGGATTTTTGGCACGTCCACCTTTTCGACGCTACACGGGATTAAAAGGTTCGCCGCTAGCGAACGAACATATTCCTCGTCTTTATCTGATTCCTCACCTCGAAACGAATGGTTGAGATGGGCAACATGGAGAGAAATGCTAAGTTCATCTCGGACAGTCCAAAGTGCGTGCAGAAGGGCCACCGAATCGGGGCCTCCCGAAACGGCAACGAGAACCTTCTCGCCCGGTAACAACATTGTATATTGTCGTACCGTAGCGAGCAGCGATTCAATCAGCCTGTGTCTTTCATTCATTCAAAGAGAAGATCAATAAGATGGAAGCCTTCATCCACCCTAAGCTTTGTTTCAGGGATAGCCCGTTCGTCAAACGGTAGGTTAGTTTTGGCTGGTTCAAACGAAGAGAAAAGCACAAATGGTACCGGGTCAGTCACGTGGGTCTTTGCCTCAATTGGCGTAGCATGATCTGGAGTAACCAAAATGCGAAACTTTTCCACATTCTTTAAGCCTTCTAGTATAGTACCGAGTACTAATTTATCCACGTTCTCAATAGCCTCGATTTTTTTGTCTATATCACCGATATGGCTAGCTTCATCTGGTGCTTCGACATGCACAAGAACGAAATCTCGGTCCCTAAGGGCCTCAACCGCTGCCTTACCCTTTCCTTCGTAATTCGTGTCGAGGTACCCGGTTGCACCCGGGACATTCACAACCTTTAAGCCCACGGCACGCCCCAGGCCCTTTAGCAGGTCAACCGCCGCCACAACTGCTCCTGTGCAGCCAGTCTTCGCAAGGAAGTTGGGCATATCAAGCGCTCTTCCCTGGCCCCACGGCCATATCATATTTGCAGGATTTTTTCCTTCTTCTCGTCTACGTTTGTTAATTGGATGACTATCAAGAATCTCCAGCGAGTCATAAATTAAGCCTCTAAGCATATTTTCCCCATCTCCGCGAGGAAAATAATCCTTAATCGCCTTGCCTATGATATTATGCGGCGGCTCGGTTTTAATTTCGGCCGAACCATCTCGCCAAACCATGATGTGGCGGTAGCTTACACCTGGATAAAACTGAACTTTCCGTGTACCAAGTTTTTCATTTACAAAAGTTATCAACTCGCGAGCTTCGTCCGTGGACACATGGCCACCGCTATAGTCGATCATCGTTGTTCCGTCGGAGCTCACAAGGTTGCAGCGAAAAGCAACGTCCTTTTTTTCAAGCGGAATCTCCATGCTGACGGCCTCTATTGGCCCGCGTCCCGTGTAATACTTCCGCGGGTCGTAGCCAAGGAGTGACATAGCCGCGACATCACTACCAGGCTCCATCCCCTCGGGAATCGTGTTCACCACGCCAACCTGCCCAGTTGATGCCAGGTGGTCCATAAACGGCTTGCGCGCTACCTGCATTGGCGTCTTCCCATCTAACTCAGGAATGGGCCGGTCTGCCATGCCGTCTGGTATAAGAAGTATATATTTTACATTTTCAGTTGCCATTGTCTTAATTTTGAATTATTCAATGCAACAAATAACTTTTGTAAGGGAAGCAATCCCTCGAGCGCCGCATTAAGCTCCTGGCACAAGCGACTTACCAACAATTCGCCTATATGCTTCGCGGTATTTCTCTGCTGTTTTTTGAACTACATCATCTGGCAAAACAGGAGGTGGCGGTTCTTTATTCCAGCCTATACTCTCCAGCCAATCTCGCACATATTGTTTGTCAAAACTCGGCTGAGGTCCGCCTGGCGAATACGTATTCACATCCCAAAACCGTGAAGAATCGGGCGTAAGGACCTCATCAATTACAATAATTTTGTCGCCCAATCTGCCAAATTCGAATTTTGTATCAGCAATGATTATGCCGCGAGAGGCTGCATAGTCTGCCGCTAAAGCATAGATTGCAAGGGTCTTTTTAATCAACGTATCAGCGTCAGTTTTTCCAATCATCCGCTCCATTTCTTGGATACTGATATTCAGGTCATGCCCCGTCTCAGCTTTGGTCGCCGGAGTAAATATCGGCTCGGGAAGCTTGTCAGATTCTCGAAGGTCCGACGGCAGCAGATGACCATGAAGGTCCACAAATTTGTCCCCAGCAGTCTGGAGCCCAGCTTTGTATTCCTTCCATGCCGAACCTGAGAGATAACCCCGAACAACACACTCAACTGGAAACGGCTTAGTTTTGGTCACAATCATCGAACGCCCGTCTAGTAAATCCCTTAGGCTCTCAACATCGGCGACGCCATACGACTCAAGCACTTTTAAAATTTCGTCTGTATCAGCGGTAAGTAAATGGTTTTCTACGACATTTTTTGTAAGGTCGAACCAGAACAGCGAAAGTTGAGTGAGAACACGCCCTTTATCTGGAATCCCATTCGGCATCACAACGTCAAATGCTGAGATCCGGTCCGTCGCCACAATCAGCAGTTTGTCGCCAAGGTCATAGACGTCTCGAACCTTACCAGTTCGAAACTTTGGCAATCCTTGGATGTTTGTAGTGAGCACAATCACTTCGCTCTCATCCTCCAAATAATATTTTTTATTTAATAAAGTAGAAAATCAAGCAAATTAGTATCCAATTGCCTTTAAAATCGCTTTAAGATTGGGTTCAATGATTATGGGAGTCGTAGCAACCTTAATGGCACGGTCAGGATCTTTCAGCCCATGGCCTGTAAGAACACAAACGACGGTCGCTGGTTCAGTAAAGTAGCCCTGTCTAGATAGTTTGTAAACGCCTGCAACAGAAGCAGCCGACGCAGGTTCGCAGAAAATTCCCTCAAGATTAGCAAGCATTTTGTATGCTTCCAAAATCTCGTCATCGGTGACTATATCAATTAAGCCGCCAGATTCGTCGCGCGCTGCAACTGCTTGCTTCCAACTTGCTGGATTGCCAATACGAATGGCAGTTGCAATTGTCTCTGGCTTTTCGACGGGATGCCCGAGAACAATTGGTGCCGCACCCACCGCCTGAAAACCAATCATTTTGGGCAGTCGGTCAATCTTCCCATGTTCTAGATACTCCTTATAACCTTTCCAGTATGCAGTGATGTTGCCCGCATTGCCTACTGGAATTGCATGATAATCCGGTGGTCCACCTAGAACATCGCATATCTCAAATGCGCCTGTCTTCTGTCCTTCAATTCTATAAGGGTTAATCGAGTTCACAAGAGTTATCGGGTAATTAGAAGTGATTTCCTTTACTAAATTTAGGGCATCATCAAAGTTCCCTTTGATTTGTAAAACCTTTGCCCCATGAATCATCGCCTGTGAAAGTTTCCCTAGTGCGATATTTCCCTCGGGAATCAGTACAATGCAATCAATTCCTGCTCGTGCACAATAAGCTGCGGCGGATGCCGAGGTATTGCCAGTTGATGCGCACATAACCGCCCTAGCTCCCTGTTCGACGGCTTTAGAGATGGCCATTGTCATCCCGCGGTCTTTGAACGAGCCAGTCGGATTCAGTCCTTCATATTTCAGGTATATCTTGAGGTTTGGCGCAATTTTACGAGCCAAATTTTCCGCTCGAATTAAAGGTGTGCTTCCCTCCAGGAGCGTGATAATGGGGGTCTTTTCGGTTACGGGCAAGTAATGCCGATATCTCTCAATGACGCCGACTCTTCGAAAAATATCCGTTTGTTGGTCAAGAACCATGTTTATTCCTCCACCCTAATCCAATTGCAAATTTCCGACACTTCCTGGAGTCTGCCCATCTCTTCCATTGCCTTGCGGAAGTTGCGCTCGGCAACTACGTGTGTTATTAGAACAATCTCTGCTTTGTCACCCTGTGAATCCTTCTGTACAACAGATGCAATGCTCACCTGATTATCGCCAAAGACCTTTGCCAACGCAGCTAGCACGCCCGGACGATCAGCAACTAGCATCCTGACATAGTAACGCGCTTGGATTGCTTCTATCCCTTGAACCGGCCTTTCGTCTTGGAACGGAAAAGGCAGGCGGGCATTTGAACCTGCATTGATGTTACGCGCAATTTCCATTATGTCGCCAACAACAGCGCTTGCTGTTGGCAACGAGCCAGCACCACGGCCATAGAACATCACATCCTGGACGAAGTCACCGCGGACATAGATTGCATTGTACACATCGCTCACCGAAGCAAGCGGATGCTTTGCGGATATCAATGTTGGATGCACTCTAGCCTGGATGCTTTGGCAATTTGCACGCGCTATCGCCAACAGTTTGATTACATAGCCCAGCTCCCTTGCGTATTCTATATCGCGCTGCGCCACCTTGGTTATCCCTTCGGTGTATATTTGGCGAACATCAACTACCGAACCGAATGCAAGCGATGCCAGAATGGCGATTTTGTACTGCGCATCATAACCTTCAATGTCATTGGTTGGGTCCGACTCAGCATAACCTGCCTTTTGCGCCTCTGCAAGTGCTTCGGCAAAATCTTTGCCTTCATTATCCATCTTGGTGAGAATATAGTTAGTTGTACCGTTGACAATTCCCATAACCTCGGTGATTTGGTTTGCGGCCAGGCACACGCGTAGAGGGCTAATGATTGGAATGCCTCCACCGACACTACCTTCGAAGTAAAGATCAAGACCGCTATCTTGAGCTTCAGCAAGAAGTGTCCGCCCTTCCTTTGCGATTAGTTCTTTGTTCGCAGTAACAACGTGCTTGCCGTTCTTGAGAGCACGATGAATAAAATCGCCAGCTGGCTTTACGCCTCCAATCAATTCTACGACGATATCTACCTCCGGGTCATCGATAACTTTGGAGACATTGGTAGTGAGTAAGCTGGGGTCAACTTTGACAGCTCGTGGTGTGGAAATATCAAGATCGCAGATTACGGAAAGTTCGATTTTCGAACCAACTTTGCGACAAATTTCTTCTGCATTCTCTAGTAGAAGTTTGGCTGTCCCCGTACCGACTGTCCCGAATCCAATAAGTCCGACCTTAATTAGAGGCTTCAACCTTTCCTCCCAAACATTATCAAAATGCCCATAATTGGGGGTAAGGAGTGAAAAGTACCGACGGTACCATGTTTCCTACCAAATTGTATATGCCCTCACTCAGTTAATGAGGTATCTATCGTCATCAGAATATCACCTTGCTGGACAAGCTTGGCGTTCTCAACAAAAATCGCGACTACCTTGCCACCTTGCTCAGTTGGTATCTCGCTAAACACCTTCATGGCTTCGATTAATCCTACTGTCTGCCCTGGCTCAACGATGTCGCCAATTTCTACATAGGGTGGAGAATCGGGAGAAGGACAGCGATAGAACACACCAATCATAGGAGATCTCAGTTGGTATAGGTGTTCCTCAGAAACAGCCTCTTCTAGAGAAATACTTTCGACCTCAGCTGGACCCTCCTCCTTAGGTAATTCGGCAACAGTTGTAAGATCAATACTAGGCATTAAAGTAACGGCGTGGTCTTCCTTGGCCTTGATTGTGACGCTAAAGCCTTCTTCTTCAATCGTCAACTCTGTAAGGTTGTTTTCTTCCACTAATGAAACCAATCTTTCCAGCTTTTCGTAATCAATATTTGAGCTCATGGGCAGGCAGTCCTTTTACCAAGCATTCGTTCTTGCTACTTTGTATGCTTGCGCTTTGATATTCTAATTTTCACTGATGTGATGGCTAAGTATAACATCCAGAGCCCAGCATGTCAATTTGACACAACGCTAAAAAGTTGAAAAAGATAGAGCATAAACAGTAAATGTTTGAAACAAAACTTGTGTTTTATGTGAGATTAGCCGATAATACCAATTGCTAGTGAATAAACCTGGCAATTTTACTAGGCTGGCTGGTATTTTGCATAACCCAAACTGTCAGGGGTAAAGCACATGCCATTACCTCGAGGCGCTTGAGCCGCCTCAGGAGAGGTAGCCAAATGTTAGTCTTGGCCAGAAAAGTTGGCCAGCGAATCGTCATCGCCGGTGACATAGAGATCACTGTGGTAGAGATCCGTGGCGAGCAAGTTCGCTTGGGGATCACAGCACCCAAGAACGTTTCAATTTACAGGAAAGAGCTTCTTGAGCAAGTAACGGCTGAGAACATAGAAGCCGCAGCTACAGCCCAGGACAACGGCGAACTGCTCAACCATGGAGAGAAAAAGGAATAACCTTTATAGACGCTGGAGGGCACGTTCGATGGTCCAGCGCAGGTCGGGGGCCGCTGTCTTTGCCATTTTTTCCAAGCTTGGTTTTGCTCGGTAGTCTCCAATAAGTCCCAGCGCATAAGCCGCCCATTTTGATGAAGCACCTCCCGAAGCAAGCACCTTAAGCAACGCAGGAGTTGCATTTGCGCCAATCACTGCCAATGCGCGACATGCGCGGTACTTGACCACATCGCTAGCATTTGAACTGAGCACTGAAACCAGCTTGGGAACAGCTTTGTCACCTATATAAGCAAGAGAATCAACTGCTGCCTCTGCTACTCTTCCGTCTGGATCTCCCAGTAATTTTACAAGCGGTTCAAGCTCAAGAGTTGCAGTCTGCTCACCAAGTCCCTTAGCAGCTGATAGGCGTATTACTGGGTCAGGATCGCTAGCAAGTACTAGCAAAACCTTTGCAGCTTCGGGCGAATCAATCTTCTCGAGCACGGCCGCTGCTGCTCTTCTCAAGTCTCGCGGGCCTGACATGGCAGCAACTACTGGTCCTACCGCCGGCGCTCCAACTCTCTGCAAGCTGGAGATAACCGAAGTCCTAACTTTCAAGTCAAAATCTGTTAATGCCGCAACCAAAGCTTTAACTGCTTTTTCCCCGCCAACGACGCTTAGCGACCTGGCAGCACGTGCGCGCACTTCACCATCGTCGTTGGGATTGCCAAGAACCTCTATAAATATGTCTGTCGCTCTTGGGTCGCATATCGTGCACAAAGAACTGATTGCCACCCGGCGCACGGCTGCAATGTCACGGGTGCTTTTAATTAGAGCAGGCGTTGCCTTCATGCTGCCTATCTTACCAAGACATACAGCCGCGGTCATTCGCACATCCTGGTCTTTATCTCTGAGCAGCTCAACGAACGCCGGAACACTCGGCTCGCCAATCCGAATTAATACATCGCTTGCCGCTACCCTTGTTTCAGGAGCTCGCACAGCTTCCTTAACCTTGGAGATTGCTGGTGGCCCAATTGCAACAAGTGCATTTGAAACACCCTTGCGCACGTTTTCGTCGGAATCTTTTAACGCGGGCACAAGCAAATCTATATGGTCCCTGCCTAGTACGACAAGTGCTGCTGCAACTCTGTTGCGAACTGTAACCCTTGGGTCTTTGAGGAGAACCAAGCACTGCTTTACCGTCATTGGCCCAGGCATGCGTCGGATAACCGTGCGTATGATGTTTATGCGCTCAAGCCGCGTCATTTCTTGCATTGTATCAAATAATCGATCACGCTCCATGAGCTCCCTAGCGGCGGCAACCTTTTGTTGTTGAGTGCCATAGCGAAGGTCGTGAGCCAATCTACTCATCTCCACGTGATTTGTAATACCTTTGGTAATACCATAAAGAATTACTCCGACAATCAAAATTCTCCAGAATAGTTTTTTCTTATTCAACTTATCCACTCCTAACTAATCCAACTTGGGAAATCATTCTTTATTCATTTTTCTTTTGCTTACCTTAATAGTATCGCAAAAGATGCAAGCGAAATAAAGAGTAGTGCAATCGCCCACAGCCGCCAGCGCGATGCTGTTAGTAATTGCGCTACGATTAGCAAGCACAACACCGTACCAATTGCCAATGTGATTATAATCTGGCCAGCTCCAAGCGCCGAATTACCTTCCGCAAAAGACTTCACTATGCCAATGATAGCGCCTAAGCCAACGCCAGCAATTACTCCAGGAACAAACCTCTCGAGAATTCCCAAATCAGCAGCCATGCTAATGATAAAGAGCATGGCGGCAAGAAGGCCTGCTATAATTAATCCTACCCCAATTACTCCGCCCTTTCCCATCACTGCAGGCAAAAGTGGAAGCATGCACATGACAAGAAGCGGTACATACCACCAAAATACTTCTTCAAACTGCCTTCTCGCCGGCAGAATTTCCACAACCGCCGGAATAGTAATCGCTTGGCCATCTATTTCCAATGTTAGATGGTCCTCATAAATGCCAGGCCGCCAAACATTTCCCCCTTCAGCAACCAGAAACAGACTCTGCTTGCGGCTGTTGAAAACCCGTGGGCTGACACTTAGCCATCCCGGCTGAGAAGCAACTCTCCCTTTTGTTTTTCCTCGCCCCGGTGCGCGAACTCGGAGCTTCAGGCTCTTTGTTTCCCCCTGGCGAACTTTGCCAAAGTTCAATTCGTCCAGCGAGAGTTCAATTTCTGGATTCTTGAACTCTTCTTTATTTGACGCAGGCAGATTCTCGAAATGTTTAGAGTCTGCTTGCGGAACCGACTTATCAATGCGCCCTAGGATAAACTTTAAGTCATCCCGTAACTCAGCTGCACTCTGGTAGCGGTCATATTTATCCTTCGCCAGTGCTTTGCAGATAACCTGCTCCAAACCACCCGGTAAAGATGGTTCGAGTTCGGTAATTGGAATTGGCGTGTCTTCCTCGACCGCTCGCTTCCACGAGAATGGGTCCTTGGGCTTTGCTGCTTGGAAAGGGCGCTGTCCAGTAAGCATTTCGTAGAGAGCAACGCCGACCGACCAAATATCTGACCGATGGTCCGAATGCTCTTTTTCCTCGAAGTCCTCTGGCGCCATATATGCGTAGGTTCCTGCACCACCTGCATAAGAACCGCTTCCCAAAATCTCCGCGAGGCCAAAATCCACTATTTTCGCTTTTCCATTCTCAGAAAGCAGAATGTTAGCCGGCTTAACGTCACGGTGGACAATATGATTCTTATGGGCAAAATCAAGCGCATCGCATACTTCAATGGCGATGCTCAATGCCTCTTTGGGCGAAAGTTTTCCCCGACGGCGCATGTACTCGTGAAGGTTTGTTCCTTTCACGTACTCCATGTCAATTACGAAGTGCCCGTTTATCTTGTCAACACTGTTCACCTGCACTATATTAGGATGGCGCAAGCGGTCGAGCACGCGCGCCTCCTCAATAAACCGTGCCTCATCTGCAGCCTGGAGACTTATCTCCTTTAAAGCAACATGTTTGCCAAGGAGGGTATCCCATGCAAGATATACAATGCCCGAAACTCCATGGCCAAGCACATCGAGCTTTTCATATTTCCCAATTTTTCCTAGCGCCATGGTTATTGATACTGAATAATTGGTGTTTAATTAGGCTGTGGACCATTAGACACTTCACTTTGAGCTTTAACGCGGATTACCTTCAGCCGCCCACTATCAATTACGAATATGTTCCCGTCCTTGTCTACCGCGAGTGCTTCAGGAGCAACAAGCTTGCCCTCTCCAATCGTTGTTAGGAAAAGACCATCGGGCGCAAACTTTACGATTTGCTTTCCGACAGGATTGGAGATATAAAGATTACCTTGAAAATCTGAAGCAATCATAAACGATGCCATAGATGGCTTAGGTTTCAGCAAGTCGCTAGCCGCCAGGGAGCCAAGAATAGCGCCAGAAGAATCCAGCCTAAGCAAACGGCCCTCTCTATCAACAACATGTATTAACCCGTGCCGATTGAGCAAAAGAATTCTGCCCTGGAGCGGCACATGGCTAAGTGAGACGGGTTCATCGTACTCGATATTTGCAAGGTTTATATGCCGCGTCTGGACTTTCTTAATAGACGGCGGCTTTAGGTGCCTCCACGGAAGCAAGCAGCTTCCGCAAACCCCAATCGCGATTCCCAAAAGCAAGGCAATTATACCAATGAATATCGAGAAGCTGCGTTTATTCCTGGGGATGGCTGGTGTAATGCTCTTATCCTCTCCATAGGCTGCAACAACAGCGGTTATGTTATCCGAACCACCATTCCTCAGCGCCGCATTCACAAGCTCGTCGCATGCCTCCACAGGACCGGACGCACTAGCTAGGATAGATTTTATTTCAACCTCAGAAACAGGAACTGTCAAACCATCTGTGCAGAGAAGAAGAATATCGCCAAGTTTCAAGTCGGCAGAGCTTATCTCAGGCTCTGCATCTGGCTCTATACCTACCGCACGAGTTACCACATTGCGGAACCGACTTTTGCGCGCTTGCTCTTCGGTTATTTCGCCTGCCTTGATTTTCTCAGCAACGAACGAGTGATCCTCTGTTAGACGGCGAAGCTCTCCGTTGCGAAAAAGGTAAGCGCGACTATCACCCATGTGCCCCAAGTAAACCTGTTCACCTTTGACTGCGGCAACGACACAAGTTGTCCCCATGCCTTGAAGTTCGGGGCTAGATGCCGCCTGCCTGTAAATGGCATCATTTGCCGCTTTAAAACTGTGCGCCAACGCTCCTCTGATATCCATAATTCCACTGACTAGTTCTGCAAGGAGCACATCCCGGATGGTATTAACAGCCATGACGCTTGCTATTGAACCAGAAGACCTTCCACCCATGCCATCTGCAACAATGTATAGACCATCGAGTACCCCTTTGAGTTGTTCAGATGGAACAGTTAGGCAAGCATCCTCATTTGAAAACCGCTTTCCTTTGTGAGTCTTGTATGACGAACTTATGGTCGGGATAGCCATATCTACCTGTTATAAATCTCTCTTCAGCAAGCCTATCACATACACCACAAACAACGTGAGGCATGCCAAAAACACATATTTTAATATCCCTAGGGTATAACTGAAGAGACTAATCCATTTCAAAGCCAATCTCTACTTTCCCTATAATTATCTTATCGCCTGGCAGAAGCCTCACCGGCGAGTATGCAGGGACTAGCTCGCCATTGATTCTGGTTCCGCCACGGCTACCGAGATCCTCCAAGTAAAAAATTATCCCGTCAGGCGAGAACACCCTGGCATGGTTACTTTCTACGCCGGTATCCATAATGCGAACATCGGAAGTCAGGGACTTGCCAATAATGACCTCTGATGCCAACAGAAATTCTTCGGTTCCGGATGGAGCTTTAAGTAGCAGTCGTGGGCGCCTTGCACGAGAAGTAGCAAGCGGCGAAATCTTCAGTTCGGCTGCCAAGCTTTTGAAAACCATTTGTGTTGCGCCAAGCCTGATGCGGTCGCCATCTCTGAGTAAGTGACTTTCAATGCGTTCGTCATTCACCCAAACGCCGTTTGTGCTGTTCAAATCTCTAATCGTGAAGCCTTCTTCGCCAAGGGTGATTCGAGCATGCCTTTTCGAAACCATTCCATCCTTATCAAGAACCAAATCGTTGTCCAGCCGCTTTGACCTCCCGATTAAAATGTCGGGCTTATTCAGCGTAAATTGTTGGACTCTCCCATCAACATGATTAACAATAAGAGTTGGGGGTGCAATCGTTGCGTCATCCCATGTCTCGACGGCGGGTACGGTGTGTTCCTCCTCGAGCTTATAAGGCATTTGTAGACAAATTTGATTGGACATTTCAATTTCCTTCTCAGCAGGACGAACATCCCATTTACACTTTACCCTTAGTTTCTCTAGCTGAGATTTGCCTTCCTGAACGGATAATTCTTCAATGGTAAAATCCAGCGGTCCACGAAGGTAGTACTTATTCTGCGCCATATACTTGCGGAGGGCTGATTCGAGCTCTGCTTTATCTAGAAATGCCAGAAGGTAGTCTCTTTCCTCGTCGCTTTCAAAGTTGAGCTCAAGTACATATTTATTCGGCACATAAACTTTGCCATCAATCCCCTCCTTGCGGTTATCCTCCATTGCATTGATGATTTTTCGCAGAACATCTCTTGGCCGAATATCGCTTTCTGCATTGCCAAACCAGGATTCATACCAACCAGCGAAGGCTTTGTTCAGTTTCTCAAATATATCCATATTCAGCATCCCTTCGTGGAATCACCGCTGCTGTATATTAATACGAGAGGCTGCCAATATTTGTTGGCAAGGCTTTGTTTGGCTTGTCAATTATAGCGAGTCTTAAGGCATAATACTCTTACCACGCTTCAGGATATCATCGATTTGCTCGGTTGATTCAAAGCCGACAATTATGGAATCAATGCAATCGAGGCCAAGTACATACTTAAGCGAAGCATCACGCTCCTCAGCTATTGTCCCCTCGCCTAGAATTTTAATCCCAACTACGGCCTTCCCTGTGTTATGCAGTTTCTTTATAACCGGCACTACCTCGGAAGGTTGGCCGTCCATTTTCGCGCCCTTGTGGTTAACACGAACAAGGGCAAGATCTACCCATGAGTTCTCAATCGCTGACTTCATTGCCTCAAGCGAATGGATTGAAATTCCATGTGCTCGGATAATCTTCTTTTCCTTCGCCGCCGAAAGCACATCCATAATTTCGCGCTGGTCAGCAGCCCATGTGCCCTCAGTTACGCAGTGAACCAAGAGAATATCTATATAGTCGGTACCGAGCTCTAAAAGAAACCGATTCAAATCCTGCTGAGCGTCTTTGCACGTGCGGTACCATATCTTAGTTTGGATAACATAGTTTTCCCGAGGTATTCGCTTGAGAGCAGCGCGGACATACGAGTGTGTACCATAGATATCTGCGACGTCGAAATAGTTCACCCCAAGGTCATAAGCATAATTGATTAAGCGAGAAAACCTAACCGTTCCGAGTTTGGTTTGATTTGAACGCTTGTCCCAGCCTTTTGTACCCGTACCAAAGCCGAGATAGGAAACCCTGATGCCGGTTTTGCCTAGTACTACACGGTCGGTTAGCGATGCAAGTTTTCGCTCTGAATTGGCAAGCAACTTAGGTGAATATGCAGTAGCTATGGCACCAGTCAAAAATTCACGTCTAGTTATCTTAGGAGACATTTTTTCACCTCACACGAAAGCGCAGTATAGACACAACTGCATTCCCCCCAGGCTTGAGGTTCTTCATCACAACTGGTATGCGCCCGGTTGAAGTATCGCTTGCGGCAACTGGAACCTTGATCCACCTACCTGATTGAAAACCCTCATATTCCCCTATTAACCGTCCTGCTACCCTGATTGATTGTTTCCGACCACCAACAAAATTGTCAGGGTCGATAATGAACATGCGCAATGTTCCTGAAACCCCTTTTGGACAAATGATGTCGAATTCAAGCGAATCAAAATCAGCCCAGCAGTAATTAACAGGACCTGGCCAAGGTGAACCCGAGAATGAATAGCCCTTCTTTAAAACAAAATCCCAGCCCTCTGCGAGGTATTCATCTTCATTCTGTAATCTGCCGCAATGCACGACAAAAGTCTCTCCGGGCTCAGGTGGCTCGGTTTTGGCTTGGGGCGCTACAAAAGGCCGGCGATTTCTTGCTGGCGGCAGCGGAGAAAACGGCATATGCGGCTCTTTCTGATACCAATATGCCACGCTTGAAATTTGGAGGGGGTTCTCAGATTTAGAGAACTCTTCACGGAAGAAAGGCGCTTCGTTCTTGCCGAAGCCGACTGTCATCCTTAATGAATTTTTAAATGAAATGCGGTCATTGAGAGTAAAACGATACGCCGCCGCACCGTTTAGAAACGGCTGGTATCCAGTATACGCAAAGCTATTCGCATGCTCGGGGAATCCCCAGCTAAAGCCAAATGAATCCTCTAGACCTTGCCATTCAATGGATGGTTCTGCTTCTCCATCGATGTAGAATTTAACATTTTCATCTACTGGATATCCTCCCGATGGATTACCAACATGCCGAATGGTAACATTCCAACCAACAAATTGTCCCCTACCTTGTGCTTCGAAAACCTTGTAATCTTCCCTGCCAAGAAGGAGCGTCTTCTGCCGCCAATTAGCATGAAAATATCCGACATCCGGGGGCAATGACTTAAGCGTGCGGTAGATAACATAGCTATAACACGGGTTTGCCGACCACGAACCGTTTGGATAGCGCGGATTGTCCGTTTCGACCTCAACTCGGGCCGACTTGGCGAATGGCATTGGGAAATAGCAATTCCACCCACGCTTCTTGTTAACAAGAGCTGATTCCACACGCTCAAGAGCACCATTGGGGTCACAGAAGAAATCTACAAGCGGTGTCTCAACACTAGGATTTTTCTCGCCATCCCAATAAATTCTTAGTATTGCATCGCGATTCAACTTCATCGCCTGCGGAAGTGCAAAGTGAATCATTGTAATGATCCCCGGCCCCTTCAAATCAGCAATTATGACTTTGCTTCGCCCTTCGCCAAACTGCACTTCCTTTGGGTTCTCACCCCAAAGCGCGTTCACCTGTTTAGTTTCCCCTTCCCAAAGGCGACAGATTGATTCAACTTGGGGATAGATGTCAAGCGCAGCTTGGCAAATAATTACGTTGAGGAACATAGCTAACACAAGGGCAGCCTTTGATACCATTTGTGAACCTCCCTAAGAATACTGAGGTAAAGTTTAGCACATGGTTTATTTCCTAAGTTCCGCAGGGCTCCCCAGAAATCCTTTGGCAAACCATGCTATATCCTTTGCGAAGATTTGCCCACGTCAGCTATGCTTTGCAAACACTTATGAAGATATAAGAAAACTCAGTGAAGACGGAATGCAGATGCCTGTAGAACTGTGAATAATGCCGAGAGTAATATCAGAAAAATGGCATTGCCTGTATCTAATACACGCCGTCCTTGCTCATCCCGGTGGACAAACATGATTAGTATAAGCATGCCAATTTGGCCACCAGGAAAAAGGAGGAAAACAGTCCACGAGGGAATGGTGTTATATGGAGTAGCCGAGCCTGCCCAACCTGATGGTATCTGTTCGGGAAGACGAGGGTAAACGATAACTGCCATCACCATTTGAGCGATGAAACCAAGTATAATGGCGATTAGCGACGCAAGAAACCCTGCATATGTGCGCTTTGGCTCTTTTATCGGTTTTGATTGATTTTGAAGTTTTTGTTGATTCTTCTTATGCTTTGCCATGGTCTTCCTGGACGTTGAACTTTTTCATTAGTAAATTAATTATACACTTTATGGTCTCCTTCTGCGAGTGTCAATTATTCAAGTATTGCAGAGCGCATTAACAGCATATTTTTCCATATGTTTAGGCTACTTTTTCTGCCCTGCGCTGAAAAAAATAAACCCAGCAACTCCAACGAATAATGCGCAACAAAGTTGACGGCCGAGAGATTGAACCTATATACTTTGCATGTAATTAAATCTTGCCAGTTCAGCGCTTGGAATGCCCCGGAGATTGTAATCTATGGAACTACCGAAAACGTTGATCGAGCTTGCATATGCTATCCGCGCAACAGTACGACCCCATATTGGCTTGCAAACATCGAGGTTGGTGAAAGGGAAGTCAGTTAGTGGCGACGAGGCATTTGAAATAGATAAAATTGCAGAACAAGCTATAGACGACTTCATACGAAAGCACGAGCTTCAGGTGGCATATTATTCAGAAGACCGTGGGCTAGTGAAGTTTGGAAAACCTGAACACGTCTTAATCATCGACCCAATTGACGGCACTCGCCCAGCAATGGCAGGTTTCGAAAGTTGCGTCGTTTCCATCGCGCTTGCTCCATGTTCAGAGGATATTCGCCTCTCCGACGTAGTTTTTGGCTGCATTCTTGAAATTAAAAATGACCGATTATTTACGGCTAGCCGAAAGGGCTTTGCAAGCATTCGTGAAGGCGAGCGTGAACTACCGGTGACGCTTTCGACAAATGAGGAGTTAGACAAGATGGCTTGGACCTTCGAGCTTGCAGGTCGGCCAATCGAACTAGTGACTGATGTCCTATCGCCATTAATAGACAAATCCTCCCTGAGAGGGGGGGTCTTCGTTTTTAGTAGCACTGCATACTCTCTAACACGGCTTCTAACAGGTCAGTTGAGCGCAGTAGTCGACGTAGGAAATAGAATTTTCCGTGATTTCCCAGAGACACGCAATCGTTTCATTCAAGCCGGAATGGGAACCGTGATGGGTTTATTCCCTTACGACATCGCAGCAGCGGTGTTAATTGCTGAAACTGCTGGTTGCACCGTAACAGATGCTTATGGAAACAAACTCGATGATACATTGCTATTAAATGCATCTGAGTCAAATATTCGCAGTTGCATTGCAACATCGAACCCTCGACTACATGAAGTTATACTCTCCACCATCGAATCACGAATGGAGGAACTTTCAATTGCATAAACAAAAGACATTCGGAATCTTAATTTTAGTGGCTCTAGCCACAGTTACTTGCTCTTCCATCCACTCATCCGAATTACAACCTATCTACGACTTAAAGCGCTATGGCAATGGGCACTTACTGACCCATTTCAACTCAAAGCCAAGCAAGATTACCTTGCCACGCATTTGCAATAATCCTCTAGTATTTGAATTGGGTCGTGAGAATAAACACCTAAAGGAAATTCAAGCTCAGACCACAAAATCAAGCATTACTATCCTAGCAAAACCCCTTACGAATTATGAAATAATAGAGGCTTCCGATTTCGTTAATAACATAATTCGCTCATTGTGTGCTCAAGACCCCTCTGACTTGAGCTATAAAAAGAAGCATGAGATATTGCGGCAAAAGATAAGTGAGATCAACGCGGGGCTTGAGTCGGGCTTCAATGAATCGCTCGCCTATAATAAACGCTTGTTGACGGAAGCATATTGCGCCCTTTTGTCCATTAAATTTAAAGTTGAGATGGATTACCCATCAGAAACTAACGCAGATTATAAGATATTCGCAGGTAGAAAATTCGGAGTAAAGTGCACAATCCATAATTTTGGAAGGGAGAATATAATAAAGCCAAATGTCCGATTGTCAGTGCCAGATGAGTGGACATGTGAGCTTGATGCATCACCTAGCTTAATAGCCAACCTCAGTCCTGGCAAGTCAGCGGAGTTTGCTTATAACATTAAGGCTCCAAGAAATAGCCTCTATAGGCCAAGAGTTTTCCCAATCATTGGGGAACTATCGTTTGAACACAACGGTGTCCAAATCAAGTTAAATTATCCCTTTGAAGTGCAAATTATGGATCCATTCACGATAAGGCAAACAATTGTCAAAGCAACACCTGAAAAGCTTTTAGCCAAAATTGAGCTTAAAAATGCCTTTCCAAAACAAAGAATGGAAGACGTTACTATTTCGCCATTTTTACCAGTTAATCTATCGCTAAATCAGGAGAAAAAGACCATCAGCTTTTATCAGAAAGCCAGCTTTTACATTACATATATCCGTCCGAAAGGTGACGAACTAAGACAACGCTCGACCTGGATAAGTATATCCGTAGATGAGCATCCAGTGCGACTCAGGACTGTGGCAGAGGTGGTGCTAACGCTTGGAACAACCTCGGAAACTCGGGGCTTATGGATGAACAAATGCGACGACGGGCTGAGCGAGCCGAAAATAATTGGGGAAACCGCTTGCCGTCAGACCATGCCTAATCCCTTTAGCGCAACTCGGTATATATATTTTGGGGTGAGTGACAATATACCCGTAAGCGGAAAAACTTACATAATTGTTGACTACTATGATGGGAAACAAGGGTCATTTTCATTACAATACGACTCTATGGCAAATACAGAACCTTTTAATGGGGCATATAAAGATGCAGGCAAAACCGTCCGGTTAATGGGGAGCGGTATCTGGAAGCGCGAGACATTCGTTCTTGAAGATGCGATGTTCGCAGGACGGCAGAATTGCAACTCTGACTTCCGGCTCGTAGTGCACGATGGCGACCTAGCCGTGAAACAAATAGCAGTCTCAAAGTTTCCAGTAACCGCCGACTAAGGAAGGGGCTGACCAGTAACAGCTAGAAGTAGATACGCTCTGTACGCTGCCAGGACTATTATTATCGGGAACTCCGACTCAGTATTTGGCCTAACATCAGCACCTGCACAAAGATCAGCCCTTTAGGATCTTAACAAAGCAACTTAAAGAGGAGAAACGTTAGCTGCTTGTGGTCCCTTCGCACCATCCACGATGTCAAACTGCACAGTTTGCCCCTCGGACAGGCTTTTGTAGCCGTCCATGCTAATTGCGGAGTAGTGAACGAAGACATCCCTGCCTTCCTCGGTTTCGATGAAACCATAACCCTTGGCGTCGTTAAACCATTTTACCTTTCCAACAGGCATATCTCATACCTCCTTGCATCTTGCTGGGCAAGCAACCGCCCAGGGTTAAATAATTTTATCGCATCTCTTTACTTTAGTCAAGTATCTTTAAATCACAAATTGTAATTTTTTATATTTAAGGCCAAGGAAATTCGGGAGTGGGGGCACCAGTCAAAGCGCTAATAAGGGTCCAAATTACAGCCATACCGAACTCACCCAGTACCATTCCCAAAACCCAGGGTCTAGCCCTGACATATAGGCGCATTCCACCATAGCGAAGAATCACGGTCTTGATAAGCCATGCAACAAAGCAAGAAAACCAAAAAACAGTCATAGTCCATGAAATACATAGGGCATAGCCAAGTGGATGAAATGGCCACCAATAGAACATAGCACGCATGTAAGCAAGAAATATAGTGAAAACTACGCCAACAATGAAGAATACAGGCGCCTGCCATGTTCCTGGGATTGAGTTCGCCATGTGGCTCTGATATTCGGAGAACGCCCAAACTGGGTTGCCTTGGTATGTATACCAATACATGGTGAGTGCGCCCTTGGAATACGGCAACCACAGCTGGATAACCCCGGCAATTACGAGCGCCGCGAGGATTGCGATGACAAATACAGGAAAGAATGCCCTACGCCGAACATTCGCACCATCGGAAATTTTCAAACCATCGAGGAAGCCGGTTAGCAGTAACCCACGCTGGTCGCGCAGGAATGCTGCGTCAAAGAAAGCAAGCATTGTCATATTTCCGGGGCCTAGGGAGTGGACAGGCGCAAACAAACGGTAGAAATCAACAGGCCTAAAGGAGGTTTCAGTCATTAGCATGCCAGCTTCTGCTGTACTCCGCGCCATTACGAGCGCAATTACAAAAATGAAAACGCCGAATTCGAGAAGTGCTATCCAAAACGACATTCCAGCTAAATAAGACCAACCGATGATTAGCGCGAAACTAATCAACAATCCCCAAAAAGCTACTGAGTAAGGCATCAGTTCATCGCCGTCATCCACCTTTCCAGGGCCTATTGCCGCTTGAACAACCTTCTTGAGGTGAGGGATAGCAACATAAAATAGATAGCCCGCCAGAACAACATATGCGCCCGCAACTTGGTAGCCCACGAAGAGGTGGGTACCGTACATTGGCATTCTATACAAATCCATGCCAAACGACGCCGCAATAACTCCTTGAATACGTGCAAGAATTGCGAAAACCCAAAGCGCGAAGAGCAAATCCGATGGCAACAGGAAGAAAAAACCAATCGCTGCAAATGAGAAATATACGGGCGTAAAATACATTTCCGTCCATGGCGGATTTACAAGATATTCGTTTAGAGTTTTATGCAACGGAATTTCCGGCACGTTCGGATACCAATTATGCAAGCCATTAAATCCGAATACCAACACCGGCAGCGCAATTCCACCCCATAAGAGTTTATTCTTAAGCAATGGCCGCGACTGATCTTCCTTAACAAGCTCAAGAGGTGGCTGGACGAGTGGGAATGAAAGTTTCTCGTTGTCCACCCACTGTCTTCTAAGAATTGTTGCCAAACAAAGGAATGCAAAAATGACAAGAAGTACAAGGACACCCCAAGCAAGAAATGGCGTAATCCATGCATCCCATGGGACAGCTTCTCCAGCTCTAAGCCGCTCGTAGAAACGCAATGCCACAAACTGTTTTGCTTCACCCTGGGGGTCAAATGGTACAACCCACTTCTTGATATAAGGGTAGAATAGTTCCTGCCACCTATTAGTTGAGTTTGCAAAATAATTTGGAGTAACTAATAAAGGAATAATCTTCTCCATTATGCCGCGCGAGGAAATCATCGAGGCAACCAGCATCATACAGTAAATCATCATCAACTCGCCGGCGGACAAGCCAAATTTTCTTCGGAGCCTCTGCATTCCTTTATTGAGCAAAACTATGAAAAAGAATATACCGATAACAGCAGGCGGCATTTGAAGAAAACCAATTTGGATGCGCATGATAACCAACTCGGCATATGAAACCACAAAACAAGTGGCGGCAACCAATGTAAGGCCAATCATGAGCGCTCGAAAAGATATACCAATCCGCCCGCTTTGGTATTCCGACACGCTGGTATTCGCCTGTCGCCTAATTTCCTCCCTGTTTGCTTCCATTACCATGTTTTCTCGCAGACGTAATCCAGGCGCCAATTGTAGAAGGAAATAATCATTCCCTCGACAGGGGCCATAATATCGTGGTTCCTTTCGAAGAGGATATGAATAGAGTATAGCTATTGAACCAGGCGCATGTCAATGGCCAGCTTACGCTAGCATGCTAGGTTATTCTATATATGGCTGGAGCATTTCCCAAGTGATGCTGCCTATGCGAAGCACCCGAGGTGGTGTTTCCGTTACATCAAGGACGGTTGACGAAACCTGAATTTCGGTGGGACCAGCATCAATGACAAGCTCAATCTTTCCTTCTAAATAGGTCAGCACCTGCTCCGCGGTTGTTGGAGGAGGTTCGCCGGAAGTATTAGCACTTGGGGCTACGATTGGCGTCCCCGCCCTTTTAATTAAAGCAAGCGCAACCGGGTGGTTTGGAATGCGCACGCCGATATTACCTGTTCCAGCAGTTATGAGCTTAGATACCCGAGGAGATGCGCGCAGTACCAATGTAAGCGGACCAGGCCAGAAGTGCTTCATAAGCCGCTTCGCTATATCTGAAATCTCTACAGCAAGCGAAGAAATATCTTCAACAGCTGCTATTTGCACTGGCAGTGGATTATTTTTAGGACGCCCCTTGACCTCAAAAACCCGTTCCACTGCCCTCTCATTGAAGGCATCAGCACCTAATCCGTAGACTGTTTCCGTCGGGAAAGCCACTAGCTCGCCTCGTCTGATTGCCTGTGCCCCTTGGAGAATCACCTGCGGGTCGGGACTCTCTGGATTAGTTTTTAACACAAGTGTGCGCATTGTATTTACCAATCACCACCCTTTCCAAGCCACCCGGGTCGCATATTGAACGTATATGTGTGAATCCTGCTGAGGCTAGTATTGCCTTCACGGCATCTGACTGCCCGAAGCCGACCTCCAAAATCAGCAGACCACCCGGTTCCAAATATGATGGTGCCTCACATGCAATTCTCCTGTGGTACTCAAGGCCGTCGGGCCCTCCATCTAGCGCCACCAGTGGCTCATATCGAAAAATTTCTGGCTGAAGATTTGGAATCTCGTCGGTAGGTATGTATGGCGGGTTTGAAACAATGACACTAAAGGTCAGACCTGCCAATGGCTCGAGAAGGTTTCCCAGCCGAAGTTTGATTCTCTGTGCCAAAGCGTGTTTTTCCACATTTCTGTGTGCAACCTCAAGTGCTTGCTCGGATGAATCCGTACCAAAAACCATCGAATCGGGAACTGACTTCGCCAATGCGATTGCAACTGCGCCGCTTCCTACTCCAATCTCGGCGACCATTGGTGACGCAATGCCTCTAAGAGCTGAAAGTGCAGTCTCAACCAGGACTTCGGTTTCCTGCCGAGGAATTAGAACTGCCGGCGTGACCTCAAGGTCAAGTCCATAGAATTCTTTATGACCAATTATGTAAGCAAGCGGAACCCTTTGTTCGCGAAGGCGAAGCCAAGACTCAAAATGGCCGACAACTACGTAATCAAGAAGTTCCTCTGGATGGGCAAATAGATATGACCTTGGCACACCCAATAATTCTGAAAGCATAACCTCGGCATCCAGTAGAGGAGTATCTACTTCGACTTTTTCGAGAACGGCAACGGCTTTGGTGAGGATTTGTTTGATTGTTGGCTTGAAGGTAGTTTCAGTTTGCATTAGCTTAAGCTGCTTCTTCTTCACCCTTCAGGCGCTCAGCTTGATCTGCGCTAATCAGCTGGTCTACCATTTCCTGGATGTCGCCATCCATAAAGCTATCAAGCCGATAAATTGTGTAGCCAATTCGGTGGTCTGTTACGCGTCCCTGAGGGAAATTATAAGTGCGAATTTTATCGCTTCTATCTCCGGACCTTACCATGCTCCGCCGCGTCTCGGTAATTTCATTTTGTTGTTCACGAGTCATGCGTTCGAGAAGATGTGCGCGTAGCATGCGCATTGCCTTTTCCTTGTTTTGGAGCTGAGAACGCTCATCTTGGCAGGTAACTACGATGCCGGTAGGCTTATGGGTAATGCGGATGGCGGTTTCGTTCTTTTGAACATTTTGTCCCCCAGCGGAAGAAGACCTGTAGGTTTCTATTTCAAGGTCGTCTGGGTCTATCTCAACTTCAACTTCTTCTGGCTCTGGCAAGACGGCTACAGTCGCTGCTGATGTATGAATGCGTCCGCCACTTTCCGTCTGAGGAACGCGCTGGACGCGGTGAACACCGCCTTCAAACTTAAGCATACTGTATGCGCCTTTTCCTTCGACCGCCATTATCGCTTCTTTAAAACCACCGATACCAGTTTCATTAGCGCTCAAAAGCTCAGTTTTCCAATGTTTTCGCTCAGCATACCGAGAATACATGCGAAGCAGGTCGCCTGCAAAAAGCGCAGCTTCCTCGCCACCTGTTCCAGCTCGGATTTCAATAATGACGTTCTTTTCGTCGTTAGGGTCCTTCGGCAGGAGCATGATGCGGAGTTCTTGCTCTAACTGACGCTCTTTCTCTTTAAGCCTATCCAATTCGGCTTGCGCCAGGTTGCGCATTTCCTCGTCGAGTTGTTCGCGGAGGAGCTCCTCAGTATCTAGCTTTTCCTGATGCGTGCGTTTATATTCCCGATACTTAGTCACAATATCGGTAAGGTCAGCGTGCATCTTGGCTATCCGCTGGTACTCCTTTGGGTCAGCCAGCAACTGCGGATCACTTAGCTTATCAGTTAGCTCATCGTATCGTTGTTCTACTTCTTGTAGGCGTTCAAACATAGTCAGCTACACAATTTTTCCCACGAGTTGATTATTAAGCCGCCTGTGGAACTGGAGAGCCAGACTCACGCTCCTTATCCAGAACTGCCTCGAGCGCCCGCAGTGCGACTTCAACCTGGTCATCCGAAGGCTGGCGAGTTGTTAGTTTTTGAAGCAGCAAGCCTGGTGCAAGGAAGAAATTAACAACTTTCGAATCCTTATGCCTCCCTGCATATCTTATAGCTTCATATGCCAAGCCTGCAAGAACTGGCAAGAGGGCTAGCCGAGAGATAATTCTAAGATACCAGATGTGATGCCAGCCCAGAAATGCAAAAAGAAAAATGCTCAATACCAGCACAAGGAGTATAAAACTTGTTCCGCATCGCCGGTGAATTGTTCCATACTTTGCGAAGTTCTCAGGAGTAAGCTCAAGCCCGGCTTCGAAGGTGTTTATCACTTTGTGCTCCGCGCCGTGATATTCGAATACCCTGCGAATATCTTTCATCAACGAAATAGTAGCCACATAGCCCACAAAAAGCGCAAAGCGGAAAATCCCTTCAGCAAGATTTAGTAGCAGACTGCTCTTGACAGCTTTTTCAAGTAAGCCAATTACAACATGTGGAAGGATAACAAACAAGCCTACTCCAAGCCCAAGACCGAGAACAAGCGTTCCTCCAATAGCGATATCATTTACCGTGCTCTTCTTTTTTAGTTCGCTTTCGCCAGCCGCTCCTACAAGGAATAAAGCGCTCGATAGGACGATGCTTTTCAGTACACCAAATAGCCCGGCCATTGTCCCTTGTCCTCCCTTTTGTTTCTTGGGATTTGCATTCTCAATGTCCTCCATTGCTACATTTGCAGAATACATAAGCGATTTTATCCCAAGAACCATAGCATCTATAAGCGCCAAAGTGCCGCGGAGGAAAGGCTTGTTTAGCCATTGGAACCTGCGAAGTAAGGATTCCACACTCTCCTGTTGGACGACTATTTCCCTATTCATCCTGCGGCAGGCCACGGCAAAAAACCGGGGGCTTCGCATCATAACGCCCTCGATAACCGCCTGCCCACCATATTGAACGTTATTTTTCTGCTCTGCCAAGGGTTTAGCTCTCTACCTTTTCCTTCTTCTCTTCTGACTTTTCTTCAGACTTCATGCCGTATTTCTGAAGGAATTTGTCTACACGACCCTCGGTATCAACTATTTTTTGGCGGCCTGTAAAGAACGGATGGCATACCGAGCAAATCTCAACCCGAATTTCGGGTATCGTTGACCGAGTTTCAAACGTGTTGCCACATGCACAAATCACTTTGCAGGGCCTGTATTCAGGATGTATTCCTTTCTTCAATCTTATCTCCCCTTAAAAAGTTGTCGTAAACTATCGTAAAAAATCCACCGGGCCGCGGAACCAAGTTCTAAGCCCCGTGGAACGCCGTTATTATAACATATTCCATCCTTCTTGGCAATGTATTGCTCTCATGTAAATGCCCAAAACGTTCAAGAACTACATGCAAGCGGTAATATTGTTTGGAGTTCACCATTTTAGGATGAATGGGGTATACTATGAAGGATGAAATTGCCCGGAGGCGAAAAGATGATTGACTTGATAAGTGACACCGTTACATTACCCACTCCCGAAATGCGAAAGGCAATGGCGGAAGCGGAAGTGGGCGATTCGCAGCGAGGCGAGGACCCAACTGTCAATGCCCTTCAGGACGCCATATGTGAACTCTTGGACAAGGAAGCCGCGCTATTCCTGCCTTCTGCAACTATGGCAAATCAAATTGCTTTCAAAACCCACACCAAACCAGGTGATGAAATAATCATGGATTGGCGCTCGCATGCAATCCAATTTGAAGGCGGCGCACCAGCGTTTCTTTCCGGCGTGTCAATATATCCACTCCACGGCGAACGGGGCATCTTTACCGAGGAAGACGTTCTTGCCGCGCTGCGGCCAGACGACCCCCATGCGCCGAGAAGCAAGCTGGTTTCGGTTGAGCAAACCCAGAACCTTGGCGGCGGGGCAATTTGGCCATTGGGGAAGTTGATGGCAGTCGCTGACATTGCGCAGCAACATGGCTTATCTGTACATATGGATGGGTCACGCCTAATGAATGCCGTCGTCGCAAGCGGCATCTCGGCGAAAGAATATGCATACCCAGTAGATTCGGTTACACTGTGCTTTTCAAAGGGGCTAGGAGCGCCAGTTGGAGCTGCTCTTGCAGGTGAAAAGGACTTCATTAAGGAAGCGCGCCGCTACCAGCAGGTATTCGGTGGAGCAATGCGACAAGCCGGGATAATTGCCGCTGGGGCACTCTATGCTCTCCGACACCATGTTGACCGGCTGGCTGAGGACCACGCAAACGCTAAGCTCCTTGCCGAACGCCTAGCGGATGAGGGGATTGATATCAAGCCTGACGACGTCGAAACGAACATCCTCTTCTTCCAAACCAACAGCATTGGCATGACTGCTGTAGAGTTTACACAAAAAATGCGCGAGCGAGAAGTTCGAATGGGTGCATATAAAGACAACCGCGTCCGTGCAGTAACACATCTGGGAATTACTCGAAAAGACATTCTGGAAGTTGCAAGAAGAGTCCATGAAATGCTAATAGACGAGCGACTAAGGCGATAAATTAGAAATCTACCGATAATGTTTAATTCTCCTAATAGCACGGAAGTAGATATGTATGAGCATAGGAAATGACGCCACGCAGGAAGCTCGTCCACATAAACTTCAAGGTGGCGCAGAGGAAAAGCAAAACCTCAAGAGCGCTATTAGAGAGCTAGTATTTGGTGCAGAAGATGGCCTCGTTTCCATTCTCGGCCTTGTAACAGGCGTAGCTGCTGGAACTACAAGCTCGCAGGTGGTTCTACTAGCTGGCACAGCTGGCGCCATCTCAGGGGCAATCTCGATGGCAGCCGGTAATTACCTCGGCGTCAAATCTGAAATTGAAGTCCTCCAACGACAGCTCCAAGAGGAAGCCCAAAGCATCAAAGAGCACCCAGAACATGAGCGAGCAGAACTTATAGAATACTATCGTCAACATGGCATGACGCCTGAAGAACTCAGAATTTGTGTGTCAGCTGTCACTCGCAACCCAAATTTTCTAATGGAGGAAATGGCAGCTCATGAATATGGAATCTCGCCAAAAGAGCTAAAGAACCCCATGTGGAGGGCATTTTGGATTTTTATGGCATATATCTTGGCAGCAATATTCCCGGTCTTGCCGTATGCTTGTTTCCCACATGACTTTGCACTCGTAGTCTCCATTATTGGGACGGTTATAACATTATTTGCCGTAGGTGCGGCAAAAACAATTTACACTCGGCTCAATCCAATAAAGAGCGGGCTTGAAATGCTCGGCATTGCAGCTCTTGCCGGCATAGCAGGTTTCGTGGCCGGTCATTTTACAGCCGCCTCCAGTATGTGACCTCGCAACCTCATATCAGCTCTCCCATTCTGACAGTAGAACAAAACTCAGCAATCTATTGAAACATTATGCGTGCAAGAAGCGTATTATTTTAAAATGACTTTCAAACCAACTAACTCAGTAACCAAGTATGTGATTCCATCGCTGAATAAGGTATAATTTATTTAGGACTTGTTCTGCACAAATAAGGAGGCATTAAATGAAGCGACAACTCCCAACCATTTTGCTTGCAATTCTCTTGCTATCATGCTGGAATTTGACAATTAGCGTGCGGGCGTATGGCGCAGAGTTCACTACAAAAATCTTCCGTGCTGCTGCAATTGGTCTTGCAGTAGACGCTGCAGCCCTACAACTAGACAAATTTATTCGTACTGTAACGTTTAACAATGGTGTCCCGGTTGGAACGACAACAAAAGTCGTGCCCATCCTAAGCGTAGGCGAAAAAGGATATGTTGGTGCCGCACAAGTAGCCGGACCGGATTCTTATGTAAAAAGCACAAAGGCAGTATGGCTTTACGAAGACAACTTCAGCAACAATGAGTTTAGACTGAAGGTTTACGTGCCAACTAGTAGTTTGAATCCACTGGAACTCAAACGCACGCAGAAGGTTGGAATTTCTGCAATCATTGATGTTTCGCTTGACGGACAGTGGAAAGGTCAAACTATCAGTCGAGGCGTAGGGCCTGGCGAAATCCTAAAAGCAGGAGTCGTGGCAATTGCCATCAATGCTGCCGCGGACCCGCTCAACAAGGCAATAAACTCAATTACCAAAGGTCTAGATTCCAACACAAAGGTTGTTCCTATTGCCACTATTGGCGACAAAGCATATATCGGCGGCGTGCAGGTTTCCGGTCCAAGCAAGGAAGTAAAGGCAGTGAAGGCTTGCTATCAGTATGAAGAAATCTTCGACAATGGTAAATTCAGAATCAAGATTTTTGTCCCATCGGATTCTACCAGTCCGCTAAAGATAAAGCGTATCGCCGGCGTTGGGGTAACAGCACTGATTGACACAAGCATAGCCGACCAGCAAAGAATCCGAGAACGCCAAGCTGACTGGTACAAATTAAAGCCAATATACCACCCTCTTGAAGATGTTCTCGGAAACAGATTTAGAAGCGATATAATCACCACCGAACGTCATGACCAAGGTCTCCACAAGGGCTGGTACATTGGCAAAGGCAACCTAAGAAAAAGGATAACCGGAATCTGGATAGACCGTTATCAGGCTCTTGACCCTAAAGATCGTGAAGACTTCGTCGTGTGGTGGAATATTCATTATAAAGATAAACCCGAAGAGCTAGAAGCAAGATGGCGAGAATGGATTAGAACTCGAGAGGAACTGCGCGAGAAAGCCAGATATCGCTTGGAAAACGATGAAGAAAGAGAAAAGGACAAAGGCAAGAGCAATAACAAAGAAAAAGGTGTCGGCAAAGGCAAAAAGAATTAGGCTGGGTTAAAAAAGCGGCCTCTCCCGAGCAAGAGGCCGCTTTTTTATTTATTGATAGAGTGCCAAAACGAGTTCTCTGATCGCTCCCTTAAGAAAGAAAGTGCCTCTATAAGCGTTGGAATCCCCGGCCTACCACCTAGCTTAGTACATTTCATTGCGGCCACAGCACTTGAGAACTCGACTATCTCGCGGTATGGCCAATTGCTAAGAATTCCGAAGGCAAATGCGCCGTGAAAAACATCGCCAGCTCCTGTTGTATCAATTACATTTACTTTGAATGCTGGCTGGTGAAACGTACCTTCATTGGTTGCATATACACAGCCGCGCTCTCCAAGGGTTACAACCGAATAACGCCTTCGCCCAGACAGCATAACCTGCGCAGCTTCGTGAGGATCTTTCTTGCCAGTATATTCCCGTGCAAAACGCTCGGAGGCAATTAAAGCATCTGTGTGTTCCGCAAGCTCCACAGATGCTTCACGAACACTGCCTGCATCATAAACAACTGGTATGCCTACCTCATTCGCCAATTTAGCTGCTTTCACAGCGGCCCAAGTGTCGTGTCCGTCGGTTAGCAATACACGGCAGGAGGTGAGTACACTGCTATTAAGTTCTTCTGGCCGCAGAGGCGCAACACCCGAGCGAGTCCAGAATATTGTCCGCTTTCCCGTATGACGGTTAATAACAATAAAGGCGAACTGAGAACTAACGCCCTTTTGGACTATGACGTGCTCAGTGCAAACTCCTTCTTTTGCAAGCTCGGCCAACATGAATTTTCCAAAGTCATCATCGCCAACTTTGCCCAAAAACGCAACCTGTGCGCCAAGCCGTGCAAGCGCAACGGCCGCAGTCGCAGCGGGGCCACCTCCTTGCTTGCTGAACTGCAAAAGTTCAATCTTCGTATCTTCTTCAGGATAATGAGGCACAATTCCAAGATAATCCGTTGCGCTGTATCCAAGGCAGATTACATCAAACTCAGCCATTTGCATTCTTTTCATGCCATATTAGGCTTGCAGCCCCAAGAAGCCCCGCGTTATTTCCCAGCTGTGCTTTAGTTATACGAACTGGATCTTTCTCGCGTCTTAGGCTATGCTTCATTGCAATCTCCCAAGCAGGCTGAAGCAGTAGATCACCCATCTCCGCCACGCTTCCGCCAACAACAACAAGCTCTGGGTTGAAGAGATTGAGCAAACTCACTAATCCCCAGCCGAGATATTCGCCGGCTTCACGGATAACCTCAGTAGCAAATCCATCTCCAGCCAACGCTGATTGCGCTAGGAAAAATGCTCCCATCTTGTGATTTGAGCGAATCATGCGAATAAGCTGGGTGTCCAGCTTTCTCTCTTCTGCTAACTCAAGTGCACGATTCGCCATTGCTGTACCAGAAGCATATGCCTCTAAACATCCATGACTTCCGCAGTTGCAAGACCGGCCATCACAGTCAATAACCATATGGCCAATTGCCCCTGCAGCACCCATTGCTCCTTGAACAAGCTTGCCATCGCAGAATACCCCGCCGCCGATGCCTGTACCGATTGTTAAAAGAACAAAATTCCTCGACCCACGAGCAGCCCCGAACATCCACTCGCCTAATGCTGATGCGCTTGCATCATTAATTACTCGCACAGGAAGACAGAAACGTCCCTCCAGAATACCTTTAATTGGCATCCCAACCCAACCCGGGAGAAGAGGCGTGGCTGAGAAAACAACGCCAGTTTCCGGATTGATTTGTCCTCCCGTTGCGACTCCAATGCCTTCGATTCCGGCTTGCGATGACGAGACCAGTTCAGCAATGAGCTCCGCAACGCGCTCCATGACCGCTTTGCCACCCTCAGCCGCATTCGTCGGCCTCTCCAATAGTCGGATAACGTTGCCCTGCCGGGTAACAAGGCCGCCCGCAATTTTTGTTCCACCAATGTCAATTCCAATGGTAAGCTTGCTCATCTTCCATTTGTGGAGTTAGATTCATGGATTGCTTCTTCCTTCATCCACAATATCAGACTTGCTACTCCTGGCATTGGTTGGTTACAAAAACATTTAAGTAAACACACTGATTAATTTGCTGAGCTCCACAAGCTCTCGAATAAACCGTTGTTCGATTGCATACTTTGCGCTATTATGTTCGATCTACTATTTTCACACTTTCTCCCTTTCGGCTAATATGAGGCTGATAGTTTCCTCGGTACTATACCGCTTGATTTTGGCATCCGATTTTAGGAGGAAAACAAAGATGAAAAACAAACTTGGACACCGCCGCATCGGCCGACGAACACTTTTAAAGGCTTTTAGCATAATTAGCACGGGAGTAGCAGCTGGAATGTTTCGCCGGAATAGCTTATCAGCTGGTTCATCCAATTACTCAGCCTCAACAAGCAAAATTCCAATCATAGATATCACCGACCTTTACCATCCATACCAGGACCCAGGAGATAATTTTGACTTGATTGCCGCATATGGATTGCCCGAAGTTGACTTAAAAGCAGTAATCCTCGACGTCACAGACGAGTATCGAAAACCCAGTGATCCCCGACAAAAATCCGAATATCGTGATGAAACTGGTCCGCGCGATCCTGGAATCATCCCCGTCATGCAACTCAATTATATATTCAATCGCAATGTTCCCTTCGGCATTGCGCCATTTACCCGCATGAAGTCGCCGGATGATAAGATGCTCGACGTACCAAAGTTTCAACAATTTGGGGTTGAGCTTATCCTCAAAGTTCTCAAAGAGTCAGAACAAAAGGTCGAAATTCTTTCTTTTGGTTCAGCGAGACCGCTGGCGGCTGCATACAATCGCGAGCCTAAGTTATTGCGCGAAAAAGTCAGAAAAATCCATCTTTCGGCAGGTTCATCCTCGCCAGAGTTCTTGGAATGGAATGTGATGCTAGACCCGAAAGCCATTGTATGCCTCTTAAGCTCCGACCTTCCAATCGCTATTTACCCATGCGGTACAGGCAAAGGTGCATTCGATCTCGGTCCAAACAACAGCTATTATCTACTTGAGAACCTAAATTTCATAAAACAAATGGATTCTAAATTGCAAAGATATGCGGCATATTCATTTGAACGATTAACCCGGCCTGACTTCATCAACTTCCTTGAAGAAGATTTACCTTTGGAAGTGCTGAACCGAATTTGCATTCGTCGGCACAATGTTTGGGAAACCGCTTTATGGGCGCAAGTTTCTCGCAGAAAGCTAGTCCAGCGTGCAGACGGGACATACCGTCTTATCCCCCAGTCTGAGATAAAACCAGGTGATATTGTTCTGCCAAATAACCTGCTTTCATGCAAAATCAAAGTGCGCGAGGACGGCATCTTTACATTTGAGAAAACAAAAGAAAAATCAAATTTCGAAATTTACGAACGAGGTGACCCTGAAACAAATCAAAAGGCTATGCGGGAGGCACTAGCTGCTTTATACATATCGTTCCACCCATCTTTATCGCCTAAAAAAAAGTAGGTTTTACTTTATTTCACAAAAGTGATACACTTTAATCAAGACACACCGCCTATGAAGAACAAGCAGCGAAAGTCCGATAATCTTAACGTCTCGCTGGTGATGCACACTATGAAGAACGAGATTACCCCTGAAGTTCTCCAACAAAAATTGGCTCGCGCACTGAAAGCCAAGGCTGTGCTGACGGAAAGAACAAAGCAGCTCCAGCAACAGATAGATGATTTTCGCAGGCGTGAAGAAGTAATGAATCACATAGCATACGAGCTGCTTGAACGCCAGCGAGAGGTCAATTATATGCTTCACCGTGCAAGCTCTGTTCTTCATCAACTTCAGGACACTAATTTGGCAATAGAAGGTGAATTAAAACAACTTAAAGGCGAACTCCCCGAGCCAGAAGACCCGAAGTGGGAAGAAACGGTTGCCAAAGTCAACGAGCTTTTTGAGAAGAGTCGTAAGCTCGCAACAGAAGTACAAAATGAAATCACGCGCGGCATATTTAAAGAAGAGCCCCTGGAATCTGTGAAATTTACGGAGACATTGACTTCAAATAAAACAAGTATAAATGCTCAAGAGCAGCGTGAGATTAAAGACGCTCAAGCCCAAAACGAAGCAGAGACGGTCTCAAGCGAAGATACAAGCAAAGCTTTGGAGGTAACAGGAGAGCAAAGCGAAGCTACAAAATTGGAACGGTCACCTGAGAAATCTGCGAACGAAGAGGACCTAATCGAGCAATTTTTCCGGAGTATTCAGTGCGACGAAACTGGCCGAATCGCTGGAAAAATGGAAACCGCAAAACCAAAACGAGGGCTAATGAGCCGCCTACGCCAATTTTTCCACATTGGCACATAACTCGGAAAATGCATCATTCGACATTAGCCGCCTACCCGCTTGTTTCGCATAAACGACGTCGGTCCACCAATTGGTGGTGTCTTTTGTTCTCTTTTTGAGCTTATAATTGGTGGCGCTCCCCCAACTGTAGGCATAGATGTGGTGCTTCCCTCGGCTAAATTAAACAGGTTCAATAAACCGGTGATCTCCAAAATCCTGTATACTCGCGAGTTCTTGCACGACAATATAAAGCGAACGCCTCGTTTTTCAGCTTCGACCCAAATTGCGACAAGTGCAGCAAGGCCGGTGCTGTCTATGTATTCAATTTGGTCCAGATTTACAAGAAGCTTTTCTACATTATCAATCCACGAATCCACTGCAAACAAGAGGCGGCGGCTTGTATAAGAGTCAAGATCTCCTATTAGCCTGAGTACTCTGGTCGTCCCAATCTCGTTTACCCCAATTTGAAATATTTCCTTACTTGTCATCTTAACCTCCAATCTTCGCAAGCAGCTATCGAATTGAGTAAGTAAGTGTTACCGAAGCATTTATGGTAACCTCCCCAGGAAAAATAGGCGTTGGTGTGGTTGCAGTGGGAGCAGCAGCCCCAAGCCTATAGAAAATGGGAGGTGGGACGACCCCCACACCGCCTTGCTGAATAGACCGTACCTGTACTAGTCTTAACCCAAGTTCGTTTGCCATGGTACGAGCATTTTCTCTCGCATTTGCAACAGCTGCTTTTAGGGCTTGCTGTTTGGCAACAGAATCATTCTGCAAAACAAAATCCACACCTTGGACTTCGTTAGCTCCCGCCACGACTGAGTCATCGATTATTCTCGGGACAAGATCAAGTTGTCCAGTTCTAACAGTCACGATATTGGTAACGCTATAGCCCACAATTGGAGGCTGACCTTGCTGAGAGCTTCCCTCGGGAAAGCGACGTACTGGCGAAATCTGAAACGTAGATGTTTCAATATTCGCGGCCGGAATGCGAAGTGTTTTAAGAGCAGCAGCTATGGCATTTGCCTTCTTCGCATTCTCTTCTCGAGCTTTGGCAGCAGTTTTTGCCTCGCTCTCCACGCCAAGCCGAACAATCGCAAGATCGGGGCGAACCCTCACTTCGGCATTGCCAGATGCCGTTAACAAAGGAGGCTGCCTATCGGAAGTAAGCTGTGACCAACAACATGAAGGCGCTAACAACGCTAATAATATTAGAGCAATAATAAAGCATGAAACCAGCGATTTGTTAACAAACGTTTCAGACATAGTCGGTCAGCCTTTCCGCTGGGTGCGAAAATTTGCGAATGGGGAGGATACCAAAAGTTTCATCCCCTGCTTCGGTGCTTCTTAAACCAATCCGTACCGGATGCAGATTTTCCTCAGGTTTACCAATGCAAAAACAAAAAGGCAGGAACAAAAGCAGACGTAGGATACCTTCTATCAGCAACTATAAATTACCAGCATCTGCCGGACCCCGTGCTTCAGGTTTTACTCACTTCTCTTGCCCGCCCACTCGACATGGGCGGGCAGTCAGTGAGTTACCATACACGAGGTCCGGCAAATGCTGCCAGCCTCCTGCTTATTTTAATATATCCATATTGATGGGAAATCAAACTTTAGGCGTTACTGTCTTCTTCAGCAGGCTCAACATGGGTAACGATTGTAACATTTTCGAGCTCAGACCGAATTTTATCCTCCACCTCTTCAGCTAGCTCGTGAGCGGTTATGAGGCTCATATCGCGAGGCATTAGTAAATGAACGTCTATGTGGCGCTGGGCGCCTGCTTTTCGCGTTCTGAGTTTATGAAAATCGAGGATTCCGGGTTCTGATTTGATAATTTCAACGATTCGCTCCATTTCAGCCGCTGGAAGTCGGGAATCCATCAAAGGCCCAACAGCTTTCCTTGAAAGCTGGATGCCAATCCAACCAATCCATAGGGCAACGCACAGACCAATTAAGCGGTCGAGAATCACGAAATTGGTCAAACGAACCAGAATCAGACCCAAAAGCACGCCTAAGGAAGTATATACATCAAGTCTAAGATGATGGCCATCAGCTTCAAGTGCAATCGAATCTGTCTGCTTGGCGACACGGAAAAGGTTTGCTGACACAAGAAAATTCGCCACAGCAGAGACCAACATTATAGCCATGCCAAGGTCAAGACGCTCCACTGGAGCATTAGTTATAATACGCTTGATGCTTTCATACACTATGTATGCGCCTGCTACAATAATCAAAAGGGCCTCAACCGTGCCCGAAAGGTTTTCAAATTTACCATGGCCATATGCATGCGCTTCGTCTGCAGGTCGGTCGGCAAAAAGCACCGCAATATAGGCAACAATGGCGGCAATTAGGTCCACTGCCGAGTGCACAGCCTCAGCAAGGATGCTCATTGACCCACCAAGGATGCCTATGGCTCCCTTCGCCAGCACCAACAAGACGTTCGATATTATTGATAGTCTCGCCGCACCAGTTTTATTCATGTAGAAACTTTTTCCATCATTTTTCAAACAAAAAACCTGCGGGTACAAATGATGAAGTAGTCCCGCAGGTTCAACCTGCTGCTTGTTAACACAAGCCCGGCACCATCCCTTTAATGGGATCGCCTGTTCTAACGATATGTTTTCGCATTTATGAGATTTTTCGATAATATTATAGGCAACCTACATAATCAAGTCAAGGCAAAATCTTACTTCCAAATGTTTCTTGACACACTTACCCTTGTTTGCTATACTTTCCGCGTTTCAGGAAAAAAATAATCTGGTGAACAGATGGAACGCACACTCGTGCTAATCAAGCCGGATGCTTTTGAGCGCAGGCTGGTTGGCCAAATTATTAGCAGATTTGAAAATCGCACTTTTAAAATCAAGGCCCTAAAGCTCATACGGCCTTCCAGAGAGCTGGCTGAGCGCCACTATGCAGCTCATAGGGGCAAACCGTTTTATGAGCTAGCGGTAAGCTTCCTAACCTCCGGTCCTGTAGTTGCAATGTTATTAGAAGGTGAAAATGCAATTGAAATTGTGCGAACAATGACCGGAGCAACCGAGCCTTGCAAAGCACAGCCAGGCACGATTCGAGGCGATTATACCTTGAGCATAACATACAACTTGTTGCACGCTTCTGATTCTCCAGAGAATGCGGAGGCCGAGATTGCAATCTGGTTCAAACCAGAGGAAATACTGCCGTAACCTTCCAGTCGGAACCCCAGCTAAAAGATGGCTTGCTTTGTCTTTAGAACCAGCCTCTTAAGGTTAATATCGCAGGCGCCCAATATTAGGTAAAATCATTCAGGAGTGTGTACAATGTGGAAACTTACACGCAGAGAATTCCTCAAAGGAGCTGCCGCTGGAATCGGCATATACAGCGCAGCTTCACCATCTCTTGGAGCCATTGCAGAAGAAACTTCCAAGAAATCCCGCATTGTCATCGTTACAAGCCCAAACATCATCGTGGATAGAGACAAAAACACCAACACTCCATCAAAACTCCGAATGGAATCAGTAGGCGAAGTTGACCCCAGCCTCGACCAGAAGGTTTTAAACTCAATGGTCGCAGAGGGTATCAAAGCATTTACTGGGGAGAAGACAGAGTCGGGTGCATGGAAAAAGCTATTTAAGCCTAATGATATCGTTGGAATAAAAGTCAACTGCCTATTTTCAGTTGGCGCATCCACCCATCCAGAAGTGGTGGCATCTTTAATAGCTGGCCTTCGAAGTGCAGGTATTCCAGCGGCAAACATCATCGTATGGGACCGCAACAATCGAGAAATGAAGAGCGCCGCCTTTGTTATCAATAATAGCGGTTCAGGCGTCCAATGTTATGGAACAGAAGGCAACTATGAAGATGAGCCAACACAAATGGGCAGTTTTAACGGCCGCTTGAGCAAAATATTAACGCAAAAGATTACCGCACTAATTAACGTACCAATCCTCAAAGACCATAGTATCTCTGGCATTACTTGTGCAATGAAAAACCACTATGGGTCGCATAACAACCCTGGCGACCATCATGCAAACGGCTGTGACCCCTATTTGGCTGACTTAAACTCTGTTCCGGCAATCAGAGAGAAAACAAGGCTTATCGTCTGTGATGCAATTAAGCCCCAATGCCACGGCGGACCTGGATACAGACCCGATTTTGTTTGGGAATACAAATCGCTTCTTTTTGCTGCTGATCCCGTGGCTCTTGACTTTATGGGCTGGCAAATAATCGAAAAAAGGCGTGCCGAAATTGACCGAAAGCCACTAGCACAGGAAGGGCGTCCAACAAAATTCATCGAAACCGCCGCTTCAAAGGGGCTAGGCACAAATGACCCAACCAAGATGGAAATAATTAGAAAAGTTGTTAATGTCTAGCGAATGCGGGTAAGCTGAATTCTCCATTAGTTATTAAGTATTATGGAGGATAAAATGGAAAACAAATACAGTCGTCGGGAATTCTTAAGGCGTGCAGGCATAGTAGGTGCATCAACCTGCGGATTTCTTTTAGCAGGTGATGAGCTCCTCGACATCTTAGAAGAAGCCAAAGCCGCCAGGCAACCAACATTGAGCATTGCATCCAAGGGGTCTCCGGAGCACCTTGTAAAAAAAGCAATTGATGGACTCGGCGGAATTAGAAAGTTCGTAAAAAAAGGAAGCAAGGTTCTCATCAAACCCAACCTTGCGTGGATTAGAACTCCAGAAACCGCCGCAAACACAAACCCGCAGGTACTTGCTGGCATAATTAAGTTGTGTAAAGCTGCTGGCGCAAGCTCCATCACAGTATTTGATCACAGCTGCGATAACGGACCAGCAGCATTCAAAGCTAGCGGCGCCGCAAAAGTCGCATCTGATTTAGGCGTTCAACTTATTTCTGGCCACAGCAGAAGCCTATACAAGAAAATCAATATTCCGAAAGGCAAGATTTTGAAATCCGACGAATGCGCGAAACTCATACTGGATGCTGATTGCTTTATCAATGTACCCATTGCTAAAGTTCACGGCGGCGCAGGAATAACAGCGAGCCTAAAAAACATGATGGGCACAAATTGGAACCGACAGGCATGGCATCAAAACGGCCTCGACCAATGCATCGCCGACTACTCCACTGCCGTGAAGCCCGACCTAATTATATTAGACGCCGTCCGCATACTGCTAACCCGTGGCCCAAAGGGGCCGGGGGAGACAAAAGATGTTGGCCAGGTGATTGCGTCCACCGACCCAGTTGCAATTGATGCATATGCCGCAACACTTTTGGGCAAAGAACCATCAAGCATAGGCCATATCACCGCAGCCGCTGCCCATGGTTTAGGTCAAATAAATCTGAAAAAAGTAACGATTAAGAAAGTATGAATATATGGTTGAAGGCTTGAGTATAATCGAGATTTCCAATTTCGCGGAGAGCCAAAAACCAATGGTACATCGCTCCATATTTTTACTACGATGACAAAGACTGTTCGCCGAATCTGCCAAATTATCTTTCTTGCCTTTTTCCTAGTGCTGATACTTATAACCGCCTACCCATTCGAGCATAACCTTGCGACCGACTTTTTTGTCCAACTAAGCCCCCTGGTCGCTTTAGGAGCGAGCATTGCCTCGCGAACTTTAATTTGGGAAGCCATTAGCTTTTCCCTAATCATCATCGTGCTGAGCATAATCCTAGGAAGGGTATTCTGTGGATGGATTTGCCCCTTAGGCACAACCCTTGATATATCCGACGTACTTTTCTTCCAAAATCGACGTAAAAAGGCTTCAAATTCGCCTCGCAAAATTAAGTACTATATTCTATCTGGATTATTTATGACTGCCCTATTTTCCACTCAGGCAATTTACTTGCTTGACCCAATGTGCCTATTCACACGAACTGTCGTTCTCGCATTCATAGCGCCTGTGCAAATGATGCTTAAGTGGTTAAACGAACTTGGTACCGCTTGGTCGTCAGGTACATTCGAACCAACTATTTGGCTAGGAACAAAAATAAGCAGCTTCCTAGGAATGCGGCCTTTCATCTCGAACACCCAAGTTTATTTCCGAAGTAGTCTTATAGTTTTTGCCATCTTCGCCACCATTATTGGGCTTAATAGCATATCCCGCCGTTTCTGGTGTCGAAACCTCTGTCCACTCGGTGCGCTCTTAGGCCTATTTTCATTGTCTCCCATACTCAAACGAAAAGTCGGAATAAAGTGTAATGAATGCTCACGTTGCACAACTGACTGCAAAATGGATGCAATACCAAAAACCCCCAGGCTTACACAAGCTACCGAGTGCATTGTGTGTTTTGATTGTGTAGAGATATGTCCCCAAAACACCGTGAGCTTTGGTATTCGATTGAAGTCTGAACGTCATAAAGAAACAGCGCTTGATATCTCACGGAGACATGTACTTCAAGGTGCGGGAATCGGGCTGGCTTTTGCCGCATTAGTCAAAGTAGACCCCGCTCGCAAGCTCGCCATTAATGGCGAAATGCCTATTAAGCTGAGCAGTGATACTCTCATCCGCCCGCCTGGTTCGGTAGCTGAGGATAAGTTCATAGCCAGATGCGTACGGTGTGGAATGTGCATGAAAGCTTGCCCCACGAATGGCTTACAACCAGCCTTCCACGAAGCAGGAATTGAAGGCTTCTGGACTCCAATTCTCATGCCAAGAATTGGATACTGTCAGGAAGACTGTAATATCTGCGGCAGTATCTGTCCAACTAATGCAATCGAACCGTTCGGCACGGCAGAAAAGAAGCACATTTTTATTGGTACAGCCTGCATTGACCGAAGCAAATGCATTGCCTGGTATGCTGATAAAAAATGCCTAGTCTGTGACGAACACTGCTCCTACAAAGCCATTTACTGGAAGGTAGTTGATGGAAACAACCGCCCGTTTGTTAATGAAAAGAAGTGCGTCGGGTGCGGAATTTGCGAAGCAAAATGCCCCATCCAACCCTCTGCCGCAATCCGAGTATTCTCTTACGGCGACAAGCGCCATATGACACGTGACGAACAGAAAACATGGTCTGAAAATTAAGCCTCAGCGCGAAGATATTTAATCATGTTTCACTGCTTTGCATTTAATGGTACAACAAAGCAGGCATCTTAAGCTTCTAAATACAAAAATTTTATAAAATCATGGTCGCTAGCTCCAATAACAATGTAAAGGCAGGAACCACATCTGCCAGGGAAGTGGATATTTTATGGCTGCTAGCCTTGCCAATGGAATACTATCAAGCATACCGCAGGAAGACCTTCATTCAATACTAGTTGCCACACTTGCAAAGATTCCTTGTTTATTCTTCATTTTATCATCCACAGACTACCAAATTATTTTTCTAAATGACCGTATGACTTCGCTAGTCAAAAACTTGGGGCTTAAAGAACCTGCGGATGCACTAAACAAGACCCCTTGGGAAGTATCATCCGAACTAAAACAACTAAAACCGCTATTAGACCACCTCAAGGAAACTGCCGAAATACTCAAGACAGAGAACTTAAAACTCAACATTGGCGGGCGCACTATGTACTTTGATGTCATTGCTATTCCAAACATCAATTCCCGCACAAAAGAAATAAACTCTATTTCGGTTTTCTGCCTTGACGTTACTGAGCGGAAGAATACTGAGAATAACCTCAAAGATAGCGAACAGAAATATCGCACCCTAATGGAAACCTCTCCCGACTCGATAACTGTAACAGACCTTAATGGAATAATCACGATGTCCAACGCTAAAATGCGTGGGATAACAGGCTATTCTGCCACAGAGCTTCTGGGGATGAACGTCATTGATTTGGTTGCTCCAGAGGACAAGCCTCGGGCGAGAGAAACTGCCCTCCTAGTTTCCGAAGAAGGACAAACTGTGCACACCGAGCACATTCTAGTTCGCAAAGACGGGTCCCATTTTCACGCGGAAACTAGCATATCACCGTTAAGAAACGAAGAAGGAGCAATAATAGGGGCAATTATAGTTGCGAGGGACATTACCCAGCGAAAGCAGATTGAAGAACTAAATGCAGTACTTAGCACAATAACTACTGCGCTTATATCGACTTTCAACTACGATGAGATAATGCGACGTGTCGTCGCAGAAGCCAGCAGATTAGTGGGCGCCGACGCAGTTGGGGTATGCGTGCGTGAAGATTACTCTTGGGTGGTCAAGTATCTGCACAATCTGCCCGAGAGCATTTGGGGGCTGCGAATTAGCGACAAGGAAAATCCTGCTTTTGCGTTGGTTGCCGCAAGCCGAGAACCCTTAGCGATAAGTGATGTTTCAAAAGAGACAATTATTACATCCGCCGCAAAAGTCTTTAACGCTAAATCAATTATGCTTGTTCCTCTCATTATAAGAAACGAGGTGATAGGTATTCTCTTCTTTATTCGCCAAAAGGAACCCATTGGCTTTTCGGACCAGGAAGTTAATTTTGCCCGAAGGCTTGGTGATTCGGTGTCGCTTGCACTAGCAAATGCGCGGCTTTATGAGGCGCAACGCGAAGCGGCTAGGCGAGAAGCAGAAGCACGCCTTGAGGCTCAACAGCAATTAGCACAATTGCAAAAAGCTCTATTGCCACCAAAACCAACTATAGGTAAGGGGTATAACGTAGCAGCCAAATATATTCCAGCACTAAGAGCAGAGATTGGCGGCGACTTCTACGATGTTTTCCCTACGGAATCGGGAAGAATTGGAATTCTCATAGGCGATGTATCCGGCAAAGGAATTGAGGCAGCGGCACTTGCAGCTTCGACCCGGAGCACAGCCAGAGCTTTCGCATACGAAACATCAAGTGCAGCTACAACCCTTGGCCACACGAATTCCGTCCTTATCAACCAAGGTTATACCTCTGGTTCGTTTGTAACATTATTCCTGGGCATTCTGGACCTTGACACGGGAAAGTTAGGATACTCAATCGCAAGACAACCTCCGCCTTTGGTACGCAGGGGAACGACTGGCGAAGTAGAAACCCTCTTGCTCGGCCAACCGCCGCTGTGTGTTTTAGAGAGGTTAGAGTTTGAAGAGCACTCAACTAGGCTAAACCCCAATGACAAGTTCATCCTTTATACGGATGGAATCATTGAAGCCCGGCACGATTTAAGCTTCTTTGGGGCAGAAGAACTCAAAAAAATCATTCATAAATTCGGCGCTCGTTCTTGCCAGTATCTGTTGGACGCAATACTCAAAGCCATCAACAATTGGACTGGAGGCCAGCTTTCCGACGACATTGCACTCATAGTTATCGAGCGAACCATTGGCTAGCATCCGCAATGGTTGGCGGCCGTTGATAAACCAACATCAATTCTCATCAATAATACAGATAGTTTCGGTTCCGCAAAGCTGGCTTATTGGAAAGAGGATTTTAGTAGTCAAAGGCTCGCTTTACAATGCGAAGGCGTGTGTAACCATCAAGGAATAGATATTCTATATCATCGAGAACCTCGCTCATGATATATCTACCAAAGCCGCCATTGCCACTCAAGCAATCATTAGGAAACTCAATCGCTGTGTCGAAGCTTTCTCCCTTGTAATAAAACTCGACCACTAACTCTCTAGAAGACGTGGCATTTACTACTAGGAAGATATTGTCGCCACCTCCATATTTTATTGCATTGCTGAACGCCTCGCCTACAGCGAGTTCAAGGTCATAGGTAGCAGCATAATTATGAAGTTTATGGAACGCTAGAAATGATACAATTCGCCGAATCCTGGAACATTCAGAAGCATGCGGGCGAACTCGCATTTCAACAAAGCAACCAATTTCGTCTGGTCTCACTTCGCAACACTCCAGTCGGCAATCGAAAGCAATGGAATTCCTAACTTCTCTAGAATGCATAGAAACGTTTGCTATATGTGCGGAAGTATAGCAAGATAAACAAGGTGGGTCAATAGCTTTGTATGCTATTTATGGGGTCCACCTACACTTAAACCGATTCGGTTTTTCCACTTTGTACAGAGCGTTCTGCGGCGTCCAGCATTGCCATTACCTCTAGTGTATCCTCCATTTCGACAGGTGCGTCGCCGCCTTGGAAGAATTTCCCCACGAGCTCAAGCTCATCTGAGTAAGCCCTAGCCATATTTACAACAAAGGGCTCAGCTTTGTCCTTTGTCCGCAGACAACCGCCATAAATCCACGAACCTTCATTCAATTCGACAACGCCGCGCACGCCCTCAGGATAATCCACAATCGCAACAACGCCCGCACCATCGCACCGAGCTGTAACTGCAATTGCTCCTCGACCCATCGCACGTTCGAGCATTTCGAAAGCATGGACGCCATACCATACAATCGAGCTTCCTGCTGGCGCCTTACCGAGCGGGCCATACACAGTAACAAATTTCGGCACAGGTATTGTTTTACAAGCCTCAATTAACTGGGGCACAAAGCGCAAAGAAGACGCCGAGAAAACTCGGACATTTTTCTCTTTCGCCAATTCGTAGATTTTCCTGCCGTTTTCGATTGTGTCAGCCAGTGGCTTATCCAAGAATATGGGTTTGCCAAGGTCTGCGCATTTGGTGAAATACTCCAAATGGTAAGCAGGATCGTTTATTTCAAGCATTATCGCATCGCAGTTGGCAACTGCTTCTTCAAAGTCGGTTGTAACCTTTACTCCCCACTGCTCCAACTGTTCCTGTCTCTTATTCAAGCCTTCCTCGTCTTGGAAGGGCGTTTCGAACCTGAGACAAGTGACAGCCTTCATTCCAACAACCCTTTGCTCTGGTGCACAATCTGGTGACTGCATCCTTCTTGCAAACTCAATTGTATGGCTGGTATCTAAACCGATTAAAGCTACTTGCAACTCCTTAATCACCGTAGTACCTCCGAAAACTTATAAGCTAAAAAGACGAATAGCTAAGGGCAAAACTGGCGATTGAAGTATAATCACCAAATTCTCATTTCCGCAACCAAAGCACTATTCCTTCTAATGAGTGAACTTTTGCGAGCGAAATTTGCAAAAGAACAAAAAGCCTTCCACCAAAAACTTTTGCAACATTTGTGCTGGCATTAGAAAAATAAAGGCGGGGCCGCGTCTAGCCCCGCCTTTTCAGCTTATAAAAACTTGGCAATATATCTTAGAACTTTCTTACATATCCCATGCTTACAAACCTTGGCGAAATCCATGCTGTCGGTTCGCCGTCTTCGCCCTTATCCAGGGCTCCCCCAACATTGAATAGGTTTCCGATATGCAAGTACATCTGTCCCTGGGGTAGCCATCCGCCGGTAATCTCGCGCATTATGCTTAAATTGAAAACCAAATGGGGCGAAACACGGCGAGAATTCACTGGCTCGTCGGCAAGGTTATAGGGAAGTCCACTACCGTACTCTCCCATGAGACTGTAGCTCCAACCCTTATTCATGTAATTTAGCACTAGCACGGCAGTGTGTCTCTGGTCCCAATCCACATACTGCATTACACCAGGCGTGACGGTTTCTCTATCATTGCTAGCCTGGGCTTTAGATACAGACCAGGTGTATGCTAGCCAACCCGACCAATTATTGCTCGGGCGCTTTTTGAACATAATTTCGACTCCCTTGCTAGTTCCCTCGCCGAGATTATCATACACGAATGGAGGTGCGGTTGGGTCTTCAGGGTTGATAGACCGCACTTGAAGAAGGTCAACGAACTTCCTGTAGAATGGCGTTACCTGAAGCAAGCAATCCTTTGCAACCTCGCGTTCCCAACCAATGTCGAACTGTGAACTGCGCTCTGGTTTCAGGTCAGCGTTTCCAAGCCCATACCACTCATTCCAAACAGGATTCGTATAGTTGCGCTCGATAGCTTGCGTGTAAACAAACTGAATCATCTTACCCCAAGAGCATCGTAGTCGCGTCTTTGGGTCAACAACGTAGGCAAGTCCCAATCTCGGGCTGAGCTGTGATTCAGAAGTATCAGGGTTGACGACCTTGTCATACTTCATGCGGTCATACCTCAAGCCGACTTCGGCAGACCACCGGTCGTTAAGTGTCATTTGGTCTTGAAGATAAAGGCCCGTTTGCACTGTATCGGTATTGGCGGTATACTCATAATCGCCATAAGCCGGCACAGTCGCCCAGTAGTTGTTGTCGCTCGCCATGCGAATCGCACCTGCCTTAAGCAGATGCTTTGGTGAGAGCTGATTAGTGTAATCAAACTGTAGGCCGAACGTCTCCGACTTGGCATCCCACCAATATCCGATGTCATCGGAAATTGCATCAACCTGCCACTTATTGGTCAATAGATAGGGCCTGAGAGTAAAAAATGATTTCGAGTTAATAGTATGGTTAAAGGTAAGCGCTGTAAGTGAATAAGACTGGTGTTGGTGGTCACGCTCAGGCGGAATCTCAACAAGTCCGCTTGTGCCATATGTATAAGTATGAACAGAAGGAAACTGATATTTAGCCGAACCGTTTGCCACTAGCAGTGTAAGCTTATTCCTATTGTTCATTGGGTAGGTAAACTTGCCAATCATATCGGCACAGTCGGCTTCGTTGTATTGCAGTCGTTCAAACTCCGAATGCCAAAGATATGCACCGACATAGTAGTCAAGTCCATTTGGAGTTGCTCCACCGATCTCAGGATAAACAGCCTTGAAAGCATTCGACCCGCCGATTACCTCAAGGGACACGCCAGGGAAGTTGCGACCGCTTTTTACCACCTGGTTGAATACGCCGGAGATTGCGTTCCCATACTCAGGTCTATATCCACCTGTGTAGATTTCCATCTTATCCATGCCAACAGTTACAGCGTTTGTACCAAAGGAGTTTGTAAGCGGTTCGGTAATTGGAATGCCATCGATCATCCAATTCACCTGGTTCACGCGCCCACCTCGAATGTGGGGATAACCCTCGGCATCAGATACTACTCCTGGCTGGGTTGCCACTAGTCCTGGGGCTTGATAAAGAAATTGGGGTTGACTTCTGACCATCTTCTCCTGGTGTTGGTCAACCACATACATTGTGGGAACCATATCTTTTTGAATCATCGGCCTTGACTCGGTAACGACAACTTCTTCCTCTTCAGCCACAGCCTGCTCCATCGAGAAATTGACGGTAGCAGTAACATCCATAAGCACCGACACCTTTTCTGCCCGCGCGTCGGAATAGCCTACTAGGCTAGCCGTTACCTTATAATCCCCAGGAGGCACGTTTGTTATGACATAGTAACCATTGGAATCTGTTACCGTCGTTAAATTCGTGCCTTCAACAATGATATTGACTCCAGCCAGCTTCTCGCCGGTTGCCGAATCAGCCACCACCCCGGAAATTATACCCGTTGTGCCCCCATAGACAGGCAAACTGACTACGACAACCATCTGGAGCGCAAACGCTAGAGCCAATGTGGCGCATACCGTTCGTCTGCGCAATTCAAATCCCTCCCACACTTAATTTGCAAATATCCGACAAAAATGCTTTTCATTTCATAAAAAAGCCTACTTCTTCAATTCGATTTTCGGCAGTTTGCTTAGCCATCTTTAGGTAAATTTTACAGGCCAAAACAAACGAAAAACTGTTTAAAACCAAGGATTGACAATATACTGGATAAGTGTTTGAATTGTTCAATAACCGCTTATGCTAATAAAAGAAAGGCTAAGAAGAAGAGCCAGCAAATAAAAAGGAGAGCATTAATGATATTTGCAGGCAATCTATATAGTATATCAATATGGCTCCTGGTATTTGCAACTGGCTGGTTCGTAATGCTTACAGAATTGGTAGCCGCACGCGTCCTAGCTCCCTATTTTGGCAACAGCATTTACGTATGGGGTAGTGTTATTGCTATTTTCTTAGTCACGCTTGCAATTGGCTATGCTTTTGGAGGTCGGCTAACTAGAAAATCAATTTCGGCTTTCGTTCCCATAACCTCGGCCGCAGTAGCAGGTTTGTATGTCGCCTGCACACCACTTTATCAAGATTTGCTTTCCGGATGGCTTTGCAAAACGGGGCTTGAGCTAAAATGGGGAGCGCTATTAGCGTCTGCAATTTTGTATGGACCACCCATGGTTCTACTTGGAAGCGTATCTCCATACTGCATTCAATTAGCAACCAAGGTGCACACTGAAGCTGGCCACCATGCAGGCTTGCTATATGCCATCTCCACAGTTGGGAGCTTCGGCGGAAGCCTGGTTACTGCCTTTTACCTAATACCAATGCTCCCATTAACAGCAATTACGGTGTTTGCCGGTGTAACACTGGCTGCAATCGCTCTAATTGTTGCTCTTGTTATATTAAAGAGAATTCTCCTGGTTATTGGGCTAACTGCGACATTGGCTGTGGTTGCGGTAATATTAGGATGTCGCCATAACGATTCATCTTGGCACGCACTTAAGGCATACCAGTATCCACTACATAACTATCTCCTTAGCAATACTCCTCCTTCGGAAATGCGCCCAATTTTAGATAAAGCGCAAGCAGAGGCACGCAAGGAAGCAGAAAAGTTTATGCAAATGCCCGCGACTACAATCTTTGAGCGAGAAACACCTTATCACCACATCCACATCTATCAAGAAGGACCTATACGTAAGCTGGTATTTGGAAAAGCCCAATTCCGCTCGCCACAGAGTGTCATTGATATGCGAGATCTCCGATACCATTTCTTCTGAGTATACAATGCTATCATTTGCCGCAATGCTTTACCAACCCAAGCCCAAACGGGTTTGCATTATCGGAATAGGAGGAGCAGTTATCCCTCGAGCATTAGAGTTGTGTGTTCCCGGCGTGAAGATAGATGCAGTAGAAATAGACCCCACAATTGTACAACTAGCACAGAAGTACTTTTATTGGCGACCAAGCAAGAACACTCGCATATATATCGGAGATGGCCGTTGGTTTTTGAGTTGTTGCATTACAAATAAGAAACCGAAATACGATTGGATAATACTCGATGCTTACAGCGACGATTATGTGCCGTTTCATCTCACCACTGTTGAATTCTTCAATATAGTAAAACGTGCGCTAGCTCCTAACGGCGTGGTAGCATCTAACCTTGCTGTTACAGATGACCTTTATGGTTGTGAAGCACGCACGCTTCATGCAATTTTCGGGAATGCAACTTCCTTTATTGGACATCGCAGTGGCAACATAATCCTTGTCGCCCAAAATGGCCGGAGCAAATCTTTTACTGCAAAGGAAGCGGCCAAAGCGGCAAAAAAAATCAAACTACCGCCCAATACCGGTATAGACATGCGACACATAGTCAGCTGTCTTGCAGAACAGATGACTTTCGCCCCAACGGGACCAATCCTAAGCGACCGCTGGTCGCCAGTTGAGATATTACTTAAGCGCCAATAACAAACACCCCTATCTCGTGTATTTTTTGTGGTACATATCGAAGGTTAATTAAATAATCCGCCATTAAGAAAACACTTCTTTCTATGCCTAATGCCAATCACAACAGCATTCGCCGGTAACCTATATTTAACATAGCAACAATAGGAATTTTATAGTTCCTAGACGAAAACTGGTTAAGAAAGACAATCGCGGGGAGGCTTGCAAATCCTATGGATAACGAATGCAAAAGCATAAAAACTGGAGAAGTTATCGGACCACATCCTAGGGCGGTAGAAGCTGGAAAACGCGTGCTCGCGGAAGGCGGAAACGCAGTTGATGCCGCAGTGGCAGCCGCATGGGTCTCAGCGGTTGTGCGACCAGACCAAAACGGAATATGTGGATACGGTGGTGCTATTGTTATTCACTTTGCCAATGAAAAGCAAACGCATTGCATAGATTTCGATACTGAAGCCCCGGCCGCAGCACATGAGAATATGTATTCGCTTGTAGAAGACCCCAATGCACTTTACCGCTATGTAGATGCAAACAAGGCAAACCAACGAGGATATCTATGTATATCGGTGCCCGGTACAGTTGCCGGACTTTCGCATGCCGCTGAGAAATTTGGCACAATGAGCCCTTCAGACCTTATCCAACCCGCTATCCAAGCTTGTTATGAGGGCTTTGATATAGACGCTTACTTAGCCGGACTCCTCAAAAACCAAGCGCAGACGTTTATGCAATATCCTGGCACAAAAGCCATGTTCTACCCAAATGGAGAACCACTTCCAGAGGGCACAATAGTACCAAACCTCGAATCCGCGGAGGTCCTCAAAGCAATAGCCAAAAATGGGCCAGATGCTTTCTATAAGGGAGAAATTGCGCATCATATTGCAAAACATGTTCAACAACACGGTGGAATACTTACCTTTGAAGACATGGCTGCCTATCGCCCTCGAACTCCTCAGGCAATCGAAGCCACAGTCGGTCATCTGACGATTATGACGGCGCCTCCCCCGGCGGGCGGGATAAGCCCGCTGCAGGCAACCTTAGTTTCTGACCAACTTAGCAAAATGATTGACCTCGAACCAAACAGTCCGGAGGAAATTCGTGCACGTTTAGAAGTCTTGCGCCTGGTTTGGTGGGACCGCTTCGACCACCTTGGCGACCCAACTTTTGTATCATTCCCTTATCTTAGCCTAATTGAAAACGGCTATGTTGGGGAACTAGCTTTCAGAGTCAAGCATGTACTAAACCAGAAACCAACGAACCTGGGGCCAGAAAGCCAAGCCGGCCAAGGAGGCACGGTTCATATTTCTGCAGTTGACAAGGATTGTAATCTTGTATCTCTCACGCTAACCCATGGCCTTGGATTGGGCTCGGCAGTTGTGATTCCTGGCACCGGAATGGTTATGAGCGGCGGCATGTTCTTGTTCGACCCCGCCCCAGGCAAAGCGAATTCCCCTGCCCCAAAGAAGCGACCGCTCAACAACATGTCGCCAACGATTATACTAAAAGATGGAGAACCATTTATTACAATTGGAGCAACGGGCGGCAGAAAAATCATTGGCAATATGCACAGCGCGCTTGTTCACATTGCTAGGGGATTTAACGTAAGAGAAGCATTTCTTTCTCCTAGGATTCACTTTGAGACACGCGGCAAAGTATTCATCGAGTGCGCTCCCACAGAAACCCAGGAATATCTTAGGGCATTGGGGTTTGATGTTTGCCAAGGTAGCGCAGAACTAGTTGGCATTCAACTAGATCTCGATGCCGAACGGATAATTTCTGCTAGTTGGCGCCCGAAATAGGGGTATTAAAAATGGACAATTTGGCAATTCGCCCCGCACGGCTTGAAGATGAGGAGAGGCTAGCCGAGATTATAGTGGCTGCTTTCGGCGAATCAACTATTCATGCAAGAAGAGAAAAGTTATATGGCATCTTAGGCGGCATCACGTGGCAACAGCAAAAGGCAGAAGAAATTCGAAATACGCTCAGAAGCCGTCCTGATTGCGTGTGGGTTGCCGAATTCAATGGCAAGATTGTTGGATTCGTTACATATATCCTGCATGGCGATGAGCTTGGAGAGATTGGGAATAACGCAGTAGACCCAGCATTTCAAGGGCAAGGCATAGGAAAGGCACTTTACAAACATGTGCTCAACTTAATGCGCGAAAAAGGCTGTCGATACGTCGAGGTTGAAACTGGTCTTGACGAGGCCTATGCCGCCGCCCGTGCTGCGTACGAAAAGGTAGGATTTCGCTCCTTTTTTCAATCAATTAGGTACACTATGAAGTTGAAATAGCCTATCCTCGAGCTTCATAACCAGGGAAGCTAGAAAAGCAAACAGGGTTTTAGTCCGTAAAGCTCGAGAGAGCAAACCTTGTGCGTTAAAAAATGCCCTCCTTCATCTAACATTGGCCAATGAAGGAGGGCACGGGGTAAAGACTGCCTGGTAGGCTTCGTTTAGAAGGTTGCGTTCCAGCCAAGTCTGACGAAGTAGTCTGGTTTTGTTGCAGAACTATTTGGAAAGCTGTGCGCCGCCCACAAGGTGGCCGTTTTCCCTATTTGCAACCTAAATCCAGCTGTTAATCCATTCTCTTCGCCTGAGATATAATCCGCTTGGACTGCAAACTTCGGGCTGAAGGTCTTGTCAAATCCAAGCATCACGCTGGAAACACCCTCCATTTTAATCACCCCGACATGCAGTCGAGCAGGCTTGAAGCTTTTGCTCATTACCAGGTAAGGCTGTTTCTCCGTATTATGGGAGAAGTTTTGGACGCCTATAGCAACTGCTGGACGACCGCCATCCTCCTCCAAGCATCTCCATTTGGCGTTCATCCAAGCATCAAGGTGTCCATCTTCTACTCTCTGGTCTATCCCGACCTCTACACCGCTACCCGCTCCAATCTGGAGGAGCACATAAGAATCCCCGTCGGGGCCAAAGCGCATCCCCCCAGAGTATGGGGTCTCCAACATAAAGACATCCTTTTCAAGGACGTCAGCAGTCGGGATTATATTGAGACCTGTTGGTGAGCAATAGCTATTCCCCAGGCATATACAGACAAGGCTGAGCGCAAAAACATATTTTAATCTGCGCAAATTTCACCTCCTCCGCTCAGGCAAGTCGTCCTCCCCCAATGGTAATACTCGGCGATTTGCTTCGTATACATGAGAGTGAAAACTTAAAAAGCAAGATTTTGTATCAACAGTGTTGTAATATTAATCGTCGAGAAGTTAATAAAATCAAAACAGCATTCCTTCTGATATCAGCTTGCTCAACTCGCGGTAACTAATACAAACAACTTTGAAATGACATTATGTTTATCATAGAGTGAACACATCTTCAACATTTGCATATCAAGTCGCGTCCTATTACTGAATAAGAATTCGACAGCATAGGAGGCAAGTAAATGAGGTTTGGTTTGTCCAGGGCTAGCAAAAATATTTTCAGTCTTGTCATGCTACTATTGCTCGCAAGATGTACCTTCGCGCAGGATGAATGGAGCACCGTACCCTCGCTTTTCCAATATTTGAAGGATAATTATGGCCAAAGTTCGGAGCCGATTGTATCGGCCGAAGGAACTACTCCCAGCGAGAAACAATACCAGGAGGCTCATAAAGACGCCAAATCGCTTCCTCTAGAAAAACTTGCATCATTGTATTGCCTGAGGCTCTTTCAGCAGGACGGCATTTTCGTTCTTGCCCCTGCGAAAAGACCTGATTTGACGGACTTGGCGAAAGGGCGAGCAAAACCGATAAAGCCACTATCAATGCTTATAAACCAATTAGTTTTCGGTATGACCAATCATCAACTTCGTCTACTTGGCTCGCAAAATGGACTACCATTTTCTGAGCTTACAACCGACCAGCAAAAAATTATGGCTGAAATTTTCTCAAGACCAAGAGCTGTTGTTCTAGTGGAACCTGGGCAAAATGCAAACCTTTCCAAGGCAAAACCGGCCGAAAAGCTGGATATTAAGAATTGCTACCTGACTGCGCGCCTTTCGGTAGATTACTTAACCATCCAAGGTCCACAGTCTGAAGACCGGCGCTATCCGTTTGGTTCATACTTCAACATAAATTGCACCCAACCAAGGAGCAAGGCGGGATGGATTCTTGCCGACTTACGCATCAGAGATGAAGGTGGATATAGACTAAGACGGACGCCTCCACCGTGGGAGCCAAAGCAAATAGACAACTGTGTAAAAGAATCCGACCTGAATTTCTCTCTTGAAGCCCTCAACAAACCAATTCAACTATCAGGTACAACAACCATTAGTGAACTTTCGTCGGTAATTTCCAATAGCACAGGTATCAAGCTTTATGCAAGCCCAGGCTCAAACAATATTCCGCTTTATGTCCAAAGTCGAGGTTTCCCTGCAGGCCAGCTATTAAAAGCGGTTGCCTTGGCAACGACGGGAACATGGCGCCGCTTTGAGGATGGATACATATTCTCAGTTGACCTAATGGGCATCGGCCAAATAGCTGCCAGATATCGTGAACTTCAAAATAAACTCACGGCTGACCAACAAAACACTGATAACAAAACCTATGATTCAATCAAGCGGCACAATATTTTGACAATGCTGCCTCTTGATCTAACAGGACGTTTTAAATTAGACAATCAACAACTAGAATCTTTGGTTCTGAACGATGCCACTGGAGGGCTTACTTGGGACTCAATCAAACCAACTCAGAAAGCCTTCATCGAGAAAGAGCTGATTACTGCAGAAGGTCGAGGCTCACTGCCGGCTGACCGAAAGTTGGTATCTGTCATCCCAAACATCGTTGTTAAACTTACCTTCAACTTCCAAAATCTCGGGCCAGTTGAGCTGTCATGGGAAGCACCCGGCGGAGTCGCGGGAGTTGAAATATTCCCTATCAGGAATACCTCCTACGACCGGATTGCATCTTTTAAAGATGCTGAGCCAGGCACTCGTGTAGTTTTAAATTCGCCAATGCGCGCCTGCATTTGGAAGCCCACCGCAGGTGAATCACCCGAATTTATAGCCAAATCGCTTAAGGAGCATGGGTTTAACAACCTATTCCTTCGAGTTTTTACCTCTGGATATACTGCGTTTCCGAGTAGGACCTTTCCGATGATGCAAGGTTTAGACCAAGATTATTTTAAAAGGACAATCGCCGCAGCGCACAATCAAGGAATTAAAGTTTTCGTTGTGCTTGACGTTCTTCGCTGGCCAGATGGGACGAATAAGAACTGGGTCAGAAAAGAAACTGGGTTGCTTGATTTCGATATTTTTGGCCGAACAAGGTCCGAAAGCCTTGGCGCGACAAAGATTAGCGACGCCGATTTAGCCGATTCGGAATTCTACTACGGCGAAGGAACCACAGGTGATGCAGTCAACCCAGCAAATCTTGAAGTCCGCGCTAGGCTTCGTACCCTGCTTGACGAGCTTTCTACTTATGAGGTTGATGGACTAGCTCTCGACTATACGTCAATGCTTATCCCGACGCCAAGAGGAAGTATGAGATATGGTAGTACCCTGCCAAATCCAACTGGGAACCCTGGCCATAACGATGTTATGCGGCGGGAGTTTTTCATTGAGTTTGGAGTGGATTCCATTGACATACCCGAAGCTCCAATTCGCAATCTAGATTGGCTTCCACTCCAACAGATAGTCTCCGCATGCACTGAGCTCCAAGGTCAATGGGAACTGCTGTACAGAACAGCATGCGATAATTTGCTAGATTCGCTCCTCAGGAGATGGGACTCATCGAAGATAAATTCGCCTGTCTGGCTTATAGACACATTTGGAATCGAAAGGCCATCACACGACCTCTCGGGGTTCAAGAAGCGCATTCAAGGAATTATACATACGTTCGCCCCATATTCAACAGACGAAGACGGATACCCCAATAAGGATTTCGAAATAATTCCTATCGTTAGAGCAACAGAGCGAGTGGGAACTGCACGCTTTGTAAACACCATAATTAGCTTGCGGTCTCCGAGTTTTGGCAGCGTCCAGCCTTTGGCGGATAAAGGCATAGTGGTTGACCTTACCGCCGCTGGGAAACGCAAAATGGACTATCTAACTCTTATTACCTTGCCTGAAGAGAAATGCCAGTAATTTTACGGGGTAAAAGCTCATATTCTTGTACCAATAATTATATTGGTAACGAGCAACCGAAAAAGGCAAACTCGTCGAAAGGCGGGGACGCAAAGCCGCTGGGTCTAACTCTCCCAACGATTAGGAGACATGACTGCCAGGCTGCCGAAGTTAGCTGATTACCGCGGGGCAACCATTTTCCCATTTTAGGAGGCACAAATGGAATCCCGCAGTAACCACAGCGCTTAACGGCGCCTATTTTTGCGTTTCCTAAACAGGGTCGGGGCACAACACTATGGACCTTGCGGAATCCGAACTTGCCAAACCTGCCATCGAAAGGTTCAAGGTCGAAGTACTAGGCGGAGATGCAGTTTTTCTCACAGACCGCAGGCTTGGCCACAAGATCTATATGGCACCTAAGCGTATGTCTCGACCAGAATTACGCCGCTTTATTGTCCTTCTAAACAGCGACCTCAAACGCCTTACAATCCAAGATTTTTTTGCTAAATACGGTTTGCGGGGATAATTAAACTCAAAGTGCAAACACTGTACCTTCCCAGAAAGGTAGACGATGGGCTATAATGTCATAGACGCCCATGGAACATATCCTCAAAGACTTGAATCCCGCCCAAAGGGAAGCCGTATGCCACTCAGAAGGTCCTCTCCTGATTTTTGCAGGAGCAGGAAGCGGCAAGACTCGTGCTCTTACTTACCGAATGGCTTATTTGATTGGTGCAAAGGGTGTAAGGCCTTCCAATATCCTTGCAGTTACCTTTACCAATAAAGCCGCACGGGAAATGAAAGAGCGCATAAAAGGTTTAGTTGGAAGCCGAATGCTCGAGCAGATGTGGGTTGGCACTTTCCACTCCGTCTGCGCCCGAGTGCTTCGAGAACGAGGCGATCGAATTGGTTTGGATAGGAACTTTGTCATATTCGATGAACAAGATCAACTCACGCTTATCCGCGAATGCCTGGAGCAACTAAACATTGACGAAAGGGTTTACCCTGCAAGGCAAATACAATGGCATATCAGTCATGCTAAAGAACAAATGATTATGCCAGAAGAATATGTCAATGTCTACAAAGGTGCTCTGGAGAATCAAATCGGAAAGGTTTACCCACTCTATCAGAAGAAGCTTCTTGAAAATCGAGCACTTGACTTTGACGACTTAATTTTATATACCGTGTTGTTGCTCCGAGAATGCCCAGACGTTCGCCAACATTACCAACAAAAGTTCAAGCATATTCTAGTAGATGAATATCAAGACATTAATCAGTCTCAATTTCAATTTGTGAAACTACTTGCCGAAGAACATCGGAATATTTGCGTGGTTGGAGACGACGACCAAAGCATTTATTCATGGCGTGGCGCAGATGTGGGAATTATACTAGGATTCACAAAGCACTTTCCAGATGCAAAAGTTGTGAAGCTTGAGCAAAATTACCGCTCAACTCGGAATATTCTCGACGCAGCCTATCACGTTATCTCAAAAAACTCTACACGCGCTGAGAAAAAGCTTTGGACGGAACGCGGGGAAGGAGTGCCCCTCGACAAAATTGAGGCTTCGGACGAGCACGACGAGGCATCGCAAGTAGTTAACCGGATGCGTGACAAGGTTTTGGCAGGTGAAAGGGATTATTCCGATTTTGTGGTGCTATACCGAACAAACGCTCAGTCACGTGTGTTTGAAGACGTTCTCCGCAACTATCGCGTGCCATACAAGATTATTGGAGGCTTCAGATTCTACGAGCGCAAAGAAATCAAAGATTTGCTGGCCTACCTCCGCCTTGCTTACAATCCCTCAGACACCGTAAGCCTACTGCGTATTATTAACGTTCCTCCACGCGGAGTCGGGCCCATCACCATCGAGCGTATACGAGACTTCGCTGAAAAAGAGGGCATAAGCCTCTTCGAGGCATTGCACCGCCTAGAAGAAATAGAAGTACCTCGTGCACGACGTGAGTTGAACGCACTTGCCAAGCTAATCGAGTTTCTCCATTCTAAACAAGAGGAATACTCTGTGGGTAAACTACTAATCGAGATTGTGGAGAACACCAATTACATAACAGAGCTTCAAAAACAGGGGACTCACGAAGCAGAAGCAAGGGTAGAAAACGTCAAGGAGCTTTTCTCAGTAATAAAAGAGTTCGAGGAAACAAGCGAGAATCCAACGCTAGCCAAGTTCCTCGAAGAAATGGCACTAATGTCGGATATTGACAGCTATGAAGAAAACGAAAATGCGGTTGTGCTTATGACCCTTCACTCAGCAAAGGGACTAGAATTTCCTGTAGTTTTCATGGTTGGCATGGAAGAAGGCATATTCCCTCACAGCCGCTCTATGCAAAGTAGGGAAGAGCTTGAGGAGGAACGCAGGCTGTGTTATGTCGGAATGACGCGAGCTAAAGACGAACTTTGCTTAAGTTATGCACATACTCGAACTCTTTTCGGCGAGCACAGGCGCATGGTTCCATCTCGGTTTATTAGGGAAATTCCGCCCGAAATGTTCATTACCCATAAGCCGATGACACGATCTGATATGCCAACTTCACAGCTTTGGGTGAGCTCTGAAAAACAAAGAGGACCGACGATAGCATTCAAAATTGGGGACTATGTAAGACATAGCGTTTTTGGCTTGGGAATAGTGATTGATATTAAATCGGACGATAAAGACGTACAAATCACGGTTGCTTTCGAAGAAATTGGCATAAAAAAGCTAATGCTTTCGTTTGCGCCGCTTGAAAAGGTAGAAGTTTAGAATTAAGCAACTCGATTACTTGCTTCTTGATATCCCCTGGAGGAACAAGAAATGGAAAAAGTCGGTTTCGGAATCATTGGTGCTGGACAATGGGGAGAGCTACATGCAAGGGTGTATGCCTCCTCGCCCCACGTAATTCTCGCCGGCGTGTGTGATTTAATTGAGCATCGTGCCGAGTCAATTGCGCAAGCGTATGGTGCGGTGCACTATAAAGATTACACTGAGCTTCTTGCAGATGAAGCTATTAGCGCAGTCTCCATCGTCACGCCTGACTTCGCGCACGCGGAAATTGCTCTTGCGGCAGCGGAAGCAGGCAAACATATTCTCGTCGAAAAACCCCTAGCTATGACAGTCGAAGAATGTCAAGCAATCATTGATGCTGCCAAACGCTCAAATGTAAAATTAATGGTTGATTTTCACAATCGCTGGAGCCCACCATTCTACAAAGCATGGGAAGCAATCCGCCGAGGTGATATCGGTGAGCCGCAGCATGTTTACTACCGCCTTAACGACACAATCTACGTACCAACAACGATGCTTACCTGGGCAGAAAAGTCTACGGTGGAATGGTTCATAGGCACCCACTCAATAGACACCATCCGCTGGTTGCTCCAAGATGAAGTTCGACGAGTATACGCTGTCTCAAGATCGCGTGTTCTAACAAAAATGGGCATCAATACCCCAGACTTTTATCAAGTTACTCTGGAATTCGATTCAGGAGCAACAGCACATGTCGAAAACTCCTGGATTCTCCCAAAGACAACACCAAATATCATTGACCTCAAATGCGAAATTATTGGCAGCAAAGGCGCGCTGTACCTTGATACAAGTCATGCACGAATTTTGGAAAAGTATACAGAAACCGAGGCTTCCTACCCCGATGTTCTAGTTATGCCTCAGATATACGGCGCGCAGATGGGTTTTGCCGCAGAAAGCATTCGCCACTTCATCGATTGCGTCCTACATGACCGGGAACCTAGGGTAACAGGCGAAGACGGCCTCATAGTAACTCAAATTATCCAAGCGATTGAACAATCAGCAAGAACAAACAACCCCGTAGAAATACCAGTTTTTTGCAGTAGTAGTTGACTAGGTAGCCATAACAAGTTATAATAAACAAGCTGGTGCTTTTCGTATAGATGGGTAATAAAATCCCTTGTGATTTTTCCGCTTTAATTCAAAGATACCACGGATAGTTTTCGCCAGCCGAATTATCCTATCACATATTTCTTCTTTGGTGTACACAATATCGCTTTACTCCAAGATCTTAATCTCATTACTTATTGCAAATCCATCGTTAAAACGATTAGAAATGATGAATATCAGAACAGCCCTGTGCATATTAGTTTGGGTTATCGGGACAGTTTTCCCCTTGCCAGCATTCGCGGCTTTGTCCGGATGGTTTTGGCAAAACCCACTGCCTCAGGGGAATAACTTGGCCGACGTACACTTCGTAAGCGCTTCCATCGGCTGGGCCGTTGGCGATGTCGGCACAATCCTAAAAACCACTGATGGAGGCATTACATGGAATGTTACGTCCTCACCAACCGTTAACAATCTGACAAGCGTGCATTTTGTTGACAATGTCAGCGGTTGGATTTGCTCTCAAGAAGGCTTGATTTTTAAAACAACAAATGCGGGTTCTAGTTGGAACGATTCAAGTCCGTCATCCCCAATTGCAGCAAGTTCTATATACTTCATTGACAAGAACATTGGGTGGGTTGCAGGAGATGGAATACTCAAGACCACCAACTCTGGCGCAACTTGGACCGTTCAGCTATCAAGCACAAACACTCCGTTTCTAAATTCCATCTATTTCATCAACTCTCAGGAAGGATGGGCAGTCGGGGCAATAGACCCTGAAACTGGACAAGGAACAATTCGCCACACTACCAATGGTGGTCAGGATTGGGAAAAGCAAACGTCTAACGTAGACTATGAGCTTATCTCTGTATACTTTGTAAGCCCAACACATGGCTGGGCTGTTGGTGCCAATGGAACAATTATAACTACATCAAACGGTGGAGCTACTTGGGTACCCCAAACGTCTGGCACCACAAATATGTTAAATTCTGTGCAATTTTTATCCGACAGCATAGGCTATGCAGTTGGACAAGGCGGCGAAATATTATATACCGACGATGGTGGCGCCAACTGGCAGCCGCGAAACATGCCAGGCGTCAACAGTTCACTAAACGGATTATTCTTTATAAACTCCAGCACCGGTTGGGTAGTAGGCGCGGGAGGCAAAATTCTCTTAACGACAGATTCGGGACTAACATGGAACTTACAAGCCGGTTCGAGCATAGGTAAGTTGAATGCGGTATGGTTTGTTGACATGGAAAATGGTTGGGCGGTAGGAGATGCTGGGGTCATACTTCACACAACTACTGGTGGAACCACTTGGTCGATGCAGAATTCAAACACTGGGCAAATCTTATTTGGTGTTCATGCCATTAGCAAGTTGAAATGCTGGGCAGTAGGGAGAGGCGGCACCATACTTGCCACTACAGATGGCGGTGAAACTTGGTTTCCCCAATCATCAGGGAAAACATTAACGCTCAAAGGCGTTTATTTCCTAGATGAGAACAAGGGATTTGTGGTGGGCCAGAGCGGCACAATATTAAAAACAACAAATGGTGGCAACACCTGGCAATCCGTAACATCAGGAACGACTTCTACTCTTAATTCCATCAGATTCGCAGATGCGCTAAATGGCTGGATTGTTGGAAACAGTGGCGTTGTACTTAAAACAATTGATGGTGGTGAAAGCTGGATTATATTGCCAACCGGTATAACTTCGATGCTAACCTCTGTTGACTGCTGGAGCTCAACGCATGCTTGGATTGCTGGCAACTTGTTCGATGATGATCTAATAACACAGATACTAAGAACCACCAGTGGCGGAGCAAGTTGGTCTTCTATACCCGCAGGTGTAGGAACAAACACCCTTTACGCACTTGATTTTATTGACAACAATTATGGCTGGGGTGTTGGTGATTTGGGCGCGATTACCCGAACGCAAAACGGAGGCGACAGCTGGCTGAAACTTACCTCTCCAACAAGTAACCCGCTTAGTTCGGTTTGTTTTGTAAATTCTCGTATAGGATGGGCAGTCGGAGCAATGGGAACCATCTTAAAGACAATGACCGGTGGAGAGACAATAGAAGAAATAAATTATATTAGCGACCTGTTTACCAAGCTAGACAATTCATGGGTAAGCCTCTCAAATAAAATCGTCTCCGCGAAATTTAGCGATCATTTTTACATCCAAGAACCCAGCCGTTGCTCAGGCATCAGAGTACATTGGAATGGCCCAATGCCTGCCGAAGGAGATGTCGTCACTGTCTCTGGAATGCTTTCTACGTCAAATGCTGAGCGGCAAATTGAAGCGGTTAAAGTACACAAATCAGGCAGCTCAGGACAGATACCAAGTCCTCTTGGAATTTGCAATCGCAACCTTGGAGGAATAAGCCCAGGTCCGCCGACACCGAGCGTGTCTGAAGCCAATGGCCCCTATAATATTGGACTAAAGGTCAGAGTCTGGGGGGAAGTAACAGCGGCAGTTCCTAACAGCCATTTTTACATTGACGACGGGGCACACCTCACCGACCAATATGGCAACATCGGCGTGAAAGTACTTGCGCCGCCTCCTGCTGGGTTAGAAATTGGAAAGTTTGCAATTGTAGTTGGCATTAGTGGTGCAGAAATTTCAGGTTCGCAGATTATTCGAGTAATTCGTGTGCCTGAATCAGGCACAATAACCTTCTATTAAAGTTTCAATCAGCGCCAAGTATCAACTCGTCCACATATTCTACAGTCACCCCATGCGGCGAAAGTATATCATGGAGTCTAGGAGCAAGGACAATCATTCCTGGCCGTTCAGTTTCAAAATGCCCAGCGTCAATAACCATCAACCCAAGCGTTCGGGCCTCCACAAACCGGTCATGCCTTAAATCGCCAGTTACGAATACATCCACCCCTTTTGAATACGCCCCTTCAACCTCTCCGCTGCCGCCTCCTCCAACGACTGCTACAGTCTCGACCGGCGCAGCGGAATCACCAGACACGCGAAGTACCTCGTTATTAAGCACATCTCGAACTAGACAGCAAAATTCCCCAAAGGTGGTTGGCTCCCGCAATTTTCCATACCTGCCCAACCCCCACTCCTTGCCTTTGTTCCAAAGGGGGTAAACATCATACGCGACTTCTTCGTAAGGATGAACCGCCAACATAGCACGCAAGACATCATGCAAGTGCTTTTCAGGAACAATTGTCTCAAGTTTAAACTCCGCTGTCTGCTCCAATTCACCTACACGGCCAATATACGGTGTTGCACCCTCCAGCGGTTTAAAAGTTCCAGTACCTGGAGAGCGAAAAGTGCAATGAGAATAATTTCCAATCCATCCCGCACCGGCTTCGCAAACAGCATTAAGAACGTCATCCACAGCTTCATTTGGCACAAATACCGCAAGCTTGAAAAGCTTCTCGCCGCCAGTAACCTTGAGAATCTGGGGTTCTACAATTCCCAGCCGGTCTGCCAGAACATCATTGATGCCGCCATCTGCACAATCGTAGTTCGTATGCATAACATAGAGACTCACGCCTGCATTCACTAACGCATAGACTATTTTCTGGGGGTATTGATCTAGCCGAATTGAACGTAATGGACTGTATATTAGCGGGTGGTGTGCGATAATCAAATCAGCTGACCTAGATTTCAATAACGGAAGGGTAACATCAACTGTCACGACTATCGACCGAACATCCTGGCCTGGGTCTCCAATCATTAATCCAATTCGGTCATCTGGCAACATCCGCTCGGGTGGAGCAATATCTTCAAGTATTGGTATAATATCGCGCAATAGCATATTTAGCCTCCGCAAGGAACTCCTACTGCCAAGCGAAAACCTGCTTATTCACTGACTAAGGGTAACTGCCTCATCGTAGAATATATCTTTATACGCAAAAAGGCCCCCTGCACCGCCAGTATGCCAAAAGAGAACTGGGCGTTCGCTACCAATCTTGCCTTCCCTCGCAAGACCAATCAAACCAGCCATCGCTTTCCCGGTGTAAACAGGGTCGAGTATCAAACCCTCCGTCCTCGCAGCCAACAGTATCGCATGCTTGCCACTTTCTGTTGGAACGCCATATGCTTCCCCAATATACCCATCGTAGATCTCAAATGCATCAAATGTTAGCTCAGCATCTGCCCCCAGAAGATCCCAAATACCAGCAGTAATCTTCCTCATTTGTTCTCGGATATGAGCGGCTGAACGACTTACCGAAATTCCTATTACGCGAGCTTCTGGCAGGAAAAGGTGGCATCCGGCAACTACCCCTGAAATTGTTCCGCACGACCCAACTGCTAAAACTATGTCGGGGTTCACAATACCCAAATCATCCAACTGAGACGCAAGTTCCTGAACGGCTTTCACATAACCTAACGCCCCAACAGGAGTAGACCCGCCAACAGGGATTACGTATGGCTTCTTGCCCTGAGATTTCAATCGTTCCACCTCTCCAGCCATAACGTCTTCAAGTTGAACACCGCCTACGCCTGGAAGGAAACGAATTTCGGCACCGAAGATGGTGTCAAGAAGAAGGTTGCCCTGAAATTCGTCAGGCTTTGGGTCGTTCAGAAAAAGAATTGCATCCATTCCAAGTTTTCGAGCAGCCGCCGCAGTCATTCGGGCGTGGTTCGATTGCCGTCCCCCACATGTTAGGACAACATCAGCGCCAAGCTTTTTGGCTTCAGCCATTAAGTACTCCAGCTTCCGAGCTTTGTTTCCTCCCAGCGCAAACCCTGTGGCATCATCACGCTTGACAAGTAGCCGGCTAATGCCAATTTCCCCTGCCAAACGAGGCGCATCTTCAAGCGCCGTCGGAAGATGTGCAAGCTTGATTCGTGGCACGTCGTCTAGTATCATAGCATTGCAATTGTACCCTTTGAAAAAAGTATAGTCAATGCAAAAGGAAGGGAGAACTGGCGAATTGGGGAATATAGTTTCAATGTGGGGACAATTGGTGGAAATCAATCCCTAATTCTTCCCTTCGCTCAAGGAGGAATCCATGAAAAAACTTATATATATGGACAATGCTGCAACAACTCCGATGCACCCAGAAGTACTTAATGCGATGATACCCTACTTAACCGAGGAATATGCAAATCCTTCGACACTTTATTCATTTGCAGGCAAACCTCGGCAAGCAGTCGAAGATGCTCGCGCGCAAGTCGCTTCACTAATTGGCGCAAACACAAAGGAGATATACTTCACCAGCGGCGCAACTGAATCGGATAACTGGGCAATAAAAGGCACTGCTTTTGCACTTAAATCTAAAGGAAACCACATTATTACCAGTGCAATCGAACATCATGCCGTCATTGAACCTTGCGAATTTCTCAAAAAGCAAGGTTTTGATATAACTTTCCTGCCGGTAGATTCGGATGGCTTAGTAGACCCCGAAGATGTAAGGAACGCAATTACAGAACGAACAATTTTAATTTCAATAATGCACTCAAATAATGAAATTGGTGTAATCGAACCGATAGCCGAAATTGGAGAAATTGCTCGCGAGAAAGGTGTTCTTTTCCACACAGACGCCACACAATCTGTTGGCAAGGTTCCAATCAATGTTAACGAATTGAAAGTAGATATGCTTTCGCTATCGGCGCATAAGTTTTACGGACCCAAAGGAGTGGGAGCGCTCTATATCCGGAAAGGCGTTAGGATTGAAAACTTCATGCACGGCGGTGGCCAAGAAAACGGCAAGCGTGCAGGCACCCACAATGTGCCTGGCATCGTTGGCCTTGGGAAAGCCGCGGAGCTCGCAAAGGAAACCATGGCGGAGGAAGCAGAATACCTAACTCGGCTAAGAGATAAGCTCACCCAGGGAATTCTCACAAGAATCCCCGACAGTCGACTGAATGGGCATCCTACAAAACGCCTGCCCAATATTGTAAACGTCAGCATCAAGGGAGTCGAAGGCGAATCGATGATTATCTCTCTCGATATGTTGGGCATCTGTTCGTCAAGCGGTTCCGCTTGCACCTCCGGAACGCTCGAAGCCTCCCATGTACTTCTCGCCCTCGGCTTGCCCCATGAGCTCGCCCATGCCTCTCTCAGGCTTAGCCTCGGCCGCGAGAATACAGAGGAAGACGTGGATACAGTTATCAATGCTTTGCCTGATATTATTAACAGACTTAGAACCATATCACCAATGTAGGAAATAGGCAAACACTGGATGATTCTTAAAAGGAGTACCTTGACAAAACCTCCCCCCAAGTGCTATACCAAAGTCAGGTTCTCGCCGATGGTAAGGAGGTACTTATAGTGCGTTCGGTAAGAATTGCTGCAATTTTGTCCATAATAGCTCTTTTTTCGCTTCTGACATTATTCACATCGGGCTGTGGCCGCCAAGAATCAACAAAAACAACTCCAGAAAACATCGGCATGGCTCAAGCCAAAGAACAGCCCAAAGAGGTTGCAAAGCCCACTTCATCAACACAAAAGGAAACACCCAAGGCTCCCACCTCGCCTAAATCCAAACAGGCCAAAGCCGATGCCAATCCAAAACAAAAGCCTCAAGCAAAGTCCCAAGTAAAACCAAGCACGCCGTTGAAAGCCAAATCTCAGGAAAAGCCTCAACCAAAGCCAACCAAGACACATCAAGAACCCACACCAAAGCCAGCGCCTGGGGCGATCTATATTGACAGTGAAGACCCTAGATTTATCGAAGGGCCCAGGCCCGACCTGCCAACTGACGGCTCACCAGTTGTTATAACCTATCGCATTCCGCGAATGTTCAGCCTCAATTTCAAAGAGCGTGAGACCAATGAGGGAACGCAGGGCATTAGCTTTATGACGATGACCATCTCAGGCGAAGCAGGGTCGGACGCTGAAATACATCTTGTGGCTCGAGATAGAGCAAAACCTATTGAACCAATTTTCCGCATTACTGCAAGAAATGCTAAGAAGGGACAAACCTGGAGGAAATCCATCACTGGAATGGAGATAGAAGCCAAACTGCTTGATTATGCAACAGATTCCGGACTGTCAATTACCGATCCCGCTTTGGTGATAATCAAAGTTCAAATAAGAGCAACTCTAAAGCCATAGCTTCTTCCCTTTGCTTCTAAGTAAAAATGCGCCAAGAATCCAACCAGCGCCAGTACCGGTGGTAAGCAGCCCTTTGCCGCCTCTGCCGCCCTCCAAAACAATGCCAAAATAACCGCAAATGTTTTTACCAAAAGCATACTCGCCACTCCGCCAACCTCAAAAGCTTCTTTCCCAAGCCAAAAAGATGCATGTGCTTTTTCTTCTTTTTTGACCCAAGACAAAATTTTTCGCAAACAAACCTATCTTATTTCTTGACAACCTCACACAGTTGCAATAGAATAGCGCAAGCTGTGAGCCTAGCCACCCCTCCATCAACCAATTCTGCAAGGAGAAATAACAAAGAAAATGAGCAACGTAAAAGAGGTTACCGATGAAGACTTCGAGCAGGAAGTTCTGCAATCCACCACCCCAGTCCTTGTTGACTTTTGGGCACCATGGTGTGGACCTTGTCGAATGATTGCACCCATCGTAGAAGAAGTAGCACAAAATTACGAGGAAAAGCTCAAGGTTGCCAAGGTTAATGTAGACCAGTCCCCATTGGTCGCCGCGCAATTCAGAATAATGAGCATCCCTACCTTAATGCTCTTCAAAAGCGGGAATGTCATTGAAACAATTGTGGGCGCAGTGCCAAAAAATCAGATTGTTGAAAAAATACAGCCGCACATTTAACTCACAGTCATGGTTTCCGCTATCCCAATTTCCAATTCCCTTATTAACCTGCATCCGTTGACAAGAAGTGAGGGCCTTAACTATAATTGATTATCGCAAATTTTCCTGAAACAGCATGAGGAGGTACGCCATAATATGGCCGGCGTCATACTAAAGAACCTAACCAAGACTTTTAAGACTGTCGTCGCGGTCAAAAATATGAATCTTGAAATAAAGGATAAGGAATTCCTTGTCCTCGTTGGCCCTTCCGGTTGTGGAAAGACGACAGCGCTTAGAATGATTGCGGGACTCGAAGAAGTCACCGAGGGCGAGATATACATCGGAGACCGCCTCGTAAACGACGTTTCGCCCAAAGACCGAGATATTGCCATGGTCTTCCAAAACTATGCGCTCTATCCACATATGAGCGTCTACGACAATATGGCATTTGGGCTGAAACTTCGCAAAGTCCCCAAGCAAGAAATCAAGAAGCGCGTCGCCGAAGTCGCACAAATGCTCGGCCTTACCGACCTGCTCGACCGCAAGCCAAAGCAGCTTTCCGGCGGTCAAAGGCAGAGAGTGGCACTTGGCCGTGCTATTGTCCGCGAACCAAAAGTCTTCCTCATGGACGAACCCCTATCCAACCTTGATGCAAAGCTCCGCGTCCAAACCCGCGCCGAGCTCATCAAATTGCACCGACGGCTCGGAATAACTACTATCTATGTAACCCACGACCAAGTCGAAGCAATGACAATGGGTGACCGAATTGCCGTCATGCGCGACGGGGTTGTTCAGCAAGTAGACACACCTCTCGGCTTATACAACAACCCCGCAAACATGTTCGTCGCTGGCTTCATCGGTACGCCGGCTATGAACTTCATCGAAGCAACGCTCCTGAAAGCTAGCGACAGATACGTCGTTGATGCCGGAAGCTTCAAAGTGGTAATTCCCGAATCGAAAAATGGTAAATTCGAATCATACGTCGGTAGGAAGGTTATCTTCGGCATTCGCCCAGAAGACATCTTCGATAAAGCCCTCAGCCCCCTAGTGAAACCCACCGAGGAAAATACTATCAAAGCCCTGGTAGATGTTATAGAGCCCATGGGCCCCGTTTGCACAATGTACCTCACGACTGGAAACCACAACCTAGTCGCTACAATTGACGCCGACACAAAGGCAAAAGAAGCAAGCGAAATGGAAATCGTCTTTGACATGGAAAAAAGCCATCTCTTCGATCCCGAAACCGAGGCGGCAATTTATTAAAACCTTTGCAAAAAGATTAGAGGATTAAACAGGGCCTTGGTGGGATGCCGAGGCCCTTTTTGACAGCCTATGAAAAAGCTTTTCATCACAGGCGGAAGCGGCATGCTCGGGAGCTATGCGGCCGTTCAAGCGGCGGAAAAAGGTTGGGACGTCACGGCCTCGTATAGACGAAACGCCATCGAACTGCCAGGCTGCCGAACGGTTCAACTAGAGCTCTCGGACGCCGAACGAGTGCTAGAGGTAATCGCCAGCGCCTCGCCCAACGCAATTATCCACACCGCCGCACAAGCAAAACCCGACTTCTGCGAGCAAAATAAACTCACGGCTTTCGAATCCAACGTCATCGGAACTTTTAACATTGTCCGCGCCGCAGAGAAAATTGGCGCCCACCTCGTTCACATATCCACCGACACCGTCTTCAACGGCGAGAAAAACCCTTATAAGGAAAACGACACGCTTTCCCCACCCAACTACTACGGTCTAACCAAAGCCGCGGCGGAAGCGGCCGTTGCTACCTCAAACGCCGGCTGGGCTATCGTTCGCACATCAATTATCTTCGGCCCGCGTAAGTTCCCCTTCCAAGAATCCTTCTCCGACAAAATAATCGACGCTCTTAAGGCAGGCAATAGAATCAAAGCTTACGCAGACCAATATCGGTGCCCAATCCCTGCATGGAATCTTGCCGACGCTTGCCTCGAGATTGTCGAACGCCGACTCACCGGCATCTTCCACGTCGAGTGCCCCAACGTCGTCTCACGCCTCGAGTGGGCACTGAAAATTGCAGAGGTCTTCAATCTCCCTAAATCGCTAATCGAACCAATGTATATGGACTCCTCTCCAGGAATTGCCAACCGCTCCAAAATACTTGTGCTCGACGTTTCAAATACTGTCAAACAGCTTCGCACCCCCCTACTCGGATTCGAAGAAAGCATCAACGAATTGAAACGCAGGATGACAAATGACTAGACAATTCCCTACTCTTGGGGTTATCATACGCTAAACATAAGCAACCGCAACCAAGCTGTTCAGCCCAACTGAACATTCCATAGGCCCAAACAACACAAAAAGCAAACAGCACCAACAAGGGAGCGCGATGCCAAAATGACTAATCGAACAAGCTACAGCCCATATGTAAGGTGGACGCTCGCCATTCTCGTTTTCTTGCTCGCCTGTGCCGCTTGTCTGAACTCCAATAACCCAGCTTTGTGCCTTCAGGCGCTTGCCCCTAGACTAGCCATCCCAGCCGACATCGAAATCATACGCAACGTGGAATATGGTAAAGGCGGGGACGAACCTCTCACACTCGACATTGTCCGCCCAAAACGCCCGTCCATCAAACCAATGCCAGCCGTTATCTTTGTTCACGGCGGGGGATGGCAAAGTGGAAGCAAAGAGGCAGGCATTCGAAAAATCATCCCACTCGCCCAAAACGGGTACTTCTGCGTTACAATTAATTACCGCCTCACCGATAAGGCCCCGTTCCCCGCTCAAATCGAGGACTGCAAATGTGCTGTTCGGTGGCTCCGCGCCCACGCCAAAGATTACAACGTTGATTCCAATCACATCGGCGCTTGGGGCTCCTCCGCCGGCGGCCACCTCGTCGCCCTCTTAGGTACATCAGGCGGCGTGAAAGAACTTGAAGGGAACGGCGGATGGGAAAAGTTCTCTAGCAAAGTCCAAGCTGTCGCCGATTACTTCGGTCCCACTGACTTCCTATATTGGGCAGAAGAGGCGAAGAAAAAAGGATTTAACATCGAAGAGCTAGAGCGAAAGCGCGCAAATGGAGCAATCTCCAAACTCCTTGGCGGACCTTTCTCCAAGAAAATTGACGTTGCGAAGAAAGCCAGCCCCACTACCTACATCGATAAAAAAGATCCGCCGTTCTTTATCGCGCATGGCGAAAATGACGACCTCGTCCCCCTCAGCCAAAGCAAGGCATTCTACGAAGCTCTCAAGAAAAACGGAATTGAATGCACGCTCCACATCGTGAAAGGTGCAGGGCACGGCTTCAAAAGCCCTGAACCCGATAAATTGGTTATGGATTTCTTCGACAAGCACCTAAAGGAAAGGAAGAAGTAAAATGTACACAACAACCTCGTTCGCCCTAATCTTCGCCTTAATCTCAATAGCAATTGCCGCGGTCGTTCCTGCAACCGAAAAGCAAACCGCGCCAACAAAGTCCGAGTTCCAAATACCCGACGACATCGAGCTAATAAAAGACATCCCCTACAGCCTCGACGGAAACGAGAAGCACAGATTGGACATTCTCCGCCTAAAGAAGCCGTCAAAAGACCCTATGCCCGTAATAGTCTGGATACACGGCGGAGGGTTCCGCGGTGGAAGCAAGACATCCGGCTATCCGCGCCTCATCCGCTTCGTTAGACGCGGATACTTGGGCGTTACAATCGACTACAGATTCAGTACCGAAAAGATATTCCCAGCGCAAATCCACGACTGCAAGTGTGCAATTCGGTTCCTCCGCGCACATTCAAAAAAGTACAACCTAGACCCCGAAAGGATAGGCGTTTGGGGCGCTTCCGCAGGCGGTTACCTCGTGTCCATGCTTGGTACAACCGGCGGAATAGAGGAATTCGAAGGCAACGGAGGCTGGCAAGAATATTCCAGCCGCGTTCAAGCCGTTGTAGACTTCTATGGAATGACGGACTTCCTAGCGATAGAAGAGTTGGTGAAGCAAGGCAAAGCAACCGAGCGCTTTATGATTCACGACGGGAAAGATTCAGCCTCGGGGCTCCTCGGTGGACCCTTCTGGGAGAACCCAGAACTCTGTCGGAAAGCCAGCCCAACGACATACGCATCAAAAGACGACCCGCCGTTCTACATCTTCCACGGAGACAACGACCCCCTAACTCCGCACAGCCAAAGCCAATTGCTCCACGACGTGCTGAGAAAAGCGGGAGTCGACTCTCACATTTACATAGTGAAAGGTGGAAAACACGGGTGGCCCTCGCGACCCGATGTTGACGAAAAGATAGACGCATTCTTCGACAAACATTTGCTGAAGAAAAAGCCATCAAAGTAAAAGAGCAATCCCCGAAGGCAAACGCAGGGTCCAGCATCGGGCGGCAAGCACCGTCGCAGGTTCACAGAAAACCAAACAACTAGGCGGAAGCCGCTCACAACCAAAATAAGCCAAAGCGAATCCCCCTGCTCAAAGGCAGGCAAAACCAAGCTAAGCCCTCCAACCAATACCGCCAAGCGGGGGGATTCTTCGCAATGCCCTCCCAAACACGCCTTCCGCCCAACCAAACCAAAATCAATTAGCCAAACCAAACCATATCTTTTGCAAAAAAGAAAAGGCAAATGCCCAAATAAATTAGACTCATCTAGCACAAAAACTACAAGCACACCATCTTAAATCAGCGCATTTTCGATTAAGTTAGCCGCTGAAACAACGACTTTGCGCCGTTGTGCAAAAATGTTGTACAACTGTGCAACATTTTTAGACCGCGGTACAAAAATGTTGTACCGCGGTACAAAAGTGTTGTATCGAAGTACAAAAGTGTTGTACGACTGTACAAAAGTTTTGTACAAACGTACAAAACTTTTGTACCACCTCACATCAAAGTTTGCAATCGGCTGATAAACCTCTGCAAAAATGGCAACAAGCATGCAATAAAAGAGTAAAAAAAGCAAGAAAGTGGGTAGAAAAAGAGCACCTAATCCAACAAAATCTCAAACTCTTCCTAATTAGACAAAGGCGAAGCGCACGCTGTTTAGCGCTTAATGAACTTTTTTGAACGCGCCAACCGCATTTACAATTGCTTTGTTTGCAGTTTTCGTCACTATTCGAACGGCGAACAAGAATAGGTGAAAGCCGCAAGCCCAAAACTGCAGTCGGCGGCACCTTTCCAATATCTCGACATGCACAGCGTCCAGTCCTTCGTGCAAATCCCAATTCGCTGCGCAGCGAGGAGCAACAGCCAAATAGCGAAGTCGGCATAAATACTTGGGCGGCGCTATATGGTTGTCAGCACAGATTTATTGGGTATACTCCTTATGACTGTTTTTGCTGAATCAACCGCTGGCTTTCACCAATGGTGCTTGACAAATTATGGGAATTAGGTTTTTCTACTCATAAATAATGCATGTTTGGGGTAAATAACAAACAAAGTAAGAAGACATGCGTCAGACAAACAACCAAAGCCAAACCCAGCCCGGAATCTGCAAATATCGGGAGGAGGTTCTTTGGACGCGGCAGTTAGCGCTTAGAAAAGGATATCCTAGGCTATCCATGGAACTAGAAATTAGTTGCTTAACCTACAACCAAGGGACAAAAGGGGGCAATAAAGCATGAACAGACCAGCTCTTGCGACAAAGAGTCGTTCATTCGCCTTAAAGCAAATGCTCGCACTTTTGAGCAAGTTCTCCGACGACAGCATTATCAAGATAACACGTGCAGCAGAAATTGTTGCACGGCATCCCGAACACAAGAAGCAGATTGCATGGATTAGGGACCTCTTCGAGCAAGGTCATCCGTCCATTGAACTTGCTCGCAGGGTCTTGCGCGACATCAGTCCCAAGGTCCGCGAGGGTGTAATAATGAACCTTTTTGTTCGAGGAGCCTGGGAAGGCGCAGAAAAGCGGAAGCAATTCGAAGCCCTCCATGGCTACTATCCGCCCTTCCTTCTTGTCATCAGTCCAACGATGAGATGCAATCTTAGATGCTGGGGATGCTACGCTGGAGCGTATGACCAAAAAGAAGAACTGACCACGGAAGAGGTAGACAGAATAGTAACCGAAGCAAAAGAAATGGGCATCCACTTCATCACTATATCTGGCGGGGAGCCATTTATCCGCAAAGACCTACTAGAGATATACAAAAAGCACAATGACGTTGCGTTCCAAATCTACACAAATGGCACACTAATAGACGAAGAGACCGCAAAAGTGCTGGGCGAGCTTGGCAACGTCGTTCCCGCCATAAGCGTCGAAGGATTCGAGCAGGAAACAGATGAGCGGCGGGGGAAAGGCGCTCACAAGAAGATAATCGCGGCAATGGAAGCCCTCAAAGCCAATGGATGCATTTACGGATTCTCTGCAACAGCGACCAGCCGCAATGTAGACATCTTGACCGACGAAAGATTCATCGACTACTACATCGAACAGGGGGCTTACTTCGGCTGGTTCTTCACATACATTCCCATAGGAAAGAACCCATCGATTGACCTTATGCCGACCCCGGAGCAACGCGACCGCCTTCGCGCTCGCACGCTGGAGATAAGACGCACACGGCCGATATTCGTCGGCGACTTTTGGAACGACGGGCCTCTCACCAGGGGCTGCATGGCTGGAGGCAGGCTCTACGCCCACATTAACCACAGGGGCGACGTGGAACCCTGCGTGTTCTCACACTTTGCGGTTGACAACATACGCAGTAAGTCTTTGAAAGAAGCCCTAGACTCGGAGTTCTTCCGTGCAATTCGGAAGAAACAGCCTTTCAACGAGAACCACCTTACGCCCTGCATGATAATAGACAATCCACACATCTTGAGAGAAGTTGTATGCAAGTACAACGCGTTTGCAACTGATGGCGGCGAAGCACTTCTCACCACCCTTGCTCCTGAGCTTGACAACTACGCAAAGGCATACCAGGCAATCGCCAGCATACCTTGGGAACAAGGCTATGATTGGGCGAAAGGAGATGAACAAAAATGAAAGCAACATTAATAGCGCCCCGAATGGAGGAAGAGAAATCCTACGAAGAAGATCCGAAACCTCTTTTTCCTCCGTTATCGCTTATGACAGTGGCATCGCTGACCCCCGAAGACGTTGAGGTCGAACTCATTGACGAATCGGTAGAGCCCGTAGATTTTGATACAGACGCCGATTTAGTTGGCATAACAGCCACAACAGCGGCGGCAAATAGAGCATACGAAATAGCCGACCGCTTTCGAGAACGCGGAAAGTGCGTAGTCATTGGGGGAGTCCACGCCACAGCACTGCCCGAGGAAGCAGCGAATCATGCAGACGCCGTAGTAATTGGTGAAGCAGAGGGAAAATGGGAGGCAGTAATCGAAGACTTTCGCCGGGGCGAACTGCGCAAATTCTATGCAAGCGACGACCGTCCAAACCCGGAATGCATCCCTTCACCCAGGCGCGACCTAGTTGATGCAAAATACTACCTTTTTGCATACACAGTGCAAACTACTCGCGGATGTCCCTTCAACTGTTCATTCTGCTCAGTAACCTCTTTCTTTGGCCGCACATATCGTATGAGGCCTGTGCAAGGCGTTGTGGAAGAAATCCAATCGCTTCCGGGAAACCTTATTCTAATTGTGGACGACAACATAATGGGACATCCTGCCTATGCAAAGAAATTATTCGAAGCCCTAAAACCGTTGAAAAAGCAATGGTTTGGACAGGCTTCGCTTAGTATGCTTAAGCACCCGGAGCTAATGTCATTAGCCGCCGAAAGTGGATGTATGGGACTTTTCATTGGGATGGAGACGCTTTCCGACGACACTTTGAAAAACATAGGAAAAACTATCAACACCAAGACAAACTATAAGGAAGTAGTTGCTCGGCTTCATGATGTGGGAATTGCCGTTCTTGCCGCCTTTATTTTCGGATTTGACGAAGACGATCAAAGTGTATTCGAAAGAACCGTTGAATTTGTAAACCGCGCAAAGATTGATGCGGCGCAATTTTCAATTTTGACTCCGTTCCCAGGGACGCGGATTTTTCGCGAATTTGAATCGGAAGGCAGGATAATAGATAAGAACTGGAGTCATTACGATGGTGCCCACGTCGTATACAAGCCGGCGCGTCTGAAACCAGAAGCGCTACTCGAGGGACTGCGAAATGCCTACCGCCAAGTATATTCTACCAGCTCCATACTCCGCAGACTTGGTCCTGCACTAAAACTGCGGTTTGCTGCAATTGCACTAAACACGGCATATCGGCGTAGGATTATAAACTGGCTGAAAAAACTAGGCATCGAACAGGGACAGCAAGCCGACTTAATGCCGCCGAGCAGCGCCCCACATAAGGATTCGCAAATACTAAAGGCTTAGATTCTGCCCGAAATTGTATGAACCTCGGCTAATCGAAGTTCGCCGAAAGCCGTACAAAAGCCGCCGCAAACTGCGCCAATTTTGCTAGTATTTGAATTCAGAACAACAAACCGCCATATAGTTTGCCCGCCTCTCTAACCTCGAATTATTCCACGCCAAAACGAATCTATCTGCGTCTTTCCATGCGAGGGGGATTGCAAAAAATGCAAGTGAGTTGTAGAATTTTCTGCTGACGCGGTTTTCAGCGCAGGAGGAGTTCATGAACGAGAAAGAATATCCGGCGGCATGCAAGCTTGCTGGTTTGACGCCAGATGAACTTAGGAACACGATAGTTCAGAAGGAGAAGCTCTCGCCCACATTAACCCGCATGGAGATAAGAGCCCCGCTAATCGCACGTGCGGCAAGAGCTGGGCAGTTTGTTATGGTTTGGGTTGGCGAAAAGAGTGAGCGCGTGCCTCTCACAATATGCGATTGGGACGTTGACAAGGGCACAATTACGATTATCTTCCAAGAGGTCGGCTTCAGCACAAAGGAGCTCGGACAGCTTGAAGAAGGTGAAGACATTGCAAGCATTGCCGGACCGCTTGGAAAGCCGACGGAGATTGACAACTTCGGCACCGCCGTTGTTGTTGGAGGGGGCGTTGGGACTGCCATTGCGTACCCAATTGCTAAATCACTAAAGAAGGCGAATAATAAACTAATCGTCGTCGTTGGCGCACGCGAGAAATCGCTAATTTTGCTTGAGGACGAGATGCGAAAAATCGCCGACGAGCTCATCATCACCACCGATGACGGCTCATATGGGCGCAAGGGATTAGTAACGGATGCGCTCAGCGAACTCCTTGAATCTCAAAAAGTTGACATGGTATTCGCCGCTGGCCCACTTCCGATGATGAAAGCTGTTGCAATGACGACGCAACCTTACGGCGTTAAGACAATCGTAAGCCTCGACCCGATTATGATTGACGGCACGGGGATGTGCGGCGGCTGTCGGGTAACAGTCGGCGGAAAGACGATGTTCACATGTGTAGACGGCCCTGATTTCGATGCCCATCAAGTGGACTGGGATGAACTCAGGGCGCGAAAAGCATACTACTTTGACGAAGAAAACAAAGCCAACGCTAACGCACTTGTTGATGGAGCTAGGAAGTAAATGGCAGAGACAAAACCCCGAAACCCGATGCCGCAACAAGATCCCGCGGTTAGGATTAAAAACTTCGACGAGGTCGCTCTTGGTTACACTGAGGAGCTAGCTTTGGCGGAAGCTGCGCGATGTTTGAATTGCCCCAAGAAACCTTGCGTCGCCGGTTGCCCCGTGAATATTGACATCCCGAAGTTCATTGAGCTAATCAAGAACAAAGATTACATTGGAGCGGCGCGCGAGATAAAAAAGACGAACTCTCTTCCTGCGATATGCGGAAGAGTTTGCCCGCAGGAGGAACAATGCGAGAAGGTCTGCGTTCTTGCTAGGAAATATGAGCCCGTCGCAATTGGTCGGTTGGAACGATTTGCCGCCGATTATGAAGCGGCTTGTGCTAATCCTTTCGACGTCCCAAAGCCATCGAACCCCGAACTATCGAAGTACCACGTTGCTGTAATAGGGAGCGGCCCTGCGGGACTCACGGTTGCCGGCGACCTTGCAAAGATGGGCTATTCTGTCACGATATTCGAGGCGCTTCACAAGCTGGGCGGAGTCCTAAGATATGGCATCCCGGAGTTTAGACTCCCCCGCGCAGTGTTGGACCGCGAGATAGACTACGTTAAATCGCTTGGCGTCACCTTCCTAACAAACGTAATCATCGGCCGCACGTTTCGGCTGAATGCTCTATTAGAGCAGGGCTATGATGCAGTATTCATCGGGACAGGTGCAGGCGCTCCGAAACTTTTGGGTATACCTGGGGAGAATCTTTCTGGCATCTACTCCGGCAATGAATGGCTCACTAGAATCAATCTAATGAGGGCGCATAGAGATGACTACGCCACTCCACTTAAGAAACCGAAGAAGGTTTGCGTTGTGGGTGCGGGAAACACAGCAATGGACTGTGCTAGAACAGCTCTGCGGGTTGGCGCCGAGAAAGTAATGATTGTCTATCGAAGAAGCCGCGCTGAGATGCCTGCTCGTGCGGAAGAGGTCGAAAATGCCGAGCAGGAGGGCGTTGTTTTCCAGCTTTTAACAAACCCAAAGCGCTTTATAAGCGACGACAACGGCGCCGTGAGGGCGATGGAATGCCTTCGCATGGAGCTTGGCGAGCCGGACGAATCATGCAGACGGCGTCCCATCGCCGTCGAAGGGTCGGAGTTCGAGATTGAATGCGACATGGTGATTGTTGCTCTTGGGCAGAACCCAAACCCACTGATTCGCCAGACGACGGAAGGGTTAGAGACGGAGAGTTGGGGAGGCATAATTATTGACCCTGAGACTGGGATGACCTCAATTCCAGGCGTTTTCGCAGGGGGCGATGCGGTTACCGGCGAGGCAACTGTCATCTCGGCAATGGGCGCGGGCAAGATTGCGGCAAGGGGCATAGACAAATACATACGGGAGAAATACGGGCTGGAATAGAATTCAACTGCTGGCGTATGGGACTCCTTCGCCCTTAGCGTTCACAAGTCTATCTGCGTTTAAGGCCTAGCGAATCGCAACTCAAACACCCCAACGGCCGTTACCGGCGGGAATAGTGAGTATCTAACCGCTGTGCTCTTCAAAATTGCCTCGACTTGCTTAGCGCAATTAGTATTATAGCCAATAGGGCGGCTGCCAATCCAAGCCAGAAAGAAACGCGTGCTCCAAGTAATACAGGCTCATCCGGACGCCATCTGCTCGAAACTACATAAAGCGCAATAATAAGCACTACGAGAAGAACTAATTCGGCTGTCTTCATCCTCTTTAATCCATCCTAAGCTCTTTGCTCTTGCAAGCTATGCGGCTTAGAAATACCAGATGCAATTTTTAGGATTACTCCCCGAACATTCTTGTCACAAAAAGCCTATTTTAGCGTTGCTTCACAAATCTAACGGCATCAGCTACAAAGTATTTACCATCCTCTTTGGAACGATTAACGCCCTTAATAGTATTACCACCTGCGTTGAAATCAAACACGCCTAACGCGACCCATTTTCCAACATTCTTTTGCTGGTCTATAATCTGCGACGACCTGCTATTCACAATATATTCTACTTCACGGCTGAGCGGCAGAAGCGAACGTGGGATGTGAACCTGTACTTCATACTTGCCGGTCTCAGGTAAGATTACCCTCCACTCAGCCCATTCATTGCGCCCAACGTCGGTTTCATGCTGAAGATATGAAATGCCAATCGGCTCGCCATCCGGCATTGGTCCCCACTCCCGACTTTCCATGCGTGAAAACCCAAGGTCGGCGTCATCCACGACAACTGCTTTCGGCTTATCGGCAAATGGATAACATACCTCCCCAAAAAACTTTCGCGGTGGGCCACCGTTTATCGAGACAAACGAACATTTTACGCCATTTATTCTTAGGGACGGCTCCTCTTCCCGGCACCAGATGCGAAGTGTTCCATTATCGTACTCCACATCCAATGTGCCAATCTGCCTATCAGACTTCGCGAGAAGAGTGTTTCCCAACCAAAGCTCCGACCCCTCAACCCACGAGAATGCCTTAACTCTGCCGTCTCTTAGGATGCGGACAAGCGATGCCCGAGCAACTGCAGAAAATTCGCTCGATGATATTTTGCGGATACTCGGTTCCAACGGGCGGCACAATCCAATGTAATCTTTGCCCCAAACTGTCTTAACCGAAAACGCATAAATACCAGGAACATCCAACGGAATAAGACTTTTGACAGCAACACTTTTGCAGCCCTCCCCGACCCTCCAGGGATAGAGAAGAGTTGCCAGCGATGTTTCGCCATTTGCAAGCTTTTCGTACACAACAACTGGGGCGTTTTCCTTCACACCGGCTTTGAAGGCAACATAGCCGTCCTTCTTCCGCGCAGTTAGGCCTTCGCGGAGTATGGGGACAACAGCAATGTTGCCGCCGCTAGGGTATGTAGTTTCGGCGACCAAGCGTGAGTTTAGCTTTACCTCGCCGGGGGCGAAGTGCCAATACTGTTCCAGCTTGTGATTTCCATCAAAGTAGAGCTGGTCGCTCACGAGCCAGTAGTCAGGCTTTACGAAAATAATCTCCCGGTCGCTTACAGTATGCTGATAAAAGCGATTGCGGCCATCGAAATAATCCATAAACTTCGTTGAAGCCCAGTGAGAATACTCTGTCGTGCGCCCATAATTCTCATAATTCCGTCCGTCTATCAAGACAACATTGTGGGCTTTTGCAATCCAAAACCAGTCATGGTCAGCTGAGTAATTATACCTGCCAGGATCGACTAACAGAGGTCTACCGAACGCATAAACTACGGGAGCGGTGAGGTCGAAGTGCCCATGCGTGCCAACCCAATTGCCATTGTGGACGGCAAGGTAGGTTGAATCTTCAAAATTACCGCGCATAAAATAATAGCCGCTGCAAGGAAAACAATTAGAGATAGGGAACGGCTGCTTCCCCTTCTTTCCTTGAGTAGCAAAGCACTCCAGATCTTGGCGGCCTAGAATCTTCGCCACCTCAGACAGTTCCTCTGCATAGTGCTCGCTGTCGGAATCTCCAAACATTGGCGTCATTCCGTTTGGCTGGGTCAAGTATCCTAAAAAGGTATACATTTTGCCCAAGATGTCCCGCATATCCGAAGGAATGGGGATTCCCTTTTCAGTTGCTCGGATGAGAAGCGACTTTAGGCGGCGTGCACAAATACCGTGGTAGTTCGGCGCCGCTTCGTTAAGTACGCCATCGGCGCATAAGGATTCATGCGAAAGCTCCACAAGCTTCTTAACAGCAAAATCCGCCCATTCGCGCCAATGTTTGTATTCGGGATTGTCTAGCGCATTGTTTAGAAGCGCATCGTATACCTGAAATCCCCAATTGCCGCCCCACCCCTGGCCGCCATTGGTAACACCGCTGTATAGGAGTTTACCAAATTGAATTTGGAAGTGGATAAATGCCATGCGCGTGTCAGTTTCAAGATTCGGTGATTTCATCAACTCTCCGTAATAATACCAAGCATTACCGCCAAACTTGCGCGCAATTTGAAGGCCTGAATAAGCAGCATTATCCCAGTCAACTCCTGGTTTTGTTGGCGGTGGATTATCAAGCATCCAAGCAACATAAAACTCGTTTGCCTTCTTTGCATACTTTTCATCGCCGCTGTTTATATATGCGTAGCCCAAGATTCTAGGAAGCCCCCAATTGCAAAGATACTCGGCAAGACCTCCTCTGCCAGGAACAGGATTCGCCCACCAGTTTATGCGCTCACCAAGATAGAAATCCAAGCCTTGGTGCTCGACCACATGCCTTAGAGCTTTCTCGGCAGGGGTGAAATTTGCCTGTGGATTCTTCTTTGGCATTATCTTAGAATCATGCCACTGAGAAAGCGGCCGAGAATCAAAATGAGCAACCGTCTCTTTGATTGCTCGCTCCCAATCTTCCGCCTTGACAGCTAATTTAACCTTTTCCATGCCGGGCGCATCAAGGTCAAAATCAGAGAAAAGCTCACGCATCAAAGTTTCATGGTCAGCCCTGCGCTTGACTAACACTTTAAAAAATAGATTACCATTCGCATCGGCATATACCCCAGCTCTGCCATCGCCTTTGCCGTTATGGGTTAGCTCAAAATAGTAGTTTTTGTTCGGCTCTGCTGGGGAACGAACATAGAAAGGATTTTCACCCAATATGTTCTTAACGGTTACATCATTTAGGGTATATTCAGCAAGCTTCCTGGACTTTGCTTGCGAGTCCCACAAGGTTAGGGTCACGGCTTCTCCAGACTGCCATTGCTCAGGCGATTGATCAAGGCATACAGTTATGCGGAATATTTCGTGGACGTTATCACCTGTGGTAAAACTATATCCTATAGGGGAGTCAGAGGTCACCTCGAGCCGAAGTTCTTTACCGCCGGACACCTGGTCAACGATTGCATAATTAAGAATATCGTCTAACACCTGTCCGGGAGCTGCGTAAGAAATGGAGGCAATAATTAATAGAATCTGGCAAAAGGTCTTCTGCACAGATAGAAGTCGAGAGCCAACCACTAAGATTGAAAAACCTCCCGGGAAGCGGTCAGGCATGCAAAATATGCCTTTATTTAAAAAATTTCTAGAGCTTTTAATGCCAGCCACCTAAACAACATATTCTCCACTCAATGGCAAGCCTATTGAGCATATTTTTCACGGACCTTCCTTGCAATTACGCAAAATCTCCGGGCAAGGTCGGAGATGGAGTGAACCTCCTGACCTATCAAATAAGTTGTAAGCTTGTCATTGAAAGGTGACACCCACTTCGCGGGGAGCTTTTCTGCTCCGAGGATGGCACCCATAATCGAGCCCGCGGTGGCACCAGTGCAGTCAGTATCTACGCCGCCCATAACAGTATGCGAAATTGTCTTTTCAAAGTCACCGTCACCATAGAAAAGGCCTGCAACCGTAATTGCAGCATTGTTTAGAGTGTGTGCGTTGTTCATGCCAGCGTATTTTTCCTCAATTCGGCCTAAGGTAGTTTCCCAATCGCCGTCGGCTTTGCACCAACGAAGTGTTTGCTTTACAGTTTCAGCCAAACGGCATTTTGCCGGAATCTCAGCAAGACCGATCTGCAAGCATTTTATTGGATCATCGATAACAAACGCCGCCGCAATCACAGCCGAGAAAAACATCTCGCCATAGGTTCCATTCATCACATGGCTTACCGAGGCGTCGCGATATGCAAACTCAGCTGCAATTTCAGGCAAGCCGGGAGCCGCATATCCCCAAGGATCTGAGCGTATGTCTGCGCCAATCCACTCCATGTATGGATTGCCCTTTAGCGCCGTTTTTGGTGGTTTAATCCCTTTCTTAAGGTTTTCGAGTGCCACATGCTCCGCCGTGCACGCCATCGGCAAGTACTTGAGCCATAATCGCCCTACGTCTTCGGTCGTGAAATCAACCCCAGCCTCCTCTAGAATAAGCAAACCAAGCACTGTATACGCAAGGTCGTCGTCTGGTCCAACGTGGTCAATATTATCCCTGAAAAAGTTATCTATCGGCTCGGAGTAGTGGATGCCTGAACGGTGTGTAAACTTCCAATACTCAGCAAGCGGATAAGGCTGTCCAAGTTTGAGTGCAAAATACTTTATCTTCTTTCGACTCCATCCCTCCACAGGAATGCCTAAAATACAGCCCGCGCACCTCCCGAGCAATGCGCCGAGCATTTTGTCGTAAAGCTTATCATCTGTAAGGCTATATGGCAGCGTGCGTGGCCCTTTGGGTCGAGCCAGCCTTATATACTCTAGATCTATCGGCTCGTGATATTTAGTTGTAAACGGGGGATTAACCCTTTGGAGTATCCGCGATAAGTCAGCCAAAAAGCCGCGGGCTTCTTTTTCAACTGCAGAGACATCTGCGCCCTGTTCCTTTCGCAATTCAAGCCAAGCCTTAAAAGTTTGGTATTCTTGATCAAGCTTTGGAAAGTACGACACTTTGGTTTCTCCTTAATATTGCAGGCAAAAAGACACCTGCAGAATTTCGCTTATATTTAAGAAACTCTCCAACCGACTTTGCAGGAAAAACTTACACCAAGACGAAGTTTCTGATAATTAATAGATTTTGTCAAGACTTAGCCAAGCTGCCCACAGCTTAAAAGCAAAATATGAATTTAACGGTTGTCCGGAAAACCGGCATACAGGAGGAGTCAAGGCTGTCGGGTAGAAATATAATAAGGCTTAAAATTGAATTAAAAGGAGAAATCGCGAAAACGATGTCGAATAGAGACCTAGTTTTGGGAATAGATGTCGGATCGGTGAGCGTAGACACCGCCGTTCTCAGCAGGAATGGCGAAATTCTTGAAACGCAATACATCCGGCACAAGGGCCGGCCCATGCAGGTCGCAGCACAACTAATCGAAGACACCGTTTCTAGATTCGATAAAATATCTCGACTTGCGACCACTGGCACAGGCGGACGGCTAATTGCCGATGTCCTCAAAGGAAAGTTCGTAAACGAGGTCATCGCGCAAGCCGCCGCTGCTACGCATCTTCATCCTCAGGTTCGGACTATTATTGAGATAGGCGGCGAGGATTCAAAGCTTATCTTCCTGCGGCCTGAGGAACGAAACGGCATGGCCGCAGTTGCCGACTTCGAAATGAACACAGTTTGCGCCGCTGGCACTGGATCATTCCTCGACCAACAGGCAAGCCGAATGGGCCTCACAATCGAAGAATTTGGACAAATGGCACTTAAATCAAAAAACCCTCCAAGAGTTGCCGGTAGATGTAGCGTCTTTGCCAAAAGTGACATGATTCATCTGCAGCAGAAAGCAACACCTGTTGAAGATATTGTTGCCGGACTATGCTTAGCACTTGCACGCAACTTTAAAAGCACAGTTGGCGCCGCCAAAGATCTACAACCGCCGATAGCATTTCATGGCGGCGTAGCAGCAAACCCAGGTATAGTTCGCTCATTAAAAAGTGTACTTAATCTAAACGACGATGATCTTATTATCCCCAAGGAATTTGGGTGCACAGGAGCGATAGGCGCGGCGCTAATTGCAATTCATGAGGGCGGCCCGGAACCAGATTTCTCGAAACTTTCGCAGCTAAAGGAGCACTGCGACCTAGCCTCTGAAGAGCGCAGTCGTGATAAACCACTAAAACTAGAAAAATCTATCCTTCCGACAGACAACACTGTTTCGCCTCCTGCAAAAACTGAAGGAAAAATTCCGGCATATCTAGGCGTAGACGTTGGCTCGATTAGCACTAATGTAGTGGTTCTTGATGCCAACAAACGCGTGTTAGCTAAGCGGTATTTAATGACAGCTGGCCGTCCAATCGAAGCGGTAAGACAAGGGCTAAAAGAAATCGGCGAGGAAATTGGCGATCTTGTCGAGATTCGAGGTGCATGTACTACCGGATCGGGAAGATACCTAATTGCAGACTTTATTGGTGCTGACGTAGTTAAAAATGAGATTACCGCCCAAGCCAGGGCCGCTGCAGAAATAGACCCCGAGGTAGACACTATATTCGAAATAGGGGGCCAAGACTCAAAATATATAAGCTTACAAAATGGTGCAATCGTCGACTTTGAGATGAATAAAGTTTGTGCAGCAGGCACTGGGTCATTCCTCGAAGAGCAGGCGGAGAAGCTAGGGATAAGCATCAAAGAAGAGTTCGGCAATCTTGCCCTGTCATCGAAGTCGCCAATTAACCTTGGTGAGAGATGTACAGTTTTCATGGAAACCGAGCTCGTACGCAATCAACAAGCAGGCGCAAGCACTGAAGACCTAGTAGCCGGGTTAAGCTACTCGATAGTGCGCAACTACCTCAACCGAGTAGTTGGAACGAAGCCCATTGGCAAGCGCATTTTCTTCCAAGGCGGAGTCGCCGCAAATAAGGGAGTCATAGCCGCTTTCGAGATGGTAACCGGTCAGCCGATTATCGTGCCCAAGCACCATGAGGTCACAGGGGCAATCGGTTGCGCCTGTATAGCCATGGACGAAGACAAGGGGCAAGGTAGCAAATTTAAAGGCTTTGACCTTAGCCAACGGTCATATGAAATTACGTCCTTTGAATGCAAGGAATGTGCAAACCAGTGTGAAATAAACCGTGTCGTGGTTGAGGGCGAGAGGCCGCTTTTCTACGGCAGTCGGTGTGAAAAATATGACGTTGACCGGCGGACACAAGTTGTTAGCAAATATCCTGACCACTTTGCCGAACGTGCGGAGATGCTTCTCGAACCCTATGTGCCAAAGGAACCGATAACGGCCGATGCACCTAGAATTGGCATTCCCCGGTGCCTCCTTTTCTACGAGCTTTATCCATTCTGGCAGGCGTTCTTCAAAGAATTGGGCTGTGAAGTTGTTATCTCCGACCCAACGACCAAGAAGATAATCCATGATGGAGCTGAAAGCTCTGTTGCAGAAACATGCTTCCCAATGAAAGTAGCATTGGGGCACGTATTAAATCTCCTAAATAAAGAGATAGACTACATATTCCTGCCTAGCGTAATTAATCTGCCTTTGCCCGACCGACGAATGACTGATAGCTTTGTTTGTCCGTATGTACAGAGCTTTGTATATACAGTCAAATCGGCGGTAAATTTCACAGCAGCTGGCGTTAAGACGCTCGAGCCAGTAATATACCTGCAGCTTCCCACCCGACATCGAATTAAGGCATTAGAAGACGTGGGAAGGCAATTGGGCAAGTCGCGAAGACAAGTAGCCAATGCAGTTATTGCCGCCCAGGAAAACCTCGAGCGCTTCCAACGCAAGCTTGAAGCACGTGGGCGGGAAGTTCTAGCTGAGATTGAATCAAACGAAAAAGCGATTGTTATCGTAAGCCGAGCGTATAACGGGTGCGATCCCGGAGCAAACTTGGAAATCCCGAAGAAGCTAAATAAAATTGGCGTACGGTGCATACCGATGGACTTCCTACCCCTTGACTCTGTAAGACTGCCTGATGACTGGAAAAACATGTACTGGCGCTATGGGCAAAAGATACTTTCGGCAGCGGAGATAATAGCCGATGATCCAAGGCTTTACCCGCTCTATCTTACAAACTTCGGATGCGGTCCAGATTCGTTTATGCACAAGTTTTTCCGCGAGCGTTTAGGACGCAAACCTTGCCTTGTGATTGAGGTAGACGAGCACAGCGCCGACGCAGGCATGATTACCCGCTGTGAAGCATTCATGGACAGCATCCAAAATACAAATGGCCGAGCCATTGGGGAACGAATATTCCGCCCTGTAAATATAGAAAAGGGTACTCACCGAACGGTACTTATTCCAAATATGAGTGCCCATGCCTACGCTTTAGCTGCAGCCTTTGAAGCTTGTGGGATGAAAGCCGAGGTTCTTCCCGAACCAGACGAAGAAACCCTCGAGTGGGGGCGGCAGTTTACAACTGGCAAAGAATGCTTCCCGTGCATAGTTACAACCGGCGATATGGTAAAGTTTACTAAACGACCGGACTTCGACAGAAATAAATATGCGTTTTTCATGGGTGGTTCCGGTGGGCCATGCCGATTTGGCCAGTATAATGCTCTTCAACGAATGGTGCTCGACCAGCTCGGCTATCCAGATGTGCCTATTTACGCGCCAAACCAGGCAGCAAGCTTCTACAACGACATTGGAATTGTCGGGCGAAAACTCCTTGAGATTGGCTGGCGTGGGATAATCGCGATAGACCTCCTAGAGAAGTGTGTTCGAGAGACGAGGCCATACGAAACGGTAAAAGGCGCTGCTGACGAAGCATTCAACGAGTCAGTGCAAATTGTTTATGAAGCGCTGAAAAACGAAACCAACCTTGTTGAGGCCCTTAAGAAATGTCGAAAACTATTTGAAGCTGTCCCAGTCGACCGAAGCGTAGAAAAACCAATCATCGGCTATGTTGGTGAGTTTTACGTTCGCGCCAATGCATTTAGTAACCAAGATATTGTCCGTAAAATTGAGGCACTCGGTGGCGAAGTATGGGCAGCGCCGATTCTAGAGTGGTTCTTATATCGCAATGTTCGTAGGAGCATGAGGGCATGGCTTGACTGCAACTATAAATTATGGTTAAAGAATAACATCACCGACTGGTTTATGAAGCGTGATGAGCGTGAGCTGACAAATGTATTCCATGGTTTCCTGCGCAATCTTGAGGAGCCTTCCAGCAACGAAGTGCTCATCAAAGCTTCTCCTTATGTCCATCGGAGCTTCGAGGGGGAAGCAATTATGACGGTAGGCAAGGCAATTGACTTTATTACGAAAGGACTCTCAGGAATTGTAGCCGTGATGCCGTTCACATGCATGCCAGGAACAATTTCGAACGCGTTGCTTAAACGTATTCGCGAAGAATTAGGTGAATTCCCATTCCTCAATATGGTATATGACGGTGTAGAACAGTCCACAAGCGAAACGCGTATTGAAGCGTTCATGCACCAAGCCAAGCAATATATGAAACGGCGCCAGCACTCTCAGCTGGCTAAGGTCTAACTGTTAGAAGCAAGTTCGAATGACAAAAGTAGCTGTTAGACTTATTTTCACAATGGCTTTCAACTTAATATTTGCAGTGATTTGCCTAGCTGGGGTTAATCCTGGGCCAGCAATCTTCTGGCAGTTCAAAGACCAAGATGTTCCCGAAGCCAGACAACCTGACTTCGACGATTCCAGCTGGGAATCGGTAACGTGCGGGCATAAATGGAAGTGCCGAGGATTCGCCTGGCTGCGTGCTAACATCACAATTCCTGGTTCAATTGATGGTAAAGCCACCAACCGCCGACCAATTGGCATTAAATGGAATGCGGGCAATGGTGGCGAGATATATGTCTATGGGCGTCTCCAGTCACGGTACGATAATGATCACCCCGGCTTAATTCTCCTAACGAAGTCCACCAGGCCCGGCGAGCAGATTCCGGTCGCCGTTCGGGTCTTCATGGGACCAAGGGATGACTCAGAAGGCGAAGGTGAATTTTCCGAATGCGACTTTGTAATCCTAGATGCCGAGCGAGTTTCAGAGCCATTTAAGGTAAAAGCAGATGCAGCAAAACCACTTGGCAGGCTCCCCAGGCCATTTGCAGGACTTTCACAAGGAGGGGGCCTCCCCGACTATGAACCTGAGACAGCAAACAAGTTTAAAGAAATCGGCATAAAGTGGTTTCGCATGGATAACGTTCTAACCAACGTAGTAAAAAAACGCGAAGATGGAACTATTTATTATGATTGGGAAGATTTTGACCGCAGAGTTGACTTCATAAAAAGCATTGATGCAGAGCCAATTCTCTGCCTTTCATATATGCCCCAGCCTTTCGACATCGTCGACAATCCCGACCGACATAGCCGTCCTAGAGACTGGAAGGAATGGGAAGACCTAGTGTACGCTGCCGTCCGACGGTGCAACATCGAGCGCAAGGCATACGTAAAGTACTGGGAAGTATGGAATGAAAGCAATGCCGGATGGATTGCCACTTTGCCCGGCGAAGACCTTCTGGAGACGTACCTAAAACTCTATGACGCCTCGGCTCGGGGAGTAAAGCGCGCCGATCCAAACGCCCTCGTTGGCGGCCCATGTAATGCTGCTGGCCCATGGAATAGCGACAAGGGAAGCGCCTTCATTAGGGGAGAGGACTTCATGCGCGGTTTAATGAAACACTGCGAAGAAACAGGCACACCGCTCGATTTCATTACGTGGCACGAGTATTTCCACCCCTGGACTACCATCCTTGACGAGGCGCTCACTACATGGCGATACTTAGAAGACTACCCAAAAGTAAAAAAGCAAGTAAGAGAGTTCATGATTACTGAATGGAATTACGCCTGGTGGCACGATCGTCCACATGACAACGAAATCGGAGCGGCATGGTGTGCAACATCGATGCTACGAGCCATGATTCCCGGCAAGGTAAACAAACCTTGTTTCTTTTTAGCTAAGGACTGGGATGCGAACCTTGTAGGAAGTTGGGGAATGTTCACGAGGGAGAACAAGATTAAACCAGTGGGCAATGTCTGCCGAATGTTTAATATGATGGCCCCAGAAAAAATACAATACGTAGGCACAGATGATGAAATCACAGGGTTCGCCGCTAGGGACTCAAAGACTGGCAGAATTACAGTACTAATCGTCAACTTTGCAGAGAGATATGGAGTCCCCAGGGAAATCGAACTCAATCTTACTAACCTCCCCCAAAAGCTAATTGGCGGGAGGTGCAAACGTTATCTCGTCGACAAAGACCACAGCAATATCTTTCACAATCGCGAAAAATATGAACTTGAATGCGTAGAAGCAATTGAAATATCTAAAGGCGGCGACTTTACACACACTTTCACACTTGAAAATAATGCCGTGACGCTTCTTGAGTTCATTCCCCCATCAAGTCATTGATTGTTTGAAATTGCACATTTTGCTGATTTGGGTAATTCGTTCACTATGTGTGCAAATTTGCTGCCTTCGAATATACAATTTGCCACTGTCACTTTATCCACATCTCCGCCGAGATATACTCCTGGGCCAAATGCATCGAAAGTGCAACCGTTAAGTATTATGTTCTTTCCGCCGATGACATAAGCGGCATATGCTTTTGGATTCTCAAATGCCTTTTGGAAACGACATGCACTAAACATTGCGTTACCGCAGTTTGTGATTTGCAAGGCGTGATCGCCATTTGCCTGGATAACTGCACCGTGAACTATAACTGTAGCATTTCGGTTTGCAACTTTAAAAGCTATAAAGTGATTCAAATAACTTCCGTTTGTTACTCGTAACCTTGCTCCTGATTCAATTACATATCCAAAAACGCAAGCATCAGTGGAGCAGTTGAATAAACCGCCGTAAGTATTTCCCCCATTTTCAGTTTTATCTTCTACGAAAAGGAAGCCGGTATGTGCACCAATTACAAAGCAATTTGATGCATGAAATTCATCTAAACGCCCAAGCTTAAAACCTACCCCATGCTCTAGAAAATACTTATTTGTGCAAAAAACTTCGACATTGCGCATGGTCGGAATGTCAAAAGCTTCTGTGAGATACACACCAGTATTAATGACTTCCGGGAGAAAGATGTTTTCAAGATTCACACGCCCAATGTTACTTTTGCCATCAGCGGCGATAGCATCATACGCCCCCCAAATTTTCACATTACTTATTGATATTCCATTGCCAGCAAGAAGGATTGTGGGCGGATACTTGGTCGGCTTCTCAAAGTCAACCCCAGCATATCGAAACGCTAAACCATGAACACTGGAAAAATCACCACATCTAACCGCTGGCCCATTGCTATGAGAAACGAGTATTCCCGGAAGAACATCTGCATCCGAAGGGAAGCCGCCAGAGATGTTCCCAACCAAATGGACTCCTTCAAGGTCTAGTGTTCCAGAAATTTTGTAGACGCCCATGGGGAAACTCACAGTGCCGCCAAGACCTGCGTCCTCGATAGCCTTCCTAATGGCGGCAGTATCATCAGCCTTCCCATCTCCAACCGCTCCATAATCCTTTACGTTTTGGATTGAGTCAGTAGCGGCAAAACAACTTGCTGTAAGAAAAACCGCTATCATAATTAATAATAACCTGCATTTAGAACGCATTTTTCTCCTCCACTAAAGAGCAGTGCTCAGAGTTTACAGGGATAATCTGGCTATGTCAACAGCATACGCGCCGCTGATGCTTTGGCCTTTTAAAACTAAGGAGACTAAAGCAAACCATCCAGTCGGTAACCTACACACCATAAACCCTAATGTCTGCTTTTCCTTGACTCTGCAAACTCCGGTAGGTATACTCAATATGAAGGTAAACCATGTGGAGCTTAGGGTGACTGCGCAGAATGTTGATTTGGAGGTAGTGCATGTATTTATCAGTTCGCGACCATATCGCTCTTTGTGCCTGGCCATCGCTGAAAGAAGGCCTTGATGGCCTTGGTTTTGACGCAGTCGAACTTGAGTTTGCAAGAGATAATTCAGTCTTTGCAATTCGCCCTTCACCAGGCAAAGAGCGATTCAAACTCGACACACCCAATGCAATCGAAGAGTTTCGCAAGCATCTTGATGAAAACAAAGTTCGAGTTTCCGCTTTCCTTATGTCAAACAATTTTGGCAGCAATGACTTGGAAAATGAGATTAAGTGGACAATAAACGCAGTGAAAGCCGCCGATATGCTAGGCATTCAAGCAGTCAGGATAGATGCTATCATGCATGGCGAAAAAGACCAGCCACTTGAACACAATGTTACACTTTTTGCGGACTGCATGAAACGAATACTTGATGCCACGCCTGACGCAAGAGTCGACCTGGGTGTAGAAAATCACGGTTACCAAGGAAACATGCCAGAGTTTCTCGACCAACTGCTCGAACGAGTGGGCTCTCCGCGAGTTGGGATTACAATTGACACTGGAAATTTCTACTGGCGAGGGCATCCTCTTAGTCGGGTTTACGAAATTATTGAACACTTTGCGCCGTACTGCAAGCATACACACGCAAAGAACATAAATTATCCGCCTGATATTCGTGAAGTTGAGCGCGAAATGGGTTACAAGTATGGAGAATACGTTTCTCCGCTACGAGATGGCGACATAGACCACAGGCGGGTTGTTGCCATACTCAAAAAAGCTGGATATGAACGCGATTTGTGCCTCGAGGACGAGTCCCTTGGCCGTTGGCCCCGCGAGGAGTGGCAATCAGTTCTCAAACGAGATGCAGACTTCTTCCGTGAAATAATATAAGTTATAGTAGCGGTTGGCTGGCAGGATTTCACACTTGAAAAAGAACTCTCCTTCAAAAGCACTGACCCTTCGGGCAGTGACGATAGGTCTTGTAGTCACTATTTTGGTAAACCTCTGGCTTCACTATGCCGAATTGGTACTGGGTGGCTTTCGTGGCCACACAGCACTAGCAAATACTTCCATTCCGTTCGGCGCATTCAACGCACTCTTGGCAATTGTAGCGATAAACTTAATATTCACTAAGTTTCTTCCTGGAATTGCATTAAAGCAAGGCGAACTTATTATCATTTATGCTATGTCTACTGTCGGAACAGTACTTTCTTCCTCAGGTGGACTGCATTTCCTAATACCGACGCTCACTGCCGCTCATTACTTTGCCTCCGAAGCGAATGGATGGGCGGCACTATTTCACCCTTATATCCCAAAGTGGCTTGCTCAAACCGATAAGACAGCACTTGATCATTTCTACAAAGGAAATTCGCCTTTTATTTGGAACGAGTGGGCGACTCAAATTTGCGTTTGGGTGGGCTTCCTGTTTGTATTCGCCTCGGCAACCTTCTGCATTGTAATCCTACTACGCAAACAATGGATCGAAAATGAGAAGCTCCCCTTCCCAACAGTCACCTTGCCCATTGAGCTCACGCGAGAAGGAGTGCCATTATTTAAAGAAAAGCTTTTCTGGGGTGGTGCAATCGCCACGTTCCTACTAGGTACTCTAAATACACTCCACGAAAACATACCAAACATGCCAATGATTCAAGTTCGCGCAACCGAGTTGAGTACCTATTTCCCAAACCCTCCCTGGAACGCGATGGGACCTACACCGATTACTTTCTTCCCGTTCGCAATAGGCATAGGCTTTCTCCTATCAACTGAAGTGGTATTCAGTTGCTGGTTTTTCTTCATCGTAACCAAGGCTGAGCTCATCTTCGCATCAGCTGTGCGCGCGACAGAAAGTGCAGGCTTCAGCGCGCAAAGCGTGTTCCCTTGTCTATCGTTTCAAGGTGCAGGAGCGTTTTTGGGGATTTCAGCATCGACCTTATGGCTCGCTAGGCGGCATCTTGCAAAAATCTTCCGAGAAGCCTTCATAGGAAAAGAATCGGGGGACCCACATGTCAAAGCCCACCAGTTTGCATTCATTGGACTAGCTGTGTGCTTTGCAATTCTAGTCGCTTTCACGGTTATCGCTGGCGCAAGGCTCCCCATAGCGCTCATGATGATTACACTAGTGTTAATTTATCTAATTGCAGCAACACGAATTCGTGCTGAAACTGGTAACGTTTGGCCAGTTGGACCCGATATTGACGGCTACCGCCTAATGCAAACGATTTTCGGCTCGAATTTCTTCACAACCGCCGACCTAACATCTCTAACATATATCCGTGCCGCAACTGCTGGCCAAGATTTTCGTGGAACATGTATGCCACATGAGCTCGACGCTCTTAAGATGGCAGACTCTGCAAAGGTAGATTTCCGCCGCCTGGTCCTACCTATACTTATCTCCGTCAGTTTTGGCGTTATGATTTCCTTCATAATTGCACTGACACTTTGGACGAACTATGGCGCACTTGCAAAAACAAATTATTGGAGAAGCTACTCCGGCATGAATTCGTTCACAGTATTAGCGCAATTCATCCGCACTCCTAGACCCACGGATTGGGCCGGCCTCAAGGGTGTCGGCGCTGGCATGATGGTAACGGCAATCCTCGCATTTCTAAGAGGCAGATACATATGGTGGCCATTTCACCCAGTCGGCTATGCAATGGCAAATACTTGGACAATGAACTACACCTGGGGACCGTTTTTTATTGCATGGCTGGCAAAGGTTGTACTCATAAGAGCAGGAGGCTTAAGGCTTTATCGTCGCGCCCTGCCATTCTTTCTCGGCATGATTGCCGGCGACATTCTCCAAGGCGGATTCTATACGCTCCTAGGTTGCCTAACGAATTTGAACGTCTACCCAGCTAACTGGTAATCCCAATAATCTCGCCTAAGCAGCAAAAACTTGTAAAGGTATCCGTCAATTCTCCAATTAAAGAGTTTATAATTTACAAGGAAAACATAGAGGGGGAAACTCTTATGTTCATTTTGCCGCAACCTGGCCAATTTGCAGACGTTGCTCCGTTTGCTATGGTAGCTTACTGGACAGGCACAACGCCCGAGACCATCGAAAGCCATGTACTTCAGCCACGGGCAAACATCGACGGCACAAGATGGTGGCGACCGGAAGACATACCCGAACAAGGTGGACCACATATCGGCTTTGAGTGGGAAGAACCTAGGCGATTCAGCAAAGTTGTCGTCAAATGGCTACATCCCGACAAAGCACCGGACCCGTCACTAATTAAAGTCCAATACTGGCACCAAAGTTGGCCTCAGCACGGTTTAAGCGGGTGGAATGCGATTGATGACCTTTACAATGGCCAGTGGGTCACTGCGAAAACAAGCCACTTCTGCAAAAATGGAGAAACCATATTTTCTGTTCTCCCTCTTGACCGTGAAGAGCTTGACAGGAACAGCATTGAACCTGTGACATACCGACCAACTCTCCGTGTTCGCCTCCTATTCCCAAAAGGACAAACACCTGAAATATTATCTATAAGGGTTGAAGGCGATTACAAATGGATTGAGTTACCCATCAAGATTGAATTCGGATGCATAAACAAGCGGATACCGCAATCAGGACTACTGGAAGTACACAACGGCTACGGAATGCACGGCGAACAATATACCAAACCAGGGGAAGGAATCAAACTGAACATCAAGGGCAAAGTATTGGATATGTCTGTTCTTGCCGCCGAGGTAACACTCAATTCGCCCGACCGAACGATTTGCACTTTGCATACTGACCACTTCAGCTTTTCATTCCTGCCATTGGAAGCAGTCTGTGAACCAATTTTTATCAAGGACTTTGGCGTATTCATCTCGAGTGGAGTAAGTTTTGATGAATGGTCTAGAAGCCACACACAAACCGAAAAATGCGTCTACGATCGAGTTACAGATGAACCTGAACAATCTTATGAGCGCGCAAGCAGAGAAATCCCACAGCTTCAGAAAACACTTCAGACTCCTCTGCCGAGGTACGTGCCACTTGGATGTGATGGCAATCGGCAAGAAATCGCAGTTCTCTACAATGGCGACATATTAATAGACAGGAGTGCGCTGAAATCAAAGCCAACCGAACGCGAGCTGCTTCTCTGGCCCGAAGGCGAGGACTTGCTTCGATATCGTATTATGACAGGAAGGGCGATGGAAAAGCGCGAAGGTGAGAACGACACCAAACAATCTATCCTCGACGGTTACCTCCCTGTGCTAATTTCGGAATGGGAAACCGAGGGAATTTCGTATCGCCAAGAAAGCTTTGCTGCATTGTTGGAAGGTGGACAGGCGGAGGAAACAAAGCAACGCAGCGACGAAACAACAGTGCTGTTCAATAAAATTTCAATCACAAACACCCTTGACAAGCCGGCAACTGCACTTTTGTGGATTGCAATGGAGCACCCAGAAAGGCTCGAATTAATAGATAGTTGTGTGATGGCAACAGCTGACCTTAAACCTCACAACGGAAAGCCTGACATTGTATATGACCTGCCTCGATTACGTTTATTCTTCAACACAAAAGGCAAAGGCCAACTTGACATAACATCCACAGCCGAATTGCCAAGCGTGGTTCGGTATTCGGTTGCACTTAGCCCGAAACAATCCCACGAGGTCGAACTTCGCGTGCCGTTCATCACTTTCACAGGTATGGAGGGGCGGTCGCAAATAGCAAGCCCTGATTACGCAAACAAACTTAGAGAAACGACTGATTACTGGAAATCTATCATCAACTCGGGAGCACAAATTGAAACTCCTGAGCCTCTCCTCAATGATTTCATTCGCTTCCAGGTTACCCATATTGCCATAACGGCTGACAAAGATCCACTCACTGGCCTGACAATGGTTCCTGCTGCTACACACGCGTATGGTGTCTGCGCTAATGAAGCAATGCATCAAGTTAGATCGCTAGACCTCAGAGGACACCACAAACGCGCAGAAAAGTATCTCGAGCCGTTTCTCAAACTTCAGGGCACGCGCAACCTCCACGGGCGTTTCAAGAACCCTGCCGGGGCGCTCCATGGCTTGCGTGTGAGCGAGGATACCGACTACCAGACTTTCAACTATAACCTCGACCATGGTTTCGTCCTTTGGACGCTCTGCGAACACTACAAAATCACACGAGATAGAAAATGGGCTGAAAGGATTGCCCCTAACCTAATTGCCGCATGCGATTTTATTACTCGCGAGCGCAAGGCTACTATGCGCACAGACTCTCATGGAACCAAGGTATGGGAATATGGGCTACTTCCGCCTGGCCATCTCGAAGACCCACCAGAGTTCCACTACTGGTACGCCGTGAATGTTTATGCGGCACGCGGGATGATTGAGGCAGCGGAAGTGCTCAAAGAGATTAAGCATCCTGAGGCGCAAAGAATCGAGAGAGATGCAAAAGCATTCATGAGCGACGTTCGCCAAGCAGTGCGTGAGTCAATGACACGTGCCCCAGTAGTTCGCCTCAGAGATGGCACATCTGTGCCATTCCAACCCACCCGTTGCCTTCTTAGAGGGAGAGATTGGGGTTGGATCAGAGATGCACTGTATGGCCCCGTGCACCTGATTGACTGTGGTATATATGAGCCAAAGAGCGATGAGGCGACATGGATACTAAAAGACACAGAGGACAATGTGTTTATAAGCCCACTTTACGGCCGGAAGATAGACGACTTTGAGAAATACTGGTTTAGTCAGGGCGGAATTACCATCCAGTCGAACCTCCTGCCAAATCCACTTGTATATCTCAAACGAGGACAGCCCGAGCATGCTATTCGGGCATTCTACAACAGCATGGCGGCGAACCTATACCAGGACGTGCGCGTCTTTTGCGAGCATCCTGTTGAAAGCTACGGGCGCGGCGCGGGACCGTTTTTCAAATCGCCAGACGAAAGTGCTTTCGTCACATGGCTTAGGCACATGCTGGTGATGGAAGATGGAAATACACTCATGATTGCTCCAGGTGCGCCCAGAGCCTGGTTTGAAAATGGCAAGAAAATCAACTGCGAAAACTTGCCTAGTTACTTTGGGCAATTGAGCTTTTCGATAAACTCAATGGCCAATACTATCGAAGCAACAATCAAGCCTCCAAAGCGAAACCCGCCTGATACGCTTGAGGTTCACTTGCGCCATCCGACGAAGAAACAGATTCGTCTGGTAACCGTAGATGGAAAACCTCATGAAAACTTTGATGCAGAAAAAGGGATAATCAGGCTTAAAGCGGCCAACTTGCCTGCGAGAATCCACGTGGTCGCTGTTTATTAAGTTGCAAGTGTTCTATCTCTTGGATAATAAGTTAATAATCGAGCCAAGCCATAAACTTAATTATTATTCCTCATGCGCTTGAAATTCTGGCGGTATCTCAAGCTTGGCCGTGCCTGCGGTACACTTATCAATTGCTTCCACAATATTTGGCAGCTTGTGATATGGGATGCTGATGATTAGCTCGTCAGGCTTATACGGACGCGTTCTTCTAGCTGTCCAGTCGAGAAATGTAACATTAATCTCGCCAGATACTATTGGATAAGCAATTGCCATGTGGCATCCGGAACCAATGAGCTCAGTTCTTGGATTAATGCCATCCCAATAAGCCGCAAGCTGTATCAATCTACACGCCTGCTCGGCATTTACGAGGAATAGCACGACATCCGGCATTAGTCCTGCCTTCTCCATGGGCGCTAAAATTACATTCTCCGCTGCACCTTTTGGCGGAGGGGTACCCAACATCATCACCCTCTGGAAAACGGCAATCGAGCAAAAGAGTTTCTCGCCATTAACGAGGAACTTCTTTAGTGCTTTATCCTGGTCTCCGCTGGGTCGCGGGCCGAGACCAAGATGCCAAATTCCGCCGGGACATGAGGAACTATCCTTTGTAAGATTAATAACTTTGCCGTCTCGTGCATCTAAAATCGCCTTGCAAGCCGAGTGTTTCCCGGGCTCGGCGTTCTTCGCCGGTTCCATCGAATATGTAACTGCTACAGGGCTACCCCTTAGCTCAAGGACATTTTTCAACCTTTGTGAGTATTCCTGCCAAATCATTGTCAACCTCCCCAAAATTGCTAATAGCCATTGAATACCAAACGCAGTCCAACATTAATAATCAGCTTACAAAATCCTATTCTCCTATTACCTTAGCCACAACTCTCTTTCTTCGCTGTCCATCGAACTCACAGTAAAAAATTGTCTGCCATGGACCCAAATCGAGCTGACCGTTCGTGACGGGAATTATAACTTGGTGATGGGTAAGTAGGTTCTTCAGGTGGGCATCACCGTTATCCTCACCAGTCTGATGATGGCGGTAATTTGGGTTGAACGGCGCAAGTCGCTCAAGCATATCGTCGGCATCCTGGAGAATACCTGGCTCATTATCATTTACCCATACACCGGCAGTAATGTGCATAGCCGAAACTAGCATCAATCCCTCTTTGATGCCGCTCTCTTTTAGGATTCTTGCGCATTCACCAGTTATATTAATGTACTCTCGCCTCTTGGAAGTATTAAACCAAAGGTATTCTGTATGCGATTTCATCCAGTTTCACCCTTCACAATCTTAATCTTTATGCTTAAGCTAAGTCAATTACAATGCTCAAAATGAAGGAATGATGGTTTTTTTATCGAAAGATATTTTGAATTTATTCTTCGCTGGAGGATATTATGGGATTTGGTTTACGCTTCCGTCTTAGTTTAATGATGTTCTTAGAATATGCAATTTGGGGAGCCTGGGCTCCTGTTCTTTGGCCCTATCTTGTAAGTGCTCCACCAAATGGATTGGGGCTTACTCCGCAACAGGCCGCCTTACTTTTCGGGCTACTACCACTAGCATGCATCTTGGCTCCATTCACGGGCGGGCAAGTTGCAGACAGATGGGTACCGACCCAGTGGTTTCTGGCATTTGCTCAGCTGATTGGTGGGGTGTTTCTCCTGATTGCTGCCAAAACCCATGGGTTTGGAAACATAATGCTTGTGTTCGGTCTTTATTGTCTGCTTTTTGCACCGACACTTGCTCTAACAAACTCGCTAGCATTTCATCATCTGAAAGACGAGAAAGCCTTTGGTGAAATAAGAGTATGGGGAACTATTGGCTGGATTGTAGCAGGCCTGGTGCTAACTCTTTGGCGAAAAACCGGCACACCGCCTGGCATGGCAGACTGCCTTCTGCTCGCAGGCATATCAAGCATTATTATGGGTTTATTCTGTCTAACGCTACCCCACACTCCGCCCACTAAGGACGAAGCAGCCGACCCACTTGCGTTCCGAAAAGCATTTGTTCTATTAAAAGATACAAACTTTCTTATCTTTATCCTAATTGCGTTTGTAGTAACCACAGAACTGCAATTTTATTATCTGCCGACTGCGGACTTCCTTAACCGAGCGCTTAGAATAGACACTTCTGATATACCAGCCACTATGTCAGTAGCTCAGGCTGCTGAAATCATCGCTATGGCATTTCTCCTGCCTGTTGCACTGCGAATTTGGGGTGTCCGAAGGACTCTTGCACTTGGTGTGATTGCTTGGCCGCTACGCTACATAGTTTTCTCTGCTGCTCCCTATGGTCCAGTTGAGGTAATGCGGCCGCTCGTAATAGCATCCCTTACTCTTCACGGCTTTGGCTATGCATTCTTCTTTGCCGCAAGCCAGATATTTGTGGATATGGTTGCAACCAAAGACATCAGGGCATCGGCACAAAGCCTTTACGCGCTAGTAACTCTCGGAATCGGCACGTGGCTGGGGATGCAGTTCACAGGATACATTCTCAAGGTATTTCCGACCACAGTCGACCAGCACATGTGGACAAAGGTCTTCCTAGTGCCCTGCGCGCTAACCGTTGCTTGTGCACTGGCATTCTTGCTTTTCTTCAAGGATCCTGAAAAGGAAGCTGTGGTTGTAAAATCCTAGGGAAGGGGCAATTCGCATATAGCTCCAGCTGTTATTATACGTGGAGTTCGATTATGTCGCGATCTTCAAGCACATGATCCCGGCTGACCATTTGGCCTTCGAACTTTGAGGCGCCCCAAATTCGAGCATACCTCAGCTTCTCAGCAAAATCTTTGTGGATCATTGTAGCTAGCTCGATTACAGTCGTGCCGCGCGGGACGACATATGGGGTATCCATATCGGCTGGCTTTCCTGGTACTTTCGTATAAATGCGGACAACATCAAGCATGCGGAAAACTTGCTGCTTGAGATCCTCCAGCCCTTGGCCCGTCTCGGAAGATACTGGGATAATAGGAAATCGGTCTCCATAAAGTTCGCGGATTACCTCCAAGTTTTCGGCGCTTTCTGGGCAATCCATTTTGTTTGCTACAAGAATCGTCTTCTTTGGAACAACAATGCCCAGTTCGTCCTTGGGTATTGGCCTATCCCACCCATAAAGTCGCACACGGAACTTTTCTAGTATGCGAAGAGTGCTTTCGATTTCTTCGAGCACCGAACCATTGCTCACATCAAGAACAAACAAGATTCCATCAGCGTTTCTTGCGATTGCTGCCATCCAAGGTTCCGTAAACTCTTCTGTGATTGGCGGCATATCTACAATTTGGAATTGTATATCCTCATACTCCATCATGCCCGGCAATGGCTTTTGGGTTGTGTACGGATACTCTCCAATCTCAGGTTGAGCATTCGTAACGCGCGATAGCAGTTTTGATTTGCCTGAATTTGCGGGACCAACCAGAACTACCTGTCCGCCGCCCTCCTTCTCGACGTTATACAAGCTAGAAGACCGCTTGCCTTTGGCAATCCTCTGCTCTTCCTGCTCCTTTAGCTTAGCAATTCGGCGTTTGATATCGCCCTGCATGTGCTCGGTTCCCTTGTGCTTGGGAATGACCGCAAGCATTTCTTCCAGTGCAGCAAGCTTCTCCTCAAAAGTTTTCGCCTGGCGGTATCGTTCTTCAGCTTCCTTATATTGTGGGGTTAGATTTGCAGGCATTGCAGTTACATCACCGAGGAAAATTTAACATATTTTACGTTGAATTCCAATCCTCAAGCACAAGCAGAGCAATACAGCAAGGGGCAAATTGGCGGTTAGTGTCTCGATGTCAAACCGCTGAAATGATCTCATTGTTTACCTGCTCGATGGTTCGGCATCCGGGCCTAACGATGAGGAATTCTGTTTCATCCCAATCGCCAAAAAGAAGCCTATCTATTAGTCGCGTGTCGCCCGGGATTTCTTCATATGACCATCCCCTATTTTCGGCCAATCGCTTTGTAAATTCGCGGTAGCTTTCAATATTGCCCAGCCCCGTATTAATAAAAGCTGCCCTATTGTAGTTTACGAGCCAAAGGCGCTCTTGCTCAATTAGGAACTGCGCGTTATCCTCGCCGTATTTCTGAACATACTCCTTAAAACGCTCCTCTTCAAGACGCTCCTGTATCGAGTCCACCACACCTTGCCTAATCTCTCCTTCTTTGCGCTCAACCCATCCTGGACTGTGGTAATAAGTCCCAGGATGCTGTTGAAACTCCTCTTTATATCGCTCTCTTGAGCCGAGAAGAAGAGTAATACAATCGTGAGCGCGCGGAACGACGATTGGCGTGCTCCTAGCCTCGAGGTCAGCAGTACCCCTGCTGCACAACCCGTATGCTAAAACGATATATTCGAATCTGCCGTCGGAAGCAATATCAATCTCTTTCTGAATCCGACGCCGAAGCTCATCGGGCTCATTGTGGAGACCGAACGGTAGAAGAATTAAATCTACGACGTGCGGCGAATAAGCGGTCGCCCGAGCGCATTCACGGGCAAAAACCTCGCAGGAAATTGCACAAAGCCTCAACTCTCGCCTCCTTCGAACAGCTCTTGGACTTCCTTTATCTGCTGAATTATTGGGATGTTATTGGGGCACTTCTTCTCGCATTCACCGCATTCTGTACAATTTATCGGATGGCGTTCTTTCATTCGTGCATACGAGCGCACAGCCCATTCTTTAAGGCCGAAAACTTTGTAGTAATTGCGGATGCGGAATAGACCTGGAATACGAACCTCATTTGGGCATGGCATGCAATAATTGCATCCCGTACAGAACCTCTCACCAAGGGCTTTATATTCATCAAGTGTCTTGATGAGTACATCTCTTTCTTCGACTGTGAGCGGCACGAATTCCTCAGCAGTTCGAACGTTCTCCTCAACCTCTTTAACCGAAGTCATGCCCGAAGGCACTGTGGTCACATAAGGATTCGACATAACAAAAGTAAGAGCTACTGCCGCTGTGGACGTTCGTTTCCCGCCAGCCAAGCTAGACAAAACGTCCGATGGAGTAGCAAGCATTCCGCCGGCTAGCGGCGTCATGATGACAACTCCGATGCCATGCTCGTAAGCATACTGAATAACAGGCTCCTTTTCGCGATTCAGCATATGGTAGGCGAGAGTGATGCTTTCAATGCAGCCTGTATTGAGACACTCGATAACATGTTCATTTGACTCATGACTTGTCATACCAATGTGGCCAATAAGACCTTCGTCACGAAGCTTCTCTAATGCGTCGAGCGCTCCGCCTTTCTTGAAAACCGCATCGTACTCGGGCCATCTAAAATCCCACACCTGATAAAAATCCACATAATCAACTTCCAGCCTCTGAAGCGAGCCCTCAAAAGCCCTTTTGACATCATCTTGAGTAGTTTCGGGTTTAACTTTGCACTTTGTAGAGATATATACTTTATCTCTGCGACCCTTTATGCCCATACCAACTTTTATTTCGCTTCGGTTGGAGCAATACCATTCCGAGGTCTCAAAGTAATTAATACCAAGGTCAACCGCCCGACTGACAACTTTTGCGCCTTCTTCATCATCATCCGGAAGGCGCATGCAACCAAGACTCAAAAGCGTGAGTTTCTTTCCAGTCCGTCCAAGCTCTCGAAGCTCCAATTTATTTGTCCCTCCCCATATATAAAATTAGACGTGAGTCGAGTTTAAGCCTTCGTAAAATACTTAATTGTTCTACCCACGTCTAAAAATCACAAGATGATGCGTATTCTAATTTACCTACTAAAGCCGTTTGGTGAGAATCACCTTGGTTCCATCGGGACCGACCACAAAATCCACCTGGTCCATGAGTGCCCGCATTATGGGGATGCCAAATCCTCTATCACTGCCACATCCAACCTTAGATTCTATCCAACTTCCTGCACCCTGGTCTGCAATTTCGATTCTAAGCTCCTTTTCGGTCCGTGAAAATGTTACAGTTACATCGTTTTCGCTACCCAGAGGCGAGCCGTGTTCAATTGCATTAGCACATGCTTCTCCAACGGCAAGCTTTAGATCATAAACGGAATTGTTACTCAGCTTTAACTTCTCAGCTACTTCTTGGGTAATCAAGCGCACTAGAACCAGGTATTTCATATCCGCTTTGAAGCGCACCTCTACCTGATTATTTTGCATGAAAATCGCAGAGACTCTCTTGAGCCGAGGAATTCTAATTCCCTCGCATTGGCACGAATGCCTTCGCATAGGGTTAAGACTTCTCACTAAACCCTGGCTTTTTCTCATTTTTACCACCCCTTCCATAAACTCTGCATTGCATTGACTGCGTCGGGGGGTGACCGCGCCTTTGAATCTAGACTCGAAAATTCCCTGCCGCCAAGGAAGCACAAAGTCGGTGCTGTGAAATGTGCCGGCCGCCTCAGCGCAAATCACGCAGATTGGAAACGTGGGGTGATTTACATAGTTCAAAGTACCAGGGGGTCACTTTGTTTATACCCAATCTAACATCTGTTCAAAACTTATTAACCAGGCTCTTGATATCTCTGGGAGCTTCGCCAACTGTATAGAACGAACCAGTTACACACACCAAATCATTAGAAGAAGAGAGCGCAAGGGCACGCCGTACAGCTTCCCGAATAGGCGTGATTTGCTCCACGTTTGAGCAGAATTGTCTAGCTATGTTAGCAATTGTTTCAGCGGGCGCCGCGCGAATATTTGAGGACTTAGTAGCTATAATCGTGTGTGCAAGTGGCGCAAGTTCCGACATTACGTCTTCAACGGAATGGCCGGATACCATCCCAATAACAAGTATCAGCCGATTATGGGGAATGCGACAAAGCGATTGAGCTAGCTCCCGCGCAGCGTTTAGATTGTGCGCACCGTCCACAACTACAAATGGCTTCTCATGTAGCACTTCAAGTCGACCGGGTGCATAAGCTTTCTTTAACCCCTCGCGGATTGCCTGCTCAGAGACGCAAAAGCCATGTTCTATCAAAACTTCAATGGTTGCAAGTGCTGTCGCAGCATTTACCAGCTGAAATTCACCCTTCATTCCAACTTCAACATTCTCATATCTCGTCAGAATGCCGTCAAGCGAAAAAGAGTTCTGAACGCTACTCTCACAAAGCGGCCCCCTAAGTGAACTGTCCTTTTGAGGCTCTACTTTAAAGCATCTAGCATAATTTGTAGGCTGGACATGAAAAAGATTAGTATGTCGCTCATCGCACACCTGTCTGATGACTTTCAGAGCTTCGCTATCCTGGGCAGCTGTGACCACGGGGATACCTTCCTTGATGATGCCTGCCTTCTCAAATGCTATCTCTGATATGGTATTGCCCAACCTTTCCATATGATCCAATCCGACATTCGTTATAACACTCACAAGAGGAGTTACAATGTTCGTGGCGTCAAGCCTGCCCCCAAGTCCTACTTCCAAAACAGCGAAGTCAACCTCTTGCTCGGCAAAATACAGGAGCGCAATAGCTGTCTTCATTTCGAATTCAGTAGGGTGACCATGCGGTGTCTTTTCTAAAGCCAAAGCATGTGGCCGGATTGTATTCACCAGTCTGACGAAATCAACAGGAGGAATCATTTCGCCATTAAGCATGAAACGCTCCCGGATATCATAGACAAAAGGTGAATAATATGCTCCAACCTTGTAATTATTTGCCCGCAAAATTGCCGATACCATTGCGGCAGTAGAGCCCTTTCCGTTTGTTCCGGCAATATGTATTATTCTCAGCTTGTTCTGAGGGTTGCCAAGACTCTCACAAAGAGCACGGAAACGCTCCAAGCCGAGTTTAATCACGGATTCACCCAGGCTGTGGATATACTCAACAGCCTCTTCATATGAAAAAATATCATTCATGGTAGCAAGCGAATTTGAAATATTTACCTCTGTCTAGACTAGCAATTACTTAGTTTTCAATAACGCCAGGCTACTCTCCTTTCGTCAGCATGTCGAGCCGCTCTTGAAGCTTTTTACGTCGGTCGGCAAGCTCTTGGGCAATTCGCTGTTCTTTCTCAATTACATGTGCTGGCGCACGAGCAAGGAACTGTTCATTAGTCAGCTTTGATGTGGTTCTAGCAAGCTCGCGTTCAACTTCGGAGAGTTCATTAGTAACTCGCGCAATCTCTCGATCTATATCCACTAATCCGGCAAGCGGAATGTATATATCCGCCTCGGGCAAATGCGCCGATATAAAGCGCACATGCTCCGTCGAGGGTCTGGAAGAGGCAACTTCGAGCTTGCTTACCTTAGCCAAGGTCATTATGCTTTCTATTCCTGACGAGATTGCAGCCCTCGCATCAGAAGATTCGGAAACAACGATGCACCCAACCGTTTTGCCAGGTAAAACGCCTATTTCCGCCCTAAGATTGCGAATTGAGCGAGTAATTTCCATTATGAGGTCCATCCACCACTCTGCCTTTTCATTGATTAAAGATGCATCCGCTCCGGGGAATGCAGCTTTCATAATGCTTTCACCTTCGTGAGGAATAGACTGCCAAATCTGCTCTGTAACAAACGGCATAATTGGATGAAGAAGACGCATGGATGTCTCAAGCACATACCAGAGAACATATTGAACAATTGGCTTTTCTTCACCTTGAAGCCTAGGTTTTGCAAGCTCTATATACCAATCAGCATACTCGCTCCATAAGAAATCATAAAGCACTCGGGCGGCAGCATCCATATCATAGTTGGCAAAGCCAGCATTGACAGTTTCAATGGTTTTCTGAAGGCGGCTTAGTATCCATTTATCCTCATTTCGCAAAACCTCTGGTGAAGGCTCCTCAGGAAGTTCACCAGATTCGGCGTCGAGACTCAACATCACAAAGCGAGCAATGTTCCAAATTTTATTGCAAAAGTTCCTGATTGCTGCAACTCGCGACTCAGAAAAGCGGATATCCTGTACTTTGCCAACCTGCTGAATCAAAGCAAATCTGAGTGCATCAGCGCCATATTTCTCGACGAGGTCAAGAGGGTCGATTCCTGTGCCAAGCGACTTGCTCATCCTGCGACCCTCTTCATTTAGAACTGTGGCATAGATATACACATCCCGAAATGGTATCTCATTCAGGAAATACAGGCTCGTCATAATCATCCGTGAAACCCAAAGATAGATTATGTCGCGAGCGGTTATCAAAACTGATGTTGGATAGAAATACTCAAGCTCCCATGTCTTCTTGGGCCAACCCATTGTAGCGAAAGGCCAAAGGGCAGATGAAAACCAGGTGTCGAGAACGTCTGGATCTTGTTCAACACTCCTACTGCCACATTTTGAGCAAGCACTGACTTCTGTTTTTGATGCTGTATACTCGCCACAATCTAGGCATTTCCAAATTGGTATCCGGTGACCCCACCACAGCTGGCGGGAGATACACCAATCCCGAATGTTTTCCATCCAATCAATGTATACGCTCGCATAACGGTCGGGGACGAAGCGTACGCTTCCGTTGCGAACTACTTCAATGGCTGGTTGAGCAATTTGCTTCATACGGACAAACCACTGCTCCGAAAGTAGGGGCTCTATGGTGGTGCCACACCTGGCGCAAGTTCCAACTGAATGGACATATTCCTCTTCACGAACAAGTAGACCCTGACTCCTTAGCTCCTCGACGATTGCCTCACGCGCCGCATACCGGTCCATCCCTGCAAACCTTCCTGCCTCTTCCGTCATACTTCCATCTGTGCCAATTACGACCACCTGCTGAAGGTTGTGGCGCATGCCTATCTCGAAGTCGTTTGGGTCATGTGCAGGCGTGACTTTGACCGCCCCAGTACCGAAATTCGGGTCTACATGAGTATCAGCAATAATCGGAATGGAGCGCCCCATTATTGGTAGAATAGCATTTTTTCCTATAATGCCGAGATATCTGTCGTCTTCGGGGTGCACAGCCACCGCAGTATCGCCTAGCATAGTTTCTGGGCGCGTGGTGGCTACCGTTACGACACCTGACCCATCTTCCAATGGGTAGTCAATGTGCCAAAGGTGGCCGGCGACTTCTTCATACTCAACTTCAATATCCGATATCGCTGTCTGGCATCTTGGACACCAATTGATAACGCGAACGCCCCTGTATATCAAGCCATCGTTAAACCAACGGATGAACTCCTCCAACACAGCATCCGCGTATCCTTCATCCATCGTAAATCGAAGGCGATCCCAATCAAAAGCATATCCCATACGCTTGAATTGGCGGATTATCGTGCCGCCATATTCCTCACGCCACTGCCAAACACGCTCGAGGAATTTCTCCCGGCCTAGGTCGTGGCGTGTCAATCCCTCCATCGCCAACTGCTTCTCAACCACATTCTGAGTAGCAATGCCGGCATGGTCAGTACCTGGAAGGATTAGGACATTGAAACCCTGCATTCGCTTCCAGCGCCCAAGGACATCATGGATCGTATAACAGAGTGCATGGCCCATATGAAGCGAGCCAGTAATGTTCGGCGGTGGAATTGTTATGGAGTACATTTTCTCCTTCCCAGGATCTTCTCTAAGAAGATCCTCGGCATTGCCAGCTGCAAAGTATCCTTTCTCCATCCAAAAATCATACCACTTTGGTTCGACTACTTTTGGGTCATAAGTTTTCGGCAATGTGTCGTATCGGTTCATAGTCTCCTCCCCGTGTCTTAAAAGCACAAAGCTCCTTCCATCCTAAAGGACGAAAGGAGCTTCTTCCGTGGTACCACCTTAATTCGCCTGCCATTGTAAAACATTAACAGGCCTCGTTTTTAGCTATAACGGGCTTGCCCGGCCAGGCTTAATCCCTAGGGGTTTAAAACCTTACCCCACCGTCATCGAAAGCAATCATGAAGTTCTTTTGCAATTTTGCTCTGCTTCGGCTTCCTCACGCCTTTGACAGGCTCAACATTCGACGATGAGACTCAGCCTGACAGCTCTGGGGCGACGTTCTGCGACTCGATTCCGGAAAGTTCGCACCAAACACTTTCCTCTCTGAAGGCCGCGGCCGCATACTCCTCCCCTTCTAAGCCTTTGCCCTTTTCTTTTGTTTCTTTGTGCTATTCAAAAGCGCAATCTCGAGAACCTCGTCTGCATGCTCAACTGGCTTGAAGGTTAGCTCCTCTCTAACGTAATCAGGAATGTCCTCGAGGTCCTTGACGTTGTCCTTAGGAATAATTATAGTTCGTATACCCGCGCGATGCGCTGCGAGAACCTTTTCTTTGAGCCCGCCAATTGGAAGAACTTTGCCGCGAAGGGTAATCTCGCCGGTCATTGCGACATCACGCCGCACCGGCCGCCCGGTTAGCGCCGATGCGAGAGCTGCTGCCATCGTTATGCCAGCAGATGGTCCATCCTTTGGTATCGCACCTGCAGGCACATGTATATGAACATCCATATTATTTGGAAAATCCTCAGGGATGTCAAGCTGCGCAGCCCTAGACCGCACATAAGAGAGTGCCGCCTGCGCCGATTCTTTCATTACTTCGCCAAGCTGTCCAGTCAGGATTAGCTTTCCTTCCTGGGCGCGCATAAGGCCTACTTCGATGCTTACTGTGTCTCCGCCGAACTCGGTGTAAACCAAGCCAGTCGCCGCACCAACCTCATCATGCTCTTCTGCCATGCCATAGCGGTATTTCGGTTGCCCTAAGTAATCCTTGACTTTGTTGGGTGTAACTCTAGTCTGCGTATTCTTTCCTTCCGCTACTTCTTTCGCTACCTTGCGGCAGATAGAAGCAATCTCGCGCTCAAGATTTCTAACGCCAGCTTCGCGAGTATATTCTCTGATAATCTTGCAAAGGGCCTCATCAGTGATTTTTAGAAGCTTTGGCTTCAGCCCATGTTCTGCAATTTGTTTGGGTACAAGAAACTGCTTTGCAATATTTATTTTGTCATCTTCGGTGTACCCTGAGAATGGAATAACTTCCATTCTATCCTTCAATGCAGGTGGAATAGGATCAAGTAAGTTTGCGGTTGTTATGAACATTACGTCTGAAAGATCAAAAGGAACCTCAAGGTAATGGTCGCTGAATGCGAAGTTTTGCTCAGGGTCAAGCGCTTCGAGCAACGCTGCTGAAGGATCCCCTCGAAAGTCCACTCCAACTTTATCAATTTCATCCAGCATAAAAACTGGATTACGCGAACCCGCTTGTTTTATGCCTTGAATTATTCGACCTGGCATTGAGCCGACATATGTGCGCCGATGGCCGCGTATCTCGGCTTCGTCCCGAATTCCACCAAGTGAGACTCGGATGAATTTCCGTCCCAGAGCCCGGGCTATCGAGCGCCCTATGGATGTCTTGCCAACTCCTGGAGGCCCAACAAAGCAAAGAATGGGACCTTTCATACCTCCTGAGAGCTGCTTGACAGCCAAAAACTCAAGGATGCGCTCCTTCGCTTTCATTAAGCCATAGTGGTCCTCATCAAGGACGCGGGCAGCTTCCTGTATGTCAATGTTATCTTCCGTGCGCTTGCTCCACGGCAATGAGATTAACCAATCGAGGTATGTTCTAATTACAACGCCTTCGGGAGCAGCATACGGCATTTTCTCCAACCGTCCTAACTCTTTCATTGCACGCTCCCGAACCTCTTCTGGCATGCAGGCTTCCTCTATCTTGCTTTTATACTCCTCAATTTCGCCGTATCTCTCGTCATGTTCGCCGAGCTCTTGCTGAATCGCCTTCATCTGCTCACGGAGAATGAACTCACGCTGTGTGTCGCTCATCTCCTTTTCAACGCGGTTTCGAATGTTGCGCTGAATTTCGAGGATTTCAACTTCCTTCTTAAGAAGGAGATTGAGCTTATCCAGTCGGTCGCGCACAGATGTACTTTCTAGGATTTCCTGCTTGGATTCGACACGCAGTGGCAGATAAGGAGTGATAGCATCGGCAAGGCGACCTGGGTCGGTAATGTTGACAACGTTGACGAGCGCCTCTGGCGGAATGTTTCGGCCAACGTTGACAATTTGTTCGAACAACGCCGTTACGCTCCGCATAAGAGCCTCTATTTCGAGGCCGTACTCCTCTTGCGTTGGCAGTGGCTCAACTTTAACCAGGAAAAATGGCTCCGTTTCCAGATATTCGGTAATCCTAGCACGTTCGATACCTTCGAGGACTACGCGAACCGTCCCGTCGGGCACCCGCATAATCTGCATTATTTCAGCAATTAAACCCACGGTGAAGGTATCGTCCGGCCCTGGGTCGTCGGTCGCCACTTGTTTCTGCGCCACAAGGAGAATAAAACGATTGCTAGCCATTGCCTCATCGAGCGCGCGAATTGACTTTGCACGCCCGACAAAGAGTGGAAATATCATGTGCGGAAAATAAACTTCATTCCGCACTGGTAGCATTGGTAGTATTTCAGGCAATGAGGGAACAGTTTGCTCTTCAAGCGAAACTTCCTTGCTTGCTCTCCTGCTTTTTCCTGCTTTTGTTTGGGATTTCGCCATCCGTGTATCCTCTTCCAAAAAGGGAAAGTCTCGTGGGGCTCCTTGTATTTTAAAGGAGCCCCTTTGACTTGGGGTTCAGACTCGTGCTCTCGAAACAAGCACTCTACGAAGCTGCTCTCATCTCATCAATTGTAATTAGCTTTGGTTCTTTTTTGCCGAGAATCACATCTGCATCAATGATACACTTCTTTACGCCCCCAACAGACGGAATCTCGTACATAATGTTTAGCATGACTTCTTCTATAATCGCGCGGAGCGCACGTGCGCCAATACTACGCTTCATTGCTTCATGAGCAATAGCCGCAAGAGCATCGTCCGTAAAACTTAGCTCCACTCCATCATACTCGAAGAACTTTTGGTATTGCTTAACAAGTGCATTCTTTGGTTCTACAAGTATCCTTACCAAAGTCTGTTCATCCAGTGCATCAAGGGTTGCGATGACCGGAACTCTACCGATAAATTCCGGTATAAACCCATATTTAAGCAGGTCTTCAGGAAGCACTTGAGAGAGAAGTTCGCCAACGTTGCGCTCCTTCTTGCTTTCGACCTTGGCACGGAAGCCCAAAGCCTGGTCGCTCAGCCTGCGTTCGATTATGCGGTCAAGACCCTCAAATGCGCCACCACAGATAAATAGTATGTTGGTGGTGTCAATTTGAATGTATTCCTGCTGTGGATGCTTTCGGCCTCCTTGCGGAGGGACGTTCGCCACAGTTCCTTCCAGGATTTTAAGTAGTGCTTGCTGAACACCCTCTCCAGATACATCACGTGTGATTGAAGGATTGTCTGACTTTCGACTGATTTTGTCTATTTCGTCTATATAGACAATCCCCCGCTGGGCATTCCGTATTGTGTTCTGGAGGCTATCGCCATGGTCGGCTGCCTGCAGAAGCTTTAGGAGGATGTTCTCAACATCCTCACCTACATAGCCAGCCTCGGTCAACGAAGTTGCGTCAGCAATGGCAAAGGGCACGTTTAGTATTTTGGCGAGCGTCTGTGCTAGCAGTGTCTTACCACTTCCAGTCGGTCCGATTAAGAGGATATTGCTCTTTTGCAATTCCACGTCGGAAACTGGTGCATTTATGCGCTTAAAGTGGTTGTACACAGCTACGCTTAGAATGCGCTTTGCCTTCTCCTGCCCTATGACATACTGACTTAGAATCCGGTATATGTCTTTTGGCTTAGGTATGCTTCCGAACTCAAACGATTCTTCTCGGCGCCCAAGCTCAGCCCGAATGGTTTCGTTACATAGCTCCAAGCATTCCAGACATATTCCACCATATGGGCCTACTATAAGTCTTTGCACTTGCTCGCGGCTCCGGCCGCACAAAGCGCACCGTTGCTCGCCGCGTTCGAATCCAACCCGTGCCAAATACGTGCCCTCCAGTACTTATTTTCTTAATCAAAGACTCTCTTTACCTATTTGAACCTTCCAGAATCTCGTCTATCAGGCCATAAGCCAGTGCTTCCTCGGCCGACATGTAGAAATCCCGGTCGGTATCGCGCTCGATTTTTTCAATTGGCTGTCCAGTGTGCTTTGCAAGCAAACTGTTCAAAAGCGCCTTGTATCGAAGGATTTCCCTTGCTTGGATATCTATATCCGAAGGCGTACCCTGAAATCCGGCACTGCCCTGATGTATCATCATGCGTGCGTTTGGAAGAGCATATCGCTTTCCTTTTGCGCCACCAGCAAGCAGTATTGCCGCCATGCTTGCCGCTTGGCCGACGCAGATAGTCGCCACGTCAGGCTTTATAATCTGCATGGTATCGTATATTGCCAGTCCAGCCGTGACGAGGCCGCCCGGGCTGTTAATGTAGAATTCAATATCCTTATCAGGGTCTTCCTTCTCAAGGAAAAGAAGCTGTGCGATTACTAGGTTAGATACGTCATCATCAATTGGCGTGCCAATGAATATGATCCTCTCCTTCAACAGGCGGGAGAAAATATCATAAGCCCGCTCCCCCCGAGAGGTTTGCTCTACAACCATTGGTATTAGTGCCATTTTTGTTTCATTCTCCTTCCGGTTAGCTAATCGAGCGTGTGCAGCCCGACTTGAAACGCGGAAAGGCAATTGAGGGTTAACGTAGCGAATTGCCAATTACCCCCATTACCGATTATGTGCTTTCCGCGCTGTTTTCTGCACTTTTTATATTAGATACTGATCTTAAAAACTCAAAAATCTTTCGGTTGAGCAGGCGATTTCGAAGACTCTCAGCACCTCCTTGGGTGTCTAGAAAACTGACCACTGCCTCGCGCGTAGTTTTTTCCTCGGTTGCGATGCGGTCAATTTCAGCTTCTACTTCTTCATCGCTGACTTGGATGCCTTCTTTATTTGCTATCTCCCCAAGGACTAAGCCTGCGCGGAGTCGCCTGGAAGCTGCTTCTCTAAGGCTTTCCAGTAACTGTTCCTCCGTCTGGCCAGTTTGGCGCAGATAGTCTTCCATGGTAGCGTTTTGGCGCTTGACTTGCTCCTCAATGTCTTCGAGGTCATGACGTACTTCGTGCTCGACCATTACCTCCGGGAAGCAGATATTTGAGCGAGAAACAATCTGCTCAACAATCTTGCTATCTACCTCCCTATCGGCTTCTCGGTTGCGTAATTCAACCAAGCGCCTTCTGATATCCTCACGAAGCTGGTCAAGCGTTTCGAAGTTTGATATCTCCTTCGCAAACTCGTCATTGAGCTCTGGCAGTACACGAATTCGGATGCTGTCGACAGTAACGTCGAAATCCGCCTTTTTGCCCGCAAGGTCGGGGTCGGCAAAATCAGCCGGATAAGTGAGCGAGAAGGTTCTCTTCTCACCTGGCTTCATGCCTATGATTGCTTTATCAAAATCGGGTAGATTTGTTCCAACATGTAATATCGACCTCGTAGACCGGCTGTTCTCCTCTCCTTCGACCCTGGATGTGATTTCCGCTATAACAAAGTCGCCGTTCTCGATTCCACGGTCCTCCACCGGCTTTGAGGTTGCTCGACTCTCCCTAAGGTGCTCGAGCTGGGCTTCAACATCCTTGTCCGTGACTTCAACCTTCGGTCGCTCGACCTCAATTCCTTTGTAATCTCCAACTTCTACCTTAGGTGGAAGCGGCACCTTGGCTTTGAAAACGAAAGGGCTGTCCATCTCGAACTTGACCACTTCGAGTTCAGGCTCTGCAAATGGATGTAGGTCGGCTTGCTTCAACGCCTCGGCGTATGCGGTTGGGATTAGTTCCTCGATAGCTCTTTGTCGAACAGATTCAGGCGAGATATAGCGCTCCAGAATTGCTTGAGGTGCTTTCCCCCGGCGGAATCCCGGAACGTCAATTTTTTGTGCAAGCTCCTTATATACTTCCTTGACAGTCCTGGCTACCTGTTCAGCATCCACTTCCACGTTCAAAGTGGTCGTACAAGCATCCTGGTGCTCAACCGTAACTTGCATAATCAATCTCCTTTAAAACCAACAAAACAATACCTCGTCGGGGCAAGCCCTAGCGACGAGGCATCAAGAAAACAGTACAGAGCACAAAGTGCTCTTTACAAAGACAGCGGGGACCGCCCGGATGCCCGAGTATCGGAGACCTTGTACTCTGTACCAAAATTGGAGCGGGAGACGGGATTCGAACCCGCGACATCCACCTTGGCAAGGTGGCGTTCTACCCCTGAACCACTCCCGCATTCTTAGTGTACAAGGTATTCAAGTACCGAGCACAGCGCTTTAGGGAATCGAACACGCTGTTCTCTTGATCTCTATACCTCGTACTTTTTGGTGGGCGAGAGGAGAGTTGAACTCCTACGCCTTTCGGCACTAGATCCTAAGTCTAGCGTGTCTGCCATTCCACCACTCGCCCGTGTGCCAACCGTCTGAAATGGTGGGTCGTACAGGATTCGAACCTGTGACCCGCTGATTAAGAGTCAGCTGCTCTACCAACTGAGCTAACGACCCGGATTTTCAATATAATTCAAAAGGCGTTGCCGCCTTACTAACTGCATTTCAGCAGCTAGCCCTGCCGAAGAGGCCCGCAGGACTCGGCAGATCACAGGCGAATTATACACACTCCGCAAAGTTTTGTCAAGCGAAGTTACAACTCTCTTGGCGGGCCTGGAGGGAATCGAACCCCCAACACCCAGTTCCGAAGACTGGTGCTCTATCCGTTGAGCTACAGGCCCGGAGCTCAACTAAATTTTACTCTATACAAGGTCAAATGTCAAGGTTCATATTTTGGTTGCTAGTTTTATCTTGTCTTCTTAAGCATTAGAAGACGACACTCCAGGCATTTCCGAAAACAACAAATTTCCCCTCTTGTCCTATTGCTTATGCCTAGAGAATGACTGACAGCAACAAGCGAGGAAGAAACATCGAGACCAATAAGGTCCTGTGTTATTCTTCATGCTCAAGGCATAGGACAACGATTCCGAGCTTTTGGGGGCGAGGCATGAGGATGCGCAAGAACCGCAAAAGGCGATTTTGTCTCTATCAAACCCCTTGCTATATCTTCCATGTTGTCAATCGCCTCTTTGGCAGTCCGACCCTCTGCGTGGCAACCTTCTATCAGTGGGCATGTCGCAACATACCTGCCGCCTGGTAGCTCGGCGACTTCGATTGGTAGAATGAACTTTTCCACTTTGCGTCCTCCCGAGCGAGATCAAAGTAGAAAGTTAATATTTAGCGCTTGCAATTTCAAGTATGCGCTCGACAACCTGGTCAACTGTCAGTTCATCAGAATTAATCTCGACAGCTCCAGGGACCTTTGTCAGCGGACTATCTGCCCTGGTGCTGTCACGATGGTCCCGCTCTTCAATTTCGCGCTTGAGGGTTTCTATGTCTACCGAAATTCCTGCGGCTTTCATTTCTGCATATCGGCGTCTTGCCCGTTCCTCAACTGATGCTGTGAGGAATATTTTCACTTCCGCATTGGGGAGGACGACCGAACCTATGTCGCGCCCTTCCATTACTACCCCGCCACCGCTTGCTAGCCGTCTTTGCTGGGCGACTAAATGCTTTCGTACGCCCGAGATTGCCGACACTGGCGAAGAAAGCCGCGTAACCTCAGGACTTCGAATTTCTTCAGAAACATCCTTTCCGTCCACGAATATTCGGGACCCATCGCCCATTGGAAAGTCAATCTTCACTTTGGCAACCATATCCACAATTGCTTCCTCATCGGAAAGTGGTATGCCTTTCTCGAGCGACTTCCAGGCGACTGCACGGTACATTGCTCCAGTATCAATATATCTCAAACCAAGACGACGCGCAACTTCTTTAGCCACAGTTGTCTTTCCGGCACCCGCCGGACCGTCAATGGCTATGGATATCCTCCTGTTCATCCTGGGCTACCTTATAATTGCAACATTGCAAATCAACATTATAATTTCGAAACATTTTTGGGCGCAGGGCAAATCGCACAATGACATTTGCCTATATTAACTAGAATCTTTATTCTCCTGCGGTGGCCAAAATATGCTATCCCTTATCTGCTTTGCAGAACCAAACCATTTCATGAATGCTTCGCCGTCATTTGACTCCAAGGTCCGCAGGCCTTCGGTAAGATGCTGTTTAAAGCTCTCAGCCGCTTTCTGAATTTCTTCAACATTCGTCAAGCAAATATCACGCCAAAGGACTGGCGAGCTACTTGCTACGCGCGTCATATCACGAAAGCTACCGGCAACAAGATTGAAAACCTGAGGGTTTTTTAGAGAATATTCATGTGCCATGGATACAAGTGCCGCCGCAATAATATGCGGAAGATGGCTAACTGCTGCCACACACCAATCGTGCGCCTCTGGATCCATAACTATCACTTTAGACCCAATTGCCTCTGCTAGTTTTTGGACAACAGCCATGGCTTCAGGACTAGTTGCGCTTGTTGGCGTTAGAACATACGTCGCGTTGACAAAAAGTTCGGGATTTGCTGCTTCAACGCCCGTCATTTCGGAGCCAGCCATCGGATGGCCGCCTACAAAATGGACATCCTTGCGAACTATTCTATCTGCCTGCCTGCATATCTCGCCTTTCGTACTGCCGGCGTCAGTAATAATGCATCCATTTGGGGCCGCCATCACCGCTTGTTGAATAAAATGAACCTCCAAACCGACGGGGGTGGAAATGTATACTAAATCAGCATCACGAACTCCTGCTTTGATGTCGGTCATCCATTCATCTATGGCGCCAAGATCTACAGCTTTTTGAAGCCGCTCTGGGTTTCGACCAATACCGATGACGCTCTCAGCCAAGCCTCGTTTTTTCAGGGCCATCCCAAACGAACCACCGATTAGCCCAACACCAACTATTGCCACATTATCAATTAGTCTCAATTGTTTCGCTCCAACTTGGTTTTCTTCCGACAGCGTGAATTAAATGTACCAATTCCTTCATCAGCTTGTCGAACGTATCAAACTTGAGTGACTGGGGCCCGTCTTTTAGCGCATGCTGTGGTTCGGGATGAACTTCGATTATTAGACCATCTGCTCCTGCTGCGATTGCCGCTTTTGCAACAGGACCAACAAACTGCCACCGTCCCGTACCATGGCTAGGGTCGGCAATTATGGGCAAATGGCTAAGCTCAGAAACCGCTGGAATTGCATTTATGTCAAAGGTATTTCGAGTAACGGTCTCGAATGTTCGTATACCCCGCTCGCATAAAATGATTTCATAATTGCCTCGTGCGGCAATGTATTCTGCTGCCAGAAGCCATTCTTCGACGGTTGCTGACATGCCACGCTTCAACATGACAGGCTTTCGCGCTTGACCAATTTCCTTTAAGAGAGCGAAATTGGTCATGTTTCGCGTGCCAACTTGAAGTATATCGGCATACCTCATTACCAGCTCAACATCGCGCGTATCCATAACTTCGGTGATAATAGGCATGCCAGTTTCAGCACGCGCTGCGTCAAGAATTTTTAAGCCATCTTCACCAAGCCCATGGAAGCTATATGGTGAGGTGCTTGGTTTAAAAGCACCTCCACGAAGAATGCGAGCACCAGACCGATAGCAAGCACGGGCGGTTTCCAATACTTGCTTCTCGTTTTCAACGCAGCATGGGCCAGCCATAACCACAACCTCGTCCCCACCTATCTCAACGCCCCTAACATTGATAACAGTCTTCTCGGGATGGAATTCACGACTAACAATTTTGTAGGGCTTCAGAATTGGCACCACGCGCTCAACGAATGGAAGCGCTTCAATCTGCTGGATAATAAGAAGCTTATCTTCCTCGGGAGCACCAATTGCCCCGATGATTGTTTTTTCTACGCCGCGAGAAAGATGTATTCCATAACCGCGCTCCTTGAGGCTCGCGGCTAGTTTTTCTATATCTTGGTCGGTAGCATCAGAAGATAATATGATAATCATTGTTCCTGTTACTTAAGCCTGAAAGCTAAACTCGAACTTTAAACTTAACCGAACAGAACTGTTCGCAGAGTTTCAATAAACCTTTTATTCTCCGACTCGGTGCCAATGGTAACCCGAATGTAAGTTGGGTAACCAAATATATCGCCGGTTCGTACAATGACACCTCTCTTTAGGAGCTCTGTAAACACCTGGCGAGAATCACGTTTAAGGTCTACCCAAACGAAGTTTGCCTCAGTAGGCGTATATGGAAGGCCCATTTCCTCAAATTCGCGGTATAAGTATCGCTTGCCCTCGGAATTGCACCGTCGGCTACGTTCAACTTGTTCTGGATCGCCAAGACTAGCAATTGCCCCAATTTGGGCAACACTGTTCACGTTGAAAGGTTCACGAACTTGATTCAAACACTGAATTATCTCTGGCCTTGCGATTGCATAACCAACTCTGAGGCCAGCAAGCCCATATATTTTCGAGAAAGTTCGCAACACGATAACATTGGCTCCAGCTTTAACGAACTCCAACATCCTTGGGAACTCTGGGCTCTCAACATATTCATAATAGGCCTCATCAAACACTGCAATAACGCGTTTTGGTAGCCGAGATATAAGCCGTTCAGCATCTTTTTGTGTAACCGCCGTCCCTGTTGGATTATTTGGGTTTGCGACGAATATGAGCCGCGTGCGCTCGGTGATTCGGTCACCCATTGCATCAAGGTCATGTGTGAAGTTCTTGAGCGGTACCATGATGCATTCGCAATTATTCAGGATTGCTGCAGATTCATAGCGCACAAATGACGGGTCAGCTTGGATTACTTCATCACCCGGCGAAAGAAACGTTATGCCGATATAGTGGATTAGTTCATCTGACCCATTTCCTGGAAGCACCTCATCTTCGCTTACGCCCCAGTGCTTGGCAAGCGCTTTCTTTAGGCTGAAGCAGCTTCCATCGGGGTATAATGCAACATTCTCCACGGCTTTCTTCATGGCTTCTACAGCCTTCGGAGAAGGACCAAGTGGGTTTTCATTCGAAGCGAGCTTAATAATATCGGTGATGCCATACTCGCGTTCTACTTCTTCAATTGGCTTACCAGGTGAATAGGGTTTTAATCGCTGTATATTCTCTTCAACAAGGTCACTTATAGCCATAAGTATTCTCCTACAATATTTGGTTCAGTTTAGCACAGATAAATAGGAATTGACAAGCGAGGAAGCAATGCATCCCTAAACTCGATAGATTCGTGGCTTGCGTCCTTGAGCTGCAATATATACTCCAATGCTTCGTTCGACAAGAGCCCGAGCAAAGTGAGCATCGTGCGAAGGAAGGTCTTCCAAGGCAAGTTCTAAAGCACACGCAACTGCAACCCGCGCAAGGTCCGAATATCCTGTTTTTAAAAGCACATATGCATTTTCTTCAATCCGACGCTTATATCTTGCTCGGACCTCTGGGGTAAAGATTTCATCCATAGCTGTCTGAAAAATGCGTTCAATTCTTTCTCTTTGGCTCGTTTCAGAAAGAATCAGAGGGCTTTCCTCGGCTTCGATGAGCTTGGTTGCATGTAGCTGAATATCCTCTTCTGCTATCAACCAGGAGCGGAATGCAGGAGTTTCGAACAACTCTCCAGCACGCTTAACGAGCGAAGGTTCGGAACTAATTTCCTCGGCATTGACTTCTTCATATACAATTGAGCGCTCATAATTTCGGCCAGGAGTACGGAATAGGTCGCGATAAAACTGATACTCGATTGGCAATGGTTTCCCTTGCGCTACAGTAATAGCTTCATATTCCCGTCCTCTGAATAATATATAAGGGGCAGGAGCATCAACGAATACAAAGGTCCTGTCCGCGTCGCTTGCAATATGTTCATCATACGCCCTCTTTGTTATTCGAGCACCTGCTAAATCCCTAATGCCACCGATGTCATCAGCAACCATCTCCACGGCCTCGGTGCCACTTAACGGCGCTGAAAATAAAATAGAGAGGATTTGCCCGCCACTGCCGTCTATATTACTCATTACAGACCTAATAATCCGCCTTCCACCAGCCAGCGCGAGCGTCGGCCTTGGCGCCTCCTGTGTCTCTTCTACTGCTATACCGTAGGATTTTAGGCGGTGTAGTGCGCGCCGTGCAGACTTCACTATTGTTTTCGGCAACTCCGCCCTATCGAGATTCCGCAGGATTGGAACTACCGCTTCTGAGCGAATGAATCCCATGGCTTCTGCTGCTACCGGTGCATATTCTATGTCACTTGTTAGGGATTCTAATATTGGAAGTATGGCTACTTGCCACTTACGTGCCGCATCCACAAGCGCTGTTTCAGCTTCAAGCAAGGGTAGTGAGCGGACAGCCTGAACGATTTCTGGCAATTTTGCAATGCGTTCTTCAGGAGATTGCTCTGAGAACTCACCAATGCGGTTAACGATAGTTTGTACCTCTTGGCTAATATTTTTCCGAGTTTCAGCCTTTTTGGTAGATTTACCCTTCCTCACACTTATCCTCCGTTTACCACATTGTCAATCCTAGCTTGGGCTTGGTCCCCAATATCCGTACCAGGAGCGATCTTAACCGCTTTGCGCCACCATGCTACTGCACTTTCGACATCGCCATTTTTGTAGGCTTCGTCGCCATGACTAACGTATATGACCGCCGCATGTTGCCTTGCAACTGAGCCCGCCTCACTTGATGGCTCGAGCTTAACAACAGTCTCAAACTCAGAGAGTGCTTCGTTCTCTCGGCCAACGCGCCTAAGCAAGTTGCCAAGAAAAAGGTGGGCATCAGTGTACTCTTTATCATAAACGAGCGCCTGCTGGTAAAACGTAATCGCCCGAGAGTAGTCGCCGCCTTGCTCAGCTTGGTTTCCAAGCCGTAGATAGCACACCGCAATGTTTCGTCTAATGGCTTTGGCTACATCTGGGTCGCCTGTCAATTTCAGCGCCTTGCACCATTCCTGGATAGCAGCAAGATAACTCTCGGAATCAAAATACCTCTTCCCTGCATCCAAGAGCACTTGAATCTCCTGTTGGCGAAACTGTCTTTGATATCCCTGATAAGCGGCGGAAAATGCCCAAATAAACGCGACTACTACAGCGCATGCGAAAAGGACTGCGAACATCACTTTTAAGAAGTATTTCGCTTCGGGCGAGAGAAGCGGCTTCGATGGAAGCTTGGGCAAGACAATATCGTCTGGCTTTGAACCACCAAGCTGGTCGCCTGTTGGCAGTGGAGGTATTGGGGGAGTCTGAGGACCGCCATACCAACCACTAGGCATTCCAACCGTAGAGCTGGATGGGTCTGGCTGTGCAACTGGTTGTTGATATGCAGAAGAGTTGAGGCCAGCCTTTACTTCTTCAGCAGATTGATACCGCATATTGGGGTCTTTAGCAAGACAACGCCTAATTACATTAGCCATGAAGGGCGGAATCGTTGGCGGAATAAGAACATCCTGGTTCATAATGTTGTAAGTAATTGTAACAACTGAATCCCCAGTGAACGGCTTCTTTCCCGTCAGCATTTCGTATATCACTATGCCAAGCGAGAATATATCCGTCCGATGGTCTAATTGCTTTCCAGCTATCTGCTCAGGTGACATATAGCTAGGCGTACCGAAAACCTGGCCGTTAGCAGTTAATGACGGCTCCTCCATTAGGCGAGCAATTCCGAAGTCAGTTATTTTGACCAAGCCGGAAGGAAGAACATGTATATTGTCGGGTTTTATATCGCGATGGATAACTCGCTTCGAATGAGCAAAAGCAAGGCCATCACAAACCTGAGAGATTATTTCAACGGTGCGGTCAACAGAAATTTGGCCTTCGATTTCGAGGATGTTGCGCAGGGACTGACCCTCCAGATATTCCATGGCAATAAAATGCCTGCCCTGGTCTTCACCAGCCTCGTAGATAGTTACGATATTTGGATGTGTAAGCGACCCTGCGGCGCGTGCTTCGCGGTAAAACCGCTCTATTCGTTCTCTTCTCTGCTGGCCTGTGAGGTTTGGAGGTATGACAAGTTCCTTCAGCGCTACGCGGCGGTTGATTCTCGTATCTATCGCCTCGTAGACTATATCATTGCTTCTTCCAATCTCGCGAACAATTTGGTAATGCTCAAGTGTATTCGTAGCCACAAGTGAATACCATCCATGCTTCCTTTTACCCTAGCAGAAGACCGAATTGTGAGATTTTTTATTCCCATAATAGCCTTCTTCTTTGGGTATCGAAAGCAGAGATCTCTACCTATCAAATAATCTCCTGATTTTACGCTTGCTACCACATCTGTCTATGCTTTTGATGCTTACAATTAGCGCGGTAATGTTATCACCACCGCCATGTCCATTTGCACGGTCTATTAACTTCAGCGCCGCCAGCGCAGGGCTTGCTTCTGAAACTATCTCTAATATCTCGGCATCCGAAACATACCCGGAAAGACCATCAGAACACATAAGGATGACATCGCCTCTTTTAAGCTCTTCCTGGTAAAAATCTACCTCGACATCAGGAGTCACCCCAAGCGATCTAGTGATGACATTTCTAAATGGCGACATCATCGCTTCTTCTTCTGTCATTGCTCCACGCTGTACTTGCTCCGCAACCCAAGAATGATCTTGCGTAAGCTGGCGAATCTTGCCGCTTCGAATCATGTATGCGCGGCTATCGCCAACATGTGCAATGTGAAGTTTATCTTCACAAATCACCGCCGCTGTGCATGTTGTCCCCATCCCAGACCGCTCAGGAATGCTTTGACCAACATCGTAGATGTATGCATTTGCCGCTTTAAATGCCGCCTCCAAGCTCTGCTCTATATCTTCAGAAAAATCAGTATAGTAGTTCCTGATTATCATCTTAAGGGCAAGTTCACTAGCGATTTGGCCAGATGCATGGCCACCCATGCCATCCGCCACCGCATAGAACAGTCCCTTTGCCGCAAGAAGCTCAGGCTCCTCAGGTTCGAAGAATTCGAATTTGTCTTCGTTATTCTCGCGAACTAACCCAAGATCGGTTTTTGCCCCAAGTCGTGTGCTAACTATCACACCTGGTCTTAAACCTTTCTTATTAGCCCAACCTTGTATTAAATCTCCGGTATCAATTCTTGCAGTAATCTCCGTCTGTTCCATCGTCATTCATTACCTTCGGGCAATTTCGGCTGAGTATCAGAGCTTGCTGGCTCTCCTTCTGCTGAAAAGATTTCAAAGCGCAATGTAGTCATTCCTATGGTTATTTCATCGCCGTTTGAAAGCACACTGCGCATGCCAGGTGAAATTCTTACTCCATTCACAAACGTGCCATTAGTACTGCCCATATCTGTTATAAAAAACCCTTCGCCCTCTGCAATAAGGTCCGCATGAATGCTGGATACATATCCATCAAATGTAACAGGAACAGCTGCGCTTGATCGGCGGCCAATGTCATTTACGCCAGGCTTTATTTCAAAAACCTTAGTGGGATCGGAAACAACGACAAGACGCGCCACAGATTTCTCCTGCTCAGAAGCGATTTCATCAGCCTTTTCCAACTGAGTTTGAGCTTCTTCAACCTGCTCGGTTTCTGCTTCGGCTGTCGCTCCCTCCCCCAAGGGAGAAGCTTCTTCCGCAACTCCTGGGGCAACTTGAGGGAGATTTAAGATTAGCACTGAACCTCCGAATTTAATTTCCGCACCATCACCAATTTGAATTTTCTCGCCTTTTTCTGCCTTCCGTCCATTCACGAATGTGCCATTTGTGCTTCCAATATCCTCCACCCAACAACCTGATTCGTCAAATGTGATTATGGCATGACGCCTGGAAACGGTTGGATCTTCGAGAAGAATATCCGCAGCCTCACGTCCGACGGTATTTTCACCGGAGTGGAGGAAAAATTCGCGTCCCTTCACCTTATCTACAATTTTAGGAAAAGCAGACAAGTCCTTGATTGGCGTAGCATCGGCAGGAACCATCGAAAGCAAAAACCCACAGTCACCACAATACTTCTCGCTTGGGTTGTTTTCCATACCGCACACAGGACATTTTATCGGCGTGCCGATTATAGTAGCTTCCCCTGGAGCAGGCTGCGCAACCATTGTTTTTTCAGTTTGTGGCTGGTCTATTTCCATGAAAATCTCCCCTTCAAGATAATCTTGCTTGGCTAATTACCGAATTAATTAATTCGGTGGTATTGAGCTATTTCTTTTTTCCCTGATCCAGGTTATAAATAGTGCCAACTAGGGTCTTCTCTGCGTCTGGTCCGCCGCGCTTAACAGAGTCAATTGCTTTCTTTACTTCCTCTGCCTCTTGCACACGACCTTGGTCAAGCAGAATGTTCATTGTCCGCTCAAGCTCCGCGGTTGCCGCCATCGCTGAGAGTTGTTGAGTTTTCATTCCCATGACTGTCTTTTCCAGGTTCCTTGAAGCAAGCGCCACCTCAAGCTCTTGTTTGACAATAGGGTTGACCCCTGTCGGAATCAGCGTTTTTTCTGGTGTAAATTCAAACTCAATATCAGCAGACAAGACCTCATTTCGATTGCTCACGGCATCATTATAAAAGACCTCAGCCTTCATAACCCTGTAGATACCAGCCGGTCGCGGCGCAAACTCAAGTTCGCAGAGGACTGAGATTGCACTTCCTCGCTCTATGTCCACTAAGTTGACCTCAGCGTAGCGTTCGCCATACGACGGCTGTTTGCCATATATTTGGCGAAGTTGCACCCAACGCGACAAACCAAGACGCAGGCGTATATCGCGCGCTGTGATTGTCATTAAGCTTTCCAACTCGCGGCGGAAGATTTCTGGAATTAGTTCGGGACGAGAGATGTAGTAGTAGTTTCCACCACTTTGCCGCGCAATTCCTGCCATCAACTCTTCGTTATATTCGGGGCCAAAACCTAGAGCAGTTACTGTAATACCCCTACTCTTCTGTTCGGCAACCTGGCCCACTATTGAGGCAAAATCCTTTATGCCAGCGGTTGGCTCGCCATCGGTAAGCAGTAACACACGGTTCAGGTACCCCTCAGAATATGCCGATATAACCTGATTAGCCCCGACAACGATTCCATCATATAGGTTGGTAGTATTGCCAACTTCAATGCGATTTATATGCTCCTTTAAAAGCGTCTTATTTATAACTCGGCGAGCAGGCATGATAACATCAACCTGCTCAGCAAAGGTAACAATCGAGAGTATGTCAGTTGGCTCAAGGAGGTCAACAACATATCCACAAGCCCGCTTTACATAATCAAGGGGCTCGCCCTCCATAGAGCCACTCCTATCAATCACAAGCGCTATGTTTAGCGGCAAGCGTCGACCCATCACGCCAGGCGCTGACTTTAGCTGTATCAGAACATGCTCCCTTGATGGTTCAGTACTTAAGGCATATCGGTTGCCGGGAAAACATTCAATGTCAAGCGCCCTAAGTACGCCAGCCATTGCAGTTTTTTCCATCGCGGCATCAAGAGCCCTTGTTCGTACGTCGGGTCCGTCATCGCCACCAGGCGGGATAATCCTTGTTTGTTCCATATGATTACCTACCTCCAGAAAATGGGTTGTGGAGAATTAGAAAAACCCACCTTACAATCATTCAGCCCCTATTAATGTCAGCTCCTCTGTTCGAACCTCGGCAAGGCTAATCTCGGGACCAACCTCCCTGAAATGCGCTTCCATTCGCGCAAGACCTTCGGCAAAATCTTTCTCACTTATAAGCGTCAAAGCAGAGATGTTTTTATTTCGCACTTTGTCGAGATATGCTTCAACGCTTGAAACCAGCTCTTGGGTGACGGTCTCATGCCAAACCTTCTGGAAGCCCACACGGCGAAGCTCTTCTTCTATAATGTCAACTGAAGGCAGGCGTCTACGATCAATCTCATATGCCTTCGGAAAGAAACGATAGACCGGCATGGTATCCATCTGCTCATGGGCAGTCGTGCGAATAAGACAGACTCCGCCGGGTTTTAGCAATCGCCGGCACTCCGAAAGCACCCGTCTCATATCATTAACGTGGTGCAGTAAAAGCGACATGAACACGCATTGGAAGATTCCATTCCGAAAAGCCGTAAGCTCAGCATCACACCTAACCCACATTACTTTTTCAGCACCAGGCTTGCTGGCCGCATGCTTTAGCATTTCGGCTGAAAGGTCGGCGCCTATCACATATGCACCTGTAATCTCTCTAATCGGAATAGCGAACCGCCCCGTGCCGCATCCCAAATCCAAACACAATGAATCCTTTTCAAGACGGCCTCGCCTCCGAATTAAATTTACCCATTGTGCGATTGCCTCTTCGGGAAGCCTCCTGCCGACGTCAAAATAGCCAGCAATTTCTGAGTAATCAGCATATTCCTTTTCACTCATTGCTCAAACCTGAATTGCGAGGCCCCAAATGCTATCATATCTCCCGGCGCTAACTCCTGACGGTTAACTCGCATACCGTTTACAACTGTGCCATTTGAGCTCCCTTCGTCATATACGACGAAAGTACCGCTTTCGTTTACTATTCGTGCGTGTTTGCGCGAGACAGTTGTGTCCATTGGAAGTTGAATGCTGCGCCCAGGCTCGCGCCCAATAGTTGTAGGTGTATCCAAAGCCAATATGAACGACTGCCCAGCATATGGACCACTAATTCCAACCAGTCTCGGGACAGTACCCATTGGAGCTGAAATTGTCTGAGAAGTAGGTGAAGCCCCAATTGAACAATCGCATAATCCTGTGTTTGGATCCTTCCTGCCTCCGCAGAACGGACATACGCCTGGCGCCTGCGGAATCGGCCTGGAAGGAGGACTTTCCGGAACATCAACTTGCCTTGGAATCTTAGATGCAGTAGCCTTTTCGTGAAATTCTAGGCGCATCGAACCAATTTCAATAATATCCCCATCTTTGAGCACACTTTGAGTGACTTTTTGCCCATTGACTAGCGTACCAATTGAGCTTCCTGCATCATGCAGGATGTGCCTTCCCTGCTGGACATCGATTACCGCATGCAAAGGAGCAATATTCCTATCGCCGAACAATGCAATATCCGCAAGCTCGTCTCGTCCGATAGTTGTCCGAGGTTTTGAAATAACGAACTCTTTGCCTTCATTTCTACCTTGAACTACGCGAATCCACGCTTGTTTAAGAAGAGTTTCAACTAGTCCTATAAAAAAGCCAATAGATGCGCCGGTAACCGTCATGCTGATGGCTCTGCTCACAACGCCCGGATTTTTCGTTCCGGGTGGCAAAATCCATGGAACAATTTCAAATAGCGTGCCACCGACAAAACCACCAAGCAAGCCTCCGACTGCACCGTGGCGTGCCGCCCGTTTCGAACCAGAAGGCAACCCCTGAACAACTCCGATAAACAAACCAATCAAGGCCCAACCTATCGCACGTACGATAATACCCCAAACGAAATAGAAAGGCCGCATAACAGAAAGCGGCGGCACAGAAAGCGGGTCTACATAAAGGCTTCCAAAAAAGAGTTGTCCAAAAACAAGGCCTAATATACCACCGCAGAAGCCGACAACCGCCCCCCAGCCGAGGTTCCTTTTCATCTGCGGCCAGCTTCCTGCCCACAAACCGTTGACATAGCCTATTGCAAGCCCAACCATTGTTCCAAAAATAGCTCCAACAAACCATTGTTCGGAAATTTGCTTCATAAACGTGCCAACGGTCGGGCCGGGCTGAAGCCGATACCATGGGTTGAAGTCAACAATAACCCATGCTAAAAGCGCACCAAACGTAGACGCTAGGAAACTTAATATAACTTTTGAATTAAGCGACATAAATTACGTCTCAAATCTTAGCTTATTGCTTCCAATCTGAATCTCATCACCGGCGCTCAGTATACGCTCGGTTACTTTGATTCCATTCACAAATGTCCCGTTCGATGAACCTAGGTCAATAATCTTATACGTATCACCTTCGCTTGTAATTTTTGCATGTCTGCGTGAGGTTGTAGGGTCCTGCGCAAAAGCAATGCTGTTGCCTTCGTCACGCCCGATTGTAACTTCATTGGTCAAAATCTGATAAATGCTTCCAACATATGGACCTTGAGTAGCAATCAACCTGGGGCCTGAGCCAGCATCTTGCACTGCCGCTATGCCGGGCGCGCCGACAGTGCAGGCACATGCTCCAGTAGTTGGGTCCTTCTTTCCACCGCAAAACGGACACACCGTTGGGTCAACTGGCGATGCCTGCGATTGAGTTTGACTAGTGCTTGCCGAGACCTGGTCTGGTTGAATTTCCACACCCATCTTACGAAGAATTTCTTGGAAACGTGCACCTCGATTACGCATTAGCACATATGCACTATAAACAATCACTCCAAATAGCACCAAGCCAATGAATCCGGTAAGCCAATCCAATCGGTTTCCAACACGCTGTGGAGCATCCCCTGCTGCTTCTTTGCCATTCTCTGCCTCCTTCGTTGGCTCAGCCGACTGAATGGTGTCAATGTCGCCAACCACTGGGACACTTATACGAGCTGTGAGTTCCTCGCGGTCTAACGGAATATCAATATCCTGGCTTGACATGCGGTCTTCGCCATATTTAACGGTAACTCTTGCAGTGCCTGAGGCAACATCAAGAAATGTGGCTACCCCTTCGGCCATTGGATCAAGAGTCTGAACTTGTATTTTCTTCTCGCTATCCTCCAGCTTTACGATACAAGCAGCAGCAGGCCTGCCTGTTTCTGCACCCAAAACGCTTATTTCGACACGCCGCACCTTGTTAAAGTCGCCCGGTTTGAGGTCAAACTTCAATAGCTCGTCTTTTTTAGGCTCGATTTCAATTACTGCCTCATTGCCAGACTTGCCATCTAGCACATAAAGCTTGCACTTTGGAACGGCATCCTTTACAAGCGGCAGTTCAGCTGTCGCCCTTTTATCTTTAAAGCTTCTCGGCGTTGTCTGGATTACATTACCCTTTGCATCGGTATAGGAAAACCAGTAGTAGTATTCACCTGCAGAGGGAACAGTTATCGGCGCCGTCACGGCAAAGGCAGCAGAAACAGAGAAAATTAGTACTAAGATTATGATAGCACGCAAGTCAACACCCCCTTTGCTTACTTGAGAGCATAAAGCTCCCTCAACGAGGCAGGCAATGCGCGAATAACATCGCCTGCAAGCATTCCAGGTGACCCAACATCTCGCTCGGCGATCTCGCCCGCCCTACCATGAACATATACGCCGCACGCTGCCGCATCCCATGGACTTATTCCTTGGGCTAGTAGCCCCCCGATTGCGCCGGCGAGTACGTCTCCTGTTCCACCCGTCGCAAGTCCGGATGTACCTGTGGGATTAATAAGCACTCTGCCATCGGGATGCGCAATTACCGTTCTAGCACCTTTAAGAACAACTATGCTTTGAAAGTGCTGCGCCGCCGTTTGCGCCGCTCCTACCCTGTCAGACTGAATGCTTGCAATATCAGTTCCAAGCAGTCGCGCCATCTCACCAGGGTGTGGGGTAAGAATAAACTCGGCGTGGCTGCTCTCAAGAACGCTGGTATTCTTGGAAAGCGCATTTAGCCCATCCGCGTCAATCACCGCGCGTTTTTTGAGGGCTTTTACAAAGGCGTGGACAAATTTGCAAGTTTCCGGGTGGGTACCTAATCCGCAGCCAAGCACCACGGCAGTAGCTTTGTCTGCAAGCTCAAGCGCCGCATCCAAAGCTTGAGTGCTGATTGACCTCTCAAGGGTTTCGGGCAGTCCGCTGGTCATAACTTCGGTAAGTTTAACAGCCATAACATCCTGCAAGCTTTTTGGAACGCCAACGACTGCAAGACCTGCGCCCACACGCAGAGCTGATTCACCAGCCATCGCTGCCGCACCGGTCAACCCTGCCGAACCAGCTATAACAACGACTGTTCCAAAAGTTCCCTTATGCGCATTTGGGGGTCTAGCTGGAAGTTTTGCGGCAATATCTTGGGCATCGGTTAGCTCAATACATACCTCATCGTAGAGTTGTTTTGGAATGCCAATGTCCCCAACAACCAGACGGCCTGCATACTCAGCTCCAGGGTAAATAACAATTCCAAGTTTAGGTAGAGCAAAAGTCACCGTAACATCAGCCTTCGCGCAGATACCCAATACTCGCCCAGTGTCGGCATCGACCCCGGATGGGATATCCACTGCTATAACAGGCCGTCCGGAATCGTTGATTGCTTTAATTATCTCTTTGGTAACGCCTGTAACCTCTCCCTTGATACCAGTGCCAAATATCGCATCAATAATTAAATCGGCTTGGGCTAACAGCGACACGACCGCCGAGGCCTCAGAGATTTGCCGAATATCTGCGCCTGTATTGCGGAGTATTTCAAAGTTGGTCTTCGCATCACCCTTAATTTTTTCTGAATGGGCAAGGAGAAGAACGATAACCTGGGCGCCGGCATCGCGAAGATGGCGGGCGGCAACAAACCCATCACCGCCATTGTTACCGCTGCCAGCGACAACGATTACTCGTTTGCCAAAAACGCGGCCGAGGATGTCGCAAGCTGACTCGAATACATGCCGCCCGGCGTTCTCCATCAACACAATACTCGGGATGCCGAATTCCTCAGCCGCACGCCTATCGAAGTCATGCATTTGTTTGGCTGTCGCTACCTTCAAGCTGACCACCTACAGCGCAATTATACACTAAAGCTTTATACCCCTCAATCCGACACAACGATTGCATACGCCACTGCATTAGTACGGCAGTGGGATATGCTCACAAGCACCTTGCCTTTGCCCAGGGCTTCTGCCGCCTTATTTCGCAGGTGCACAACCGGTTTCCCAGTAGCATCAGGAAGCACCTCGACGTCACGCCACCTCAATCGTGTGCCAAGCGCTTTAGCGATAGCTTCTTTTGCGGCAAATCTCCCAGCCAACCGCTCTGCCCAGTCAGCATGGGACAAACAATAAGCCCTCTCGGCATCGGTAAACACCCGCTCTGTAAATTTTGGATGCTGAGCGAGGCAGTCCTTGATTCTATTTACTTCAATTATATCGGTACCAATGCCTATTATCATTATGAAACCCCTACCAATTATGGAATACCATCAATGCATCCTAATTCCTTCTATAGGGCTTACGCAAGGCTGTTCCCTGAGAAACCTTCCAGCTTTTCTACCAATTGCTGAGAAATTTTGCTGCAAGATGGGTATATATACTCCAAAGAGGAGGCGAGAACGGTGGCAGAAACTTGGCATGTTTCAAAACTAGATGTAGATATTCACTATATTGACGATATTCCCATAATTGAAGCCAAGGGTGAATGCGACTTAATTACTAGCAAAAAATTAAAGGAGGCCGCCGATAACCTCCTCGAAACCGGGCGAAACAAAATTATTTTCGATTTAAGAAATATGGTTTATATTGACAGCGCAGGATTCAGAATTCTCCTTGATACGAAAAATAGAGCAACCGAAAAAGGTGGCGATATTGTTCTAGTTAGCCTAACTGAACCCGTTGACCGAGCATTTAAACTCCTTCGCTTGGATGAACTTATAATTAGAGCCGAAACAATTGAAGAAGCTATCAACCACCTAAAATCAATTGCCTAGTTAATTTAAACAGCAACAAAAAAGAAATTTCTAATTCTTCCTCATGCCTCTTGACAGCATTCAGCATAACCATCTATCATATAACACGTTGTAAGATATAATTTTAATTTTAGAAAGGAGTGACTAATTGAACAGCAGTACTGGAATAAAGGACTACGTGGGCATTCGCAAAGGTCTAGACGGCCAATCACTGGGTGAGTTAGAGGCTCAAATTCTCGACATTGTGTGGGACTTGGAACCACCAATTACAGCATCAAAAGTTTTTAAAATAATGTATCCTAGACGAGAACTATCTTATTCAACTATCATGCTCACGATGTCTAAGCTAGCGCGAAAAGGTTTTTTAGTCCAGGCACGGTTTGGCAACAAGAAGACCGATGCTTTTATGTACACTCCAGCAATTTCAAGAAGAGAAATGGCAATAAAACTTTTGGAGGAAATCTCAAAGCAAATTTTCCGAAAACCTTTTGTTCAGGCTATCCGCGACCTTGTTAAGTGATATATAACGGAACTAGAAAAATTTACGGGATGGGGGTTCTAACTCCCCATCCCGTATCTGTTTTAAGCGCTTAGAGCCTCGGCAATTTTCTCTGCGAACTCGTAATCGGGCAATGCACCTTCAAATTGAACTTTGTCGTTAATCACCACTGTCGGTACTGCGCTGATGTCATACTTGCTGACTAGATGCGGAAATTCGGTTGCCTCGATTGCATCTGCCATTATATGCTCTGGGTTCTCAATCGCCATTTGGTGAGCAATCCGAACAGCAGACGGACAGTAAGGACAAGTTGGTGTGACAAACACTTGTATGTGAACATCCTGGTCGATACCTCGGACTTTTTCCTTGGCTTCATTTGATAAATCGGTGACGTTTTTTGAAACATCCACAATGTCCTCGATTAATGAGCTGAATTCAAACCCACCTGGAATACCAAAGTATCGAATGCCCTTAATATTGTCACCCATTAGTATAATCGCCGGAAGCTTGTCAATTCCAAGCTTAGCCACCATTTCATCGGATGGCGTGTACTCCCTGTGCTCAACCTTAATTAAATCTGAAAGCTCAGCCACTTCGTCAATTAGCTGAGCTGTTTCCTTGCAGAACTCGCATTCCAGGCCGGGTAGCTCCAAATTCTCAGCCTTTTCAGTAAACGCAACAACTGTTACCTCATTCTCCAATTCATCTGCAAACTTTGCCTTGAGAAACTCTTTATCTTGCTCGGGAATCAATTGCCTCATTTTCAGACATCTCCTTTTCTCTTAGTTTATACACATACCTTGCGGCACTCAATGCAGCCACCTGTCCTTCACCAACAGCTTTTGCAATTTGGAACGGCCCACCTGTGCAATCACCAGCTGCGAAGACACCAGGGATGTTTGTCGCCATCTGTCTATCTACCTTTATAAAGCCGTCGGCCACTTCAAGTCCCGGAAGTAATGTTGTCACCGGAACGGCTTCGCGTATGATAAATATACCATCGGCATGTACTTCGCCAATCTGTGTTTTTATGGCGCGAGCACGCGCATCTCCAATTATTGCTACAGGGTTCGAGTGAATAATCTCAACCGACTTGTCGAGCATTTTCACATTTTCGTATGTTGCGACATACGTCACGCGCCGAGCAAATCCTGCCAGCGAATTCGCTTCCTCCTCTCCCTCTGGTATATAACCCACAACAACCACGTCCTTGCCGCGGAACAAAGCACCATCGCAAGTAACGCAGTAGGAAACTCCTTTACCAAGATACTGTTCCTCACCCGGCAATACCCGCGATTGGGCCACGCCTGTGGTAATAATAACCGTCCAGCTTCGGTAAACTTCGCTGTCAGTGGTAACCATGAAATCATGGTTACCATCTTGCACAACGTTGAGCGCACGTTGTTTCTTATATAAGAAACCTGTGTTCGAGAAGTGCCGCATAAAATGACAAGCTAATTCAGCGCCAGTAACTTTGGGCAGTCCCAAGTAATTCGTTACCTCAGGGTAGATTTTCGGCTTACTTGCAGGTTCGCGGAAGTCAAACACAATTCCTTTTAAATTTCTTGCTTTTGCATTTACTGCCGCTGATAAGCCTGCCGGCCCTGCACCTATTATTAGAACATCCCAAATTTTGCCTTGGAACACGCCGGAAACCATTATCTGACACCCTGCTGCATTAATTAATTTTATATGTTTTGTTTTTACCCACATATTCCTTCTAAAAACTTTTTCCTAACTTATTTTCATATAAAACATTCATGTGCTTAAGGAGTCAGTTTTTCAAGGGTTACCTGAGAGCTTAATCCAAATGCTAACTGCCTCTTCCTTGAATGAAAACCGAACATCAATTATTCCTGTTTGAAGTTTTTTTCTTTATTTGGTATTTGACTTTGGCTGTACCAGGCTAATAGTATAGTATGGTAGAATAAGCTAACAAAGATGAAAAACTTGGATTTATACGACGTTGTTATAATTGGGGGTGGCCCCGCCGGGCTTTCGGCAGGTATTTATGCAATGCGGTCGCGCCTCAAGACCGTACTGCTTGAGAAATACTTACCAGGCGGACAAATGGTTCTCATCGACCACATAGAAAACTACCCCGGCTTCCCTGGAGGAACCTCTGGCCTTGAAATTACATCACGAATGGAAGAACAAGCTCGCTTGCTGGGACTCGAAATAATCTCAAGCGAGGTCCAATTGTTAGACCTTTCGAGACGTGACAAGGTAGTCCATTCATCAACCGGCGATTACCATACCAAGACCATTATTATTGCATCAGGTGCAACACCACGTCGACTAGGAATTCCAAACGAAGATCGGCTTACTGGCAAAGGAGTCTCATATTGCGCCACATGCGACGGCATTTTCTTCAAGGGAAAAGAGATTGCGGTGGTTGGTGGTGGTGATTCCGCAGTTCAAGACGCGGTATTCCTTAGCAGATTTGCTAGCAAGATTGCTATCATCCACCGCAGGGATACTCTGCGAGCTTGCAAGATTCTTCAGGAACGCGTTTTAAAAAACCCAAAAATCACAGTCAAATGGAACACCATCGCCGTCGAAATTCTCGGCAAAGAAAAAGTCGAGGGATTAGTAATTGAAAATGTAGCGACCGGCAAACGAGAAACCCTGCCAGTGGAGGGAGTATTTGTGCTTGTCGGCACGGACCCGAACACGGAGTTTGTTCATGGGACTGTGGTAACTGACGAACAAGGATACATATTGACTAACGAGGAAATGCAGACTAACGTTCCCGGTGTCTTCGCGGCTGGCGATTGCCGAAGAAAGTCCCTACGCCAGTTGATCACCGCCGCCGCTGATGGTGCAATAGCGGCTGTATCGGCGGAGAAGTATATCGAATCGCTTAAACAATAATCAGTCTTTTGGGGTTCGCCTATTTCTCTGCTACTTGCAAGTTTTGAACTAAAGAAATATACCCTGCACTACCAAGGACTATAATTGCGCCGAGTAAAATCATCCAATTAAAAGGATCGCCCAGCCAGAGAATACCTGCTATGGACGAATAAATAACGGTTGTCATTTGGATTATTCCCGCCTCACCAGCGCGTGACCATCGAAGAGCATAAGTCATCGACAGCTGACCTACAGTACTTGTTATCCCCATTACCGATAAAACCAGCCAACCATAGAAATTGGGTAAAACTGCTCCCTCAAAAAGCATCCCAATTAAACCTGCCAGCGCCCCGAATACGCAAAACGAGAAAAATATAGAGATAGCTGATTCGGTTTTCCTTAGCTCCCTTATTATTACTATCGCCAATCCTGAAATCACACCGGCTGCTAAGCCATAGATATCTCCAGTCCTTATGTGACTGAAGTTCGGCTGAATAACAAGGTACAAGCCAGTAAGGGCAGCTGCAACCGCAAGGATTGTGCCAAACCTAAGCCTTTCTTTAATCAGAAGTGCTCCAAAAATGGGCGTAAATATGAAATAGGAGTTGCCCAAAAAAACACTATTCGTTAACGGAGTCTGTCCCGGTCCTTTGACAGACGCAAGACTAAGATAATAAAAAAGGATTGCAACACCACCAGTAATTCCTCTGGCTGCGAGTAGCCACTTCCGGCAAAAATGCATTTGGGCAATGCCAAATTTATGGAGCAGTCCCACACTTGCCAATCCAAACATAAAGCGGACGAATGTTGTTTCCGAACCAGAAATACCTTGCAACCCAGCAAGCCGCACCAAGACGGCCACTATCGCAAAGAGAATGGCTGAGATGGTTAACCATATGGGGCCAAAAGTGATGATATTTTGGCAACTTGCTTGGTCTCCCGAAATCCTTCCCATTTAATCCTCACATCACAAGTTAATACCGTAGACTTCTTAACCTACACAAGAACGCTAACGTTCTGCAAGTTTTTTGACGTAAAAACTAATGCATTGGAAATCTAAAGTCATCGTCTTAAACTCTTACCCAATGTAGCAAAAAGAATCTCTCCGCTTACTGATATAATAATTCACTAGCTTTTCACATTTGCTTAGTTTACATTCGTATGCTTACCTGGTAAACTACCGAAAAATTGTTAATATTTTAAAACAGGAAAAAATATTATGAGAATTTCTTCAAAAGGCTTTACAATCATCGAATTGCTTGTTGTGATAGCTATTTCAGCACTCCTATCTGGCTTACTCTTCCCCGTGATTATCACCGCACGGATGGCATGTAGGAAATCTCAATGTGCAACAAACCTCAAACAAATTGGGATAGCATTCGACCTCTACACAAACGATTGGGATGGGGTTTTTCCCTGCCCTGGCGGTCGCTATGGCGATCTCTCATATTGGGACCAGGAGGGCAATGGTGGAATCCGCCCTTACCTTAAGGAAAGAGGAAGAGGAGAACACGGACTACTTTGCTGCCCAGCGTATAATGGCCGTTGGCGCTCAAAGTACTCGCCTCGCACCTACAGTATGAATGAGTATTTAAGATGGCCACCAGATATCCCTTATCCGCAGTGCATTAAATACCTTTGTGGGATTCCCAAGCGTCGAATAATGCAACCTGAGCGAACAATCCTACTGTACGAAGGCATACCTGCAGATGAGGAAAGCCCTTTTGGAGAAGGTTTTGTCTACCGATGTGGCAACTGGGAATGGGTTATGGGATATCGGCCGACAAAGAACAAATATTGGCAGAGCGCTAATCGGCCGATGCACGCCAGGATGAACAATTACCTTATGTGTGATGGCCATGTGATAACAATGGAACCTGAAAAATATCCTTTTGCCCCATCAGGTCCTGCCAACAACCTTTGGTACGTAACCAGACTAAGATAATAATAATTTCATCTGCAATTTTGTGGCTTTTACCCGTCCTGCAGACAATATCGTTCGAAAATGCTAGGACCTATTACTGGCGAAGTCTTCGGTATATTGGAAAGAATATGCAAATTCCAGCGGCAATAACAAAGACACCCGAAGGCTCAGGCACAATATCGAAAGAGTCCCTCATGAAGAAATATATGTCAGTATTGTCTACCACTCCATTAGTTATGTAAGCATCTATCAGAAACGAATTAGCACCAGTAGTATAGAGTGGTACGTTTGCTGCTGTATGACCTGTCGAGGTCCACGAAGCAAGAGGATAAACACCAGCACCTCGATTAGTAACAGTTAAACCGCCAATCTCGTGATCAGCAACAACTATAAGCAGAGTATCTGACCGCCCCTGCATCCAATTCAGCACTGCTTGAACAGAATTGTGGAATTCCACAACCTCGCATGTAGTTCGCTCTATCCAATTTCCATGAGCGGCATGGTCTATTAATCCTCCCTCAATCATCAGGAAAAAACCATCGGGATCGGCGTTCATGACATCCAGAGCTTTAATAGTCATCTGACTTAAATGGGGTTCCAAGCTATCAGGAAGACGGTCATATTCATAAGTCATATCGCCGCCCGCGAAAAGACCAATGGCACGGCTGGTAGTTGCCGGATTTAGACCGGACATTTGAGAATTGTTATAGACCACCTGATATCCCAGTGTCTGGGCAATTGCAACTTGGGATGTGCTAAAGTAACTTGACCCACCGCGCGCAGGATCACCGCCGCCAAAAATTATATCCGGACGTGATGAGCTTAAGTAGTCATTGCCAATACCTATGTAATTATTTCTCGATGGTTCGTGTGCCCCAAAGGCAGCTGGCGTCGCATGAGTAATAGGAACATTGGTAACAAGACCGGTGCGCTTACCTTTTTCCTTTGCATACTCCAAAATTGTTTGATATGGCGAACCATCTGGCGCTTGCGAGACAACGTTGTTATTAACCTTATGCCCTGTTGCCATAGCAGTAGCAGCTGCGGCAGAATCCGTAATTGGGTTGTTAGCGGAATATGTGGTTACTCCGCACTTATAGAACCGCTCGAATGAAAGATTACCAGCAGCACCAGTAAGATAGTAACTTGCGGCATTCACATATTGGTAGCCCATACCATCTCCTATCATTAGGATGATGTTTCTAGCGGCAGATATTTCGCTTGCAAAAATGAAAATACTAAAGCAGACAACATGGAAATAAAGGATAAGCCGTAGTAAGTGGTTATTAAAAAGCATTATATTCTCCTAGAAAAGCAAGTCAATTAAAGACCTGAGCGCTGGCTAAGTTTCCAACATAACAGGCAAGTCAACCATTTTGTAGCTCAATATCTGCCGCTTGTCAACAACAAATGCCAATCTAAACGGAAAAAGCTAATAATACCAGAAGAGCTAATCAAGTAGGGCAAAGACATGGTCAACTACGTCCTCAAGCTTCATTTTTACAGAGCGAGCTAGCTCCTGAAGGTCAGCTCCACCAGGGATTGCAAAGAGCACTATTGGATCGACAGCTTCAACAACCGTGCCATTCGTTTGCTCATAAACAACAAGCCCAAATGGAAGAAGAAGGCCGCAGTCGAGGTCGATATGCAGTGCTTGATTCGCCCACGTTGGATGCCAAACGCCCAATATTGTGTAATGTGGGAAGTTTGCACCGCTAAGATTATAGACGAACTTTCGGACGTCAGCTTCGTATGCGATCACTAGACCCTCTTGTAAAAGCTTTTCTTTCACTGTAGCTAATACTCGTTCATAAGGTCTTTCTATCCACACCTTGATGCCATAACTAACAGGGAGACGAATGGCAGATGCATGGCGTTCAACTCCCTCACCTAATTTGGATGAAATGCTTGGCCCTTCCGCAACTTCGATGATTCTCTCGTCAGCCACTTTCGTCACCCCCAAAGTTAAATATCCTCCAACTTTGAGCTACCCATACAAAAGAACACTAAAACAAAGCAGGGAGGTATTCGATTGCAACGTATGTAATAGATTCTTAAGAAAATACATTCCGACCATTATGGAGGCAAAGATATGAAAAATAGAATAACGAGAAGGGATTTTCTTAAAGGCACAGCAGCCTCAGGAGCAGGCTTTCTTTTCCTTCGCGAGAGTCGGCTGGCATTTGGCTACAGTGAGAATGAGAAGCTAAACATTGCTATAATTGGGAGCGGCGGCAAAGGTGGTGATAATCTCAATAACGTCGCCAGCGAAAATATAGTTGCACTTTGCGACATAGACGAAACACGCATTCCCGCAGATCGTTTTCCAAAAGCAAAGGTATATTATGATTTCCGCAGATTGCTCGACGAGATGGAAAAGCAGATTGATGCCGTTGTTGTGAGCACGCCAGACCACACCCATGCCCACGCTTCGATCATGGCAATGAGAATGGGTAAACACGTCTACTGCGAGAAGCCGCTGACCCATTCGATTTACGAAGCTAGGCTTATGCGCGAAACCGCCCGCAAATATAAAGTTGCAACGCAAATGGGCAACCAAGGCACAGCAAGCAACGCACTCCGTGAGGGTGTCGAGATCCTACAAGCCGGTGCTATTGGCCCTGTCCGCGAAGTGCATGTATGGTCGAACCGTCCAATTTGGCCGCAGGGAATAAATCGCCCAAGTGAGACTCCACCGGTTCCAAAAGAGATTCACTGGGATCTTTTCCTTGGACCCGCACCCAAACGACCATACCATCCGTGCTACCATCCATTCAAATGGAGAGGATGGATTGACTTCGGCACAGGAGCCCTAGGGGATATGGGTTGCCATACTTTAAACATGGTTTATATGGGTCTTAAGCTTGACAACCCAATATCTGTAGAAGCCGAGGTCGTAAAAGAGATGACAAGCGAATCATACCCAAAGCAGTCCATAATCCGCTATACATTCCCAGCAAGAGGTAGTATGCCCCCTCTGCGTTTGAAATGGTACGACGGTGGTCTAAAACCTTCGCCAAGTATTATTGGGCAAGAAGAGCTTCCTGGGAGCGGCGTTGCAATAATTGGTGATAACGGAATAATGTACGCACCAGGTGATGGCGGCGGAGCTTGTGAACTGCTTCCAGCTGAGAAGTTTGCAAACTTCCAAAAACCTGAGCCTACGTTGCCTCGTTCGCCAGGACACCATGCAGAGTGGATTCGGGCATGTAAAGGTGGAGAGCCAGCTATGTCAAATTTCGATTACGCCGCTGGTCTCACTGAATTATGCTTGCTTGGCAACTTAGCACTTCTCACGCGCGAGCCAATCTACTGGGATTCAGAGAATATGAGAGCGATTAACTGTCCGAAAGCAGACAGGTTTATCAATACGCCATATAGAAAAGGGTGGGAATTGTAAATTTCTTTTGACCTTGCAACACTCTGTCTTTATGGCATATAAACATTTCGGGATGGCAGGCTTTTGCAACATAACCTGCCATCTTTAACTTTTGCGTATTTTCCAAAACGAGAGATGGTCAAGATTTAAATCTTGACTTTCCATCTATGCTTCTATATACTTTGGCAGGTACGGGCATACTAATTACGACTAATATTCGTATCTTTACCAACGCAATCAAGGAGGTTTGGCCATGCAAACCCAAATCGATATACGAACTGTATGGAACAAGGTAGTTGATCATGTCAAGCTTAAAGTAATGCACCGGACGCTATGGGAAGCCCTTGAGAATTCCGTTCCAATAATAATAGATGAAGGGCAGTTCGTCGTCGGATTTGCTCCCGGCTTGTTCCATCTAAGCGGCAACATGACAACATCTGAACACAAGATGGCAATTGAGAATGCCATTCGGCAATTCACTGGCCAGTCACTCACGCTAAGAATCATCGAGGGCACCACTCTTCAAGACTGGGCTCATGCAAAGGCAAAAGACCAGCAAATCGCAGCAATTCGCGATGCCGCGTATCAAAAGCAGAAAGAAGAGAAAGCTGCCGCAAAGTCGTGGGAGGGCTTGTTAGAATATGTGAGCCGCCGATATGCCAACACGCCATTGCGCACGCTTCCGCAGGCAAAAGCTAAATACATTGAAGAAGCAGTCCGCGCAATTTCCGAGACGATAGACGAACTAATGCCGAATGATGACTCCGCTGATGAACTTGCTGAGCGATCTTTGGCGAGAGTACTTGAAAAGGTCGCTACTTTGACCGAGGTTCCTTCGGCAATTATTGCAATGGAACTTCGGCGCTTCCGGAGGAAATAGTAGTTGCATCTTTGCCAAAAAGAAAAAGGATTTACTCTAATAGAGGTCTTAGTTGTACTAGTAATAATTGCCATATTGGCGGCAATTTTGCTTCCGGTCTTTACAACTGCCAAGATAAAGGCGCAAAGGGTTGCCTGCCAATCAAATCTAGTACAAATCGGTCAAGCATTCAGTTTGTATCTTCAAGACTATGACGGATGCTACCCTAACACCAACGACCCGTTTCTATGGATGGGCAGGAGATGGCGCTGGCCTCTGATGCCATATCTCGCATCGGATGCGGAAGAAGATCCCAACGATAAATGGAAATCAAAACGAAACAACGCTCTAATTCTTCTTTGCCCCAGTGATACTAAGGCACCAACAGCCTATGATAAAACATCCTATGCATATTCAATGGCATTTTATCATACGGTCGAACAAATAAACAGTTTGACAAGAATTGAGCAAACCTGGACAGAGAAGATTCCGTGCGTAACTTGGAAGCAACACGCAGTGAAATATCCGTCAAAAAAAGTCCTCGTTGCTGAATGGCTCAGCAATCATGAAACGCCGCATGTAGGCTGGAACAGTTGGAAAGGTGGAAGGAATTATCTATTTGCAGACTATCACTGCAAATACCTAAAGGCTACCCAGATAAACAAAGCCAACGATGGCTGGCCAGACATCAATCTGACCTGCGATGGAATAATGGGAAAGGACATAGATTAGGAGCTTAAAATGCGAACTGCAATGCTTTACGGAGCAGGAGACCTACGCTTGGTAGAAATTGAGAAACCCGTACCCGGTGAAGGAGAAGTTCTAGTACAAGTCAAAGCAGTCGGCATTTGTGCATCGGACATCCATTATTTCCGAGATGGCAGAATCGGCGATGTAGTGGTAAGGGAACCCATAATTCTAGGGCACGAGTTCGCCGGGGCAATCGCCGAAGTTGGCCAAGGAGTCTTGAATGTCAAACTGGGTGACAAGGTTGCAGTCGAACCTGCAATTGCCTGCCGAAAGTGCGACTTATGCCTCAACGGCGATTATAACCTCTGCCGAAACATACTTTTCTGCGGCACTCCGCCAACTCAAGGGGCACTCCGTGAATTTCTGACCTGGCCGGCACACCTGGTGTACAAAGTTCCCAACTTTATGGACTATGCTGAAGCCGCCATGCTCGAACCAATCGCAATTGGAGTCTATGCGGTTGACCTCGCAGAACCAATACAGGGAAAAACGGTTGGCATTCTAGGCGCTGGCGGCATTGGAATCTCAATTATGCAAGCTGCACGAGCAGCTGGTTGCGGTGATATTTACGTTACAGACTTAATCTCTGAAAGGCTAGAAATCGCAAAAAAGTTAGGAGCCACACGAACTTTCCAGGCAAACGAACCTGGCCTAGTTAAACAGATTATTTCAGCGACTGGCGGACGGGGGCTTGATATAGTATTCGAGGCAGCAGGCGAAAATGAAGCCGTCCAACAGGCAACTGAGATAGTTCGCCCCGGCGGGCTTGTGCTCGTGGGCGGCATCCCTCGCGAAGACAATATGACTCTCACGGCCTCCGTTGTCCGTCGAAAGGGCTTAACAATAAAGCTTATCCGCAGAAGCAATAACACTCTCGAACGCTCAATAAATCTTGTCCGCGATGGGAAGATAAATGCAATCTCAATGGTAACGCACCGTTTCCCACTGGAACGAGTTGTCGAAGCCATAGAGTTAGCCCGGGACCGTAGGGACGGAGTCCTAAGGGCTGTCATCGAGCTGTAACAATTAGCTAGTATAAATAACCTCTTCCATTCCACGTTTGGCGCCCAGCCATATGTGGGCATAGATTCAGTAAAGAAATTTCAGCTACAAGTGTTGCATTTGAACCCTGGGAGGTTCACCCACCATGAAACAGCATTCTCCCACCATACGCTGGATGGATTGGACCAAAGAAGCATTTATAAAAGCTGAGAAGGAAAATAAGCTAATAATTCTCAATATTAGCGCTACCTGGTGTCATTGGTGCCATGTTATGGACCGAACCACTTATGCCGACCCCATTGTCGTTCGTATAATCAATGACCGCTTTGTTCCAATCCGGATTGATGGCGACAAGAGGCCAGATGTTCAAGACCGATACCTGCTTGGCGGGTGGCCAACAACTGCAATTCTTACCCCTGACGGAAGGATTCTCAACGGTTCTACATATCTTCCGCCTGACGCTATGATTCGAATGCTATGCGAAACAAATATAGCCTACTATGAACACACCGCAACAACCACAATGCGCATTGTTGAGCAGGAAGAGGAGATCGAACACGCAGGAGAACTGCCAGAAGCTCCTATGCCCAAACTAGACGAAACCGTCCTTGATAAACTCTCATCTGCGCTGAAACGAGAGTTCGACCCTTGGCATGGTGGTTTTGGAAGTGAACCAAAGTTTCCCTATCCAGACGCCATTCATTTTGCTTTCCTCCAATATAAAAAAACTGGAGATGAGGACATACTAAAAATAGCTTTGAAGACTCTTGACGGAATGATGGGGATATATGACCCTGTGTGGGGTGGGTTTTTCAGATACTCCGAGGATGGCAGTTGGACGCAACCCCATTATGAGAAAATGCTCTATGTCCAAGCTGGCGCTCTGGACAATTACCTAGAAGCATACCAGGTGACTAAAGATAACAAATATGGCGAAGTTGCAGCAGGCATCAAGAACTATGTTAGAAGATTCCTGTCTGACCAGCAAAAGGGTGGTTTCTATGGTAGCCAAGATGCGGATGTCGGCAGCAGAGACTTATCAAAAGAATTCATACCCGGAGAAAATTACTATTCAAAGGACGAAAAAGAGCGTTTAGAAATTGGCGTGCCCGACGTAGATACAACGATTTTTACCGACTGGAATGGGATGATGATTTCGGCTTACTGCCGACTCTTCCAAGCAATGGGTGACAAAGAAGCTCGCGACTTTGCCGCAAAGACGGCTGACCGAATACTTGATGAGAATATGATAGACGGGAAGATGTGCCATTATAATGACGGTGAACCAAAGCTTCCTGGAATACTTAGCGACCAAGTATACTTTGCACAAGGCCTTGTTGATTTATTCCAATCTACTGGCCAGCGAAAATACTTAAATCAGGCTGAAGCACTGGTCAAATTCATGATATCTGAACTTCGAGACCAAGAAGATGGAGGCTTTTATTTCCAGTTATATGACCCAAATGCTTTCGGCAGGCTCAAAGAAAGGCACAAGCCTTTTGATGAAAATGTAATGGCAGCAAAATTGTTGGTAGAGCTTTCATATCTTACTGGATTCGAAACATACCGCGACTTTGCGGAGCAAACATTTCATGCGATTGCACATCCCCAAATGGTGGAAAGCGTCCTTGGAGCAGCTTTTGGCGTTACCCTTGACCTATACCTAAACTTTCCAATCCATATCGTTCTTGTTGGCAATCGAAAAAAAGAGGAAACTCAGGCGATGCTCGAAACAAGCTTGCACGCATACGATCCTCGAAAGCTCGTTCAACTTCTTGACCCGAATGAGGACCTACTTACCATTGGTCCTATCACCTACAAAGCAGAAGAAAAGCCGATTGTATATGTATGCTGTCGAAATGAATGTTCCATGCCTTTGACGAGCAATGAAGAGCTTGCAAGTATGCTGAAAAATGTTTTAGGTGCTCAAACTTAGTTCAAATATTCAGAAAAAGCGTTGAAAAAATGAAACGAACAATTGCTGTCTTAGTAGATGCACCAATCCCTGGCAAAGTTCAAACTAAACTTTGCCCGCCACTCGATGCCGAGTCTGCTGCTCGAATACACGAAAGCTTCACGTGCGACACGCTGGAAAGAATTTCGAGCATCCCTGATGCAGAAATAGTCATTTATTACAACCAGCCTAGCGCACTCTCAATCCTATCAAAAGTAGCCTTAGATTCCAAACAATATTTGCGGCAAAAGGGCAAAAGTACTGAACAGAAAATTCACTACTGCTTTGAAAGACTGTGCGAACCACAAAGAGGGATAATTTTCACATGGACTAACAGCCCAACACTCCCTGTGCGGTCGTTTGAGCTAGCGTTCGACGCCTTGGCATCAGGCGAGATAGATATAGTACTAGGCCCGGCGGATGACGGAGGATGTTATCTAATCGGCTCTATATGCTCGAACCACAATCATGTATGCGGCATAGAATCATCCGCATTGCATAATATACAAAATGCCATCGAAAATGCAGCCCGTTTGGGGCTTCGGTGGTACCTTCTGCCTAATTGGTATGTGGTCCGACAACCAGAAAGTCTGTACCGCCTGAAAAACGAACTGCTTGAAATGCCAAATGAATGCCATGTGCCAAGTTGCACTAAAAGTTGTGTTTTAGAGCTCATAGATAGGCACATCATATAAGTTCGTGCTGTAGATTCGCTAACTATTGTTTTGGAGCAGAGCATTTTCGGAGAAAAATTTGAAAATGGAGGCTGAAAAAAATGGCACAGTTTTTAATTAAAATCTCATACACGCCGGATATGTTCTTGCACACGTTGGATGAAATGAAAGAAAAAACTCCCGAGCTGTTGGGAAGAACTTACTGGGGCAATATGGATGGAGAATACGCCGGTTGGCTTATGGTGGATGCAGATAATGAGCAAGAAGCGAGGGATATGCTTCCCATTGTGCTACGTAACGAGGCTCAAATTGCCGAGGTAAGAAAGTATAACATTTACGACATCGAACGTCTGCATGCGATGGTAGCTTAATGGCAATTTGGTTTCTAATCAAAACCAAATAAAATTCTAATAAATAGAGCCGAAGCCCAGACAAAAGTTTTTCCAAGAGGTGGAAAACGATGCCGCAATTCATGATAGAGTTCATGCATACACCAGACCAGTGCATTAGGGCACTAGACAAACTGGAACCAAGAGCAACTGATTTGCTTGATGAGGTATACTGGAGCTGTTTCTCAGGAAACCATGCAGCTTGGATTATTGTGGAAGCTAGCAATGAAGAAGCTGCTAGGGAGATGATTCCAGAGCCTTTGCGCAACCAAGCTATTATCACAGAAGTACATACTGCCTTTCCAGAAGAAGCCCAAGCCATTGACCCCGAAGCCGCTCGAGCCGTAGTACAAGAGCCGGATCTCTCCTAGAAAACTAGCGCATTTCCTGGCCACCAGTAACATTAATCGCTTGGCCAGTCATGTAAGACGACTGGTCGGATGCTAGAAAGACAACAACATTTGCTACATCTTCATAAGTGCATGGCCGACCTAACGGGACCTGGCTTAGGTACTTTTCTCTTACCTGCTCTGGTGTTAGCCCCTGAGTCTTGGAGTACTGTTCAAAAAGGCTTTCCTGCCAGAGGGTGCCTTCTAAGATATTCCCTGGGCATACGGCATTAACACGGACGTTGTACGGCGCCATCTCAAGAGCCAAGCTTTGGGTTAGACCAATGCCACCGAATTTGCTTGCCGCATAAGCAGAGTTTCTGAAACTCCCTTTTTTTCCAGACTTCGAATTAATTTGGATAATGACGCCGCTCTTCTGTGCCATCATCACTTTTGCAGCTTCACGAGCACATATGAAATAACCGATGAGGTTTACATCGATAACCTTACGCCACTGCTCGGTTGGAAATTCGACCACCGACCCGGCAATTAGAATTCCTGCATTGGCAACCATGATGTCAAGCCTGCCAAACTCCCGGACGGCAGTTTGAACCATTTCCAAAACTTGCTGTTCATTTGTAACATCAGCCAACACCGGTATTGAACGGACGCCATATTCCTTCTCAATGGCCCTGGCTACCTTCTCCAATTTCTCAAAGTTAATGTCCGAAACGACAACGTCTGCGCCTTCCGCGGCAAGCCTCTTGGCAATCGCCTCACCAAGGCCCTGCGCAGCGCCAGTTACAATCGCCGTTTTGCCCGGCAAATGCTTACATACTACTCCATTCATACCTCCGCTTGCACTCCTCGCAATACGTAAACCAATACTTTTAAATCGAATCTTGTCTAGCAAGAAAGCTTACTGCAAGAGCTAGCATTTCTAGATTATAATTCTAGCATCGTCCGCAGAAGCTCCTTTTCGGCTTCTCGATTCCAAAACATTCCATCGGTAAGCTTGGCGTAGACATTCGGCAACTTATCTTTAAGGTCAGTCACAGCAGTTAGCCCAAGCCCCCGAATTTGAGGATAAATAATGATCTTGCCTGGGAATCGGCCTTCTTTTGTAGCAAGCATTCCGTCCCACGATGCCTCGATTCCACCAATGGCAGCGACTGATTTATCCGTTGCTAGACTGCCAGACTCTGCCTCGCTAAGAGTATCAAGCATATCTCGTATTCTCGACCCGCTACTTCCAACAAGGCGGAGCTTCTTCTCATAGACGCCCGTCAAGTCTATGTTAGCAATCGTTCCAACAGGAAATCCGGCAAAGATGTTCATCAACCCTTCTTCTGCAAGATATTGGATGGCTTCCTCGATAAGCGAGACAACAGGCGCAAGCACGATTATATCATCGAACCCTCTGCCACATGTAAATTCCCATAACAACTTGTCGAACAGCTCCTTGTCCGAATCATTCGGATTCACCGCGAGAAACTCAATTCCCTTGGCGGCTGCTGCGGCGGCGACACGGTCTTTGACGCTGTTCAGGCGCGTCGTATCAATATCCGTCGCGAGTATTTTTGAAGGACAGTTTTTCATTTCAACCGCACGCTGGACGTGCATTTGACCCATTGGACCACCTGCTCCAATGTACCAAGCAATTCCCCCGGCTTTCAATTCGCTCGGAACGCGGACCATCTCATAACCTGCACCAATTCGCGTGCTAGCCGTACCCACGTAGGATTGAAATTCATAATGAATTTTGCCGATGTCTATCTCAACTGGTCTGCCAATTGGCTCGGACGCGACTATGTTCATTATCCCATGCTTAGCTAAGAGAGGAGCAGCATGTTGGATAACACCTGCGTCGGCGCCTAGGATGATAATATCGTCAAAGCCGCCGTATCTCGTCGCCAGCTCTTCTAAATCAAGCTCGTCAAAAGTGGGGGTAATGGTCAACTCAAAGCACCCTGCCCCAGCCCACATTTCTAAGTCATCAAGCAAGCTCCAATCGAGGTCAGTCGCCACAACGTGCTTTGACTTGATATCAAGGTCAAGCGTATAGTCGTCGTCGCCAGGTGCGCCAATAATCCAAAGATTGCCCTCAGGCTTGATAGACGGCCTGCGAGTTATCCGATACGCCGCCACAACACATGCCCAAGGTTCGGTGAGAGCAGCTTCAGAATATCCGGTAGAATCTTTGACCGGCAGTAGATAACATCCCTCATCACCTTCAAGTATTTCCTTGCCAATTACCTGATACTGGGTTTGCGCACCAGGTAGAACATAACCAAACGCCATGCTTTTGCCCTTATAAAAGACGTCCGCCTGGACGATAAATCTCTGTCCGACATTGAATTTCCCCTTAAGATTCTTGCCGACACCAACTACCGTAACGGATGCCTCATGTCCTAGAGTTACTGGATTTTTGATCAAGTCACGGCCCGTCACGCGCGGATGTTTGTTCCCTTGGTTTATAACTTTGACATCGCTAAAGCATATTCCAACAGCGTCAATGCGAACAAGGAGTTCATTAGGTCCATACTTTGGCATGGGCAACTCAACAGGCTTGCCGTCCTTGCCAAAGTTTTCCAAGCCAGCGCCATACAGATGCCATGTCAGAATCGTTTCGGGCAGGCTGTAGTCCACATTTCGGTACGCCTGCAAAACATCTTTCATCAATTTTCCTCCGTTGTTAAAGGTAAGCCTTTGATAAGCCGTTTCCGCTGCTCTTCATCAGGGCGAGTAGCAAGGCGATTTACTTGCTCAGGCGTTAGGTAGCTTGGACCACCAAAATGATATGTTCGCGCCAGTATTTTGGCAGTCTTATCCCACATCATCGTGACGCTTTCAACTTCTTTCGGAGTTGTCCCGAGTGCTATAAGGCCATGGTTTTGCATAAGAATTGCTTTGGGCCGCTCGCCTATCCGGGATACATATTCTTGGACTACTTCTCTAATTTTCCTAGCAAGAGCTACGCCTGGGTCGGTGTATGGTATAAACACAGGAGCAATGCCACAACAAACAATCTCGTCGGGGAAAAGGCGACCCTGGAGCACCTCACGCCAGTTTTTCGAACATAGTATCCCATTTACTGACACTGGATGAGTGTGGCCCACGAAATTCACACCCGGTATGCTTAGAAGATATGCATGAAAAACGGTTTCAACGGATGGCGCTAACTTATAATTCCGATTGACTTTTGCCGCTGCCAACCGCTCTTTAATCTCATCATCGCTGAGCTCTCGGCTCTCAAGCATCTCGAGGACCGGCTCAAATTTTACCTCAACGAATCCTTCAGCTGTTATAGTTCTAAGATTTGTTCCACTTGCCTTCACAAAAAACGTTTGGTCACAAATTCTTGCAGATGTATTCCCTTCACCCAAGATAACGAGCTCACGCCATTCCTCTCCCAGGCGGTTCGACATACTGACAAGCTGTTGAAGAATTTCTTCTTTTCCCATAAAACTAATTAACCTCCACGCATTGCCGTGACGCATAATTATAACATAACAAGCCGCTTGGTGGCAGTACTGTTCGAAGGACTTTCGGTAAAATAAGGGTAATTTCAGATTAGAAAACATAAGAACAACGTTCCGAAACGCCTTTGAATTTTCTTGTCGCATGGGTGCCGATGGTATGAAAGCTTGCTTTGTGTATTGCGATGAAATGACCAAATACGACATGGGAGTAGATCATCCTCTCCGCCCAGAACGCCTGCGCTTAACGAAAGAGCTAATCTCGGCTTATGGTCTGATAGCGCAAGGGCAGCTAATTGCACCCGAATTAGCAACGGAAGCAGATATTCTGACAGTCCACAAACCCGATTATATAGCTGCAGTTCGCAAACTTAGTGAAGGAAAGGATATCTCAGACCCTTGGCGCTATGGTTTCGACTATGGAGACAACAAGCCTTTCCTGGGCATGTATGAAGCTTCACTACTTTACACAGGAGCTTCGATCAAAGCCGCAGAACTAATTATGGAAGGCCAATTTGAGAGATGTTTCAACATCTCTGGCGGGCTACACCATGCGATGACAAATCGAGCAAGTGGATTCTGCATATTCAACGACCCAGCGATTGCAATACGACGACTCCAGAAAAAGTTCAGCCGGATTGCTTACATCGATATCGATGCTCATCATGGTGATGGTGTTCAACACATTTTTTACGATACAAACACAGTACTCACCATCAGCATGCATGAAAGTGGCAGATATCTCTTCCCAGGCACTGGCTTTGTGAATGAGATTGGAACAGGTAAAGGAAAAGGTTACTCTGTAAATATTCCTCTTGAACCGTACACACCATCGGATGTGATGGTTTGGGCATTCAAAGAAATAGTGCCGCCATTAATCAAAGCTTACGACCCGCAAGTAATAGTTGCTCAGCTAGGAGTTGATTCACATTTTCAAGATCCTCTTGCACATTTGGAACTAACGTCCAAGGGCTTTGACGAATTAGTAAAGACAATAATCAGTTTTGAAAGGCCATTAGTAGCCCTGGGTGGAGGAGGTTACAATATCTCTACTGTTGCAAGATTATGGACTCTCGCCTACGCTCGCTTGCTTGAAGTGGAGATATCCGATGTAATACCTGCAAACTTTGCTAGCCGCCACAATATTCATCGCCTTCATGATGTGGAACTTCCGATAACTACTGATGAACGTCGCCGCATAACCTTTGAAGCCACGCAGGAAATTGTACAGCTGATTAAGGAGATTGTTTTCCCATACCACTTTTCTTGACACCAATAGTTTGGCAATTTAGAATTTCATTAGAATGACCTCTGCAAATGTAAGAAAGACTAGCACGACAGGTGAAATCGGGGCAGTCGTTGCACGCCTACCGAAGTATGCAAAGCTTGTATGGCTTCTTCTCAAAGACCCTGAAATTTCCGGCAGGCAAAGAGCAGCGCTAATGGCGGCGATTGGATATTCAGTTAGTCCTGTTGATGCAATCCCCGGAGTCATACCAGTAATCGGACAGCTTGATGACCTTGCAATTGTTCTGTTTACTGTTCGGTGGATAATTCGGTCGATGCCTGCCGATAAAGGTTCCAATTATCTTGCGCAAGCAAGCTTATCTATCCGCGACATTGAGGATGACCTGAGCATAGTCCAGCGCTCAAGCGCTCGAATAATGAAACGAATTGCAAAGCTTTCAGCTCTTGCGGCCGTTGGGCTTTACGGCATCGGCAAGTTCGTCTTCGGCGTCATTAAGTCAGCAAAGAAGGCATAATAACATTGGACCAAATTTCCCCTGAAAGCAAAAATGAGACACGCCGGCGTATAGTAAATGGCCACATAGCAACGACTGTCTGGTGGTTAGCTTGGCCCTCCATCATCACAATGATACTCCAAACAGGATATGGCTTAATTGACGCACTATTTTTGGGTAGGCTGGGCGCCGCTACGCTTGCAGGGCTTGGAGTTGCAAATCAAGTTTTGCTAGTGCTCATGGCATTCAGCGCAGCGGTTGGAGTTGGCAGTACAGCTCTAGTGGCGAGGTTCGTTGGCGCGGAGGATAATCAAAGCGCCGAAGAAGTTACGAAACAATCTATTCTGCTTGCGATCATTTCAGCGACAATCTCAGGAATCCTGCTATATGCTTTTGGGCCCTCCTTAATAGAGTTGATGGCTGAGAAGGGCGAAGGCGTTAGGCTTGGGGTTATTTACTTAGACATTCTCCTTGCCGGCAATGCATTCTCTTTCCTAACGGTTATTGTTACGGGCGTTTACCGAGGTCTTGGGGATGTCCGTACCCCACTTATTGCCACGACGGTTGCTACGGTAATCAATGTTGTTGGAGACTACATATTAATATTTGGAATTGGGCCTTTCCCAAAGCTCGGTATAGCAGGAGCCGCCATTGCAGTCGTCACTTCTCGAGCTGTATCAACAGCCATGCTGCTAGCATATCTTCCTAAAACACACATTCCAAATGTTCTAAAAGGCTCATGGAAACCCTCATGGAATTGGTTCGCCCGAATTCTCAACATTGGTTATCCAGCTGCGGTGCAAGCACTCCTTAGAACGGGAGCATCAATGACATATTTTGGCATACTGAGGCGAAGTATTGACGGAGAAAACGCACTTGCCGCATTGACCATAGGATTGCGAACCGAAGCACTTGCATTCATGCCTGGCTTCGCATTTAGCGTCGCCGCCGCATCAATGGTCGGTCAGAATCTGGGGGCGCGCCAGCCCGAACGAGCAGAGAAGGGCGCATGGGCGGCTACATGGCAGGGGATATGGATAATGGGTGGGATTGGCTTACTATTTGTTTTCTTCTCACACCAGATAGCCGATCTTTTTACAAACGACATACGCGTGCTACCACTTGCGGCATCTTATCTTTGGGTTAACGGACTTTCCGAACCTTTTCTTGCACTTGGGATGATACTCACGGGCGCACTCCAAGGAGCAGGCGAAACTCGCCTCCCAACGCTGGCAACAATCCTCACGCTTTGGATAATAAGACTTCCTTTGACCTATCTTCTCGCCATAACGCTTGATTTTGGCGCATTTGGAGCATGGGTAGCAATGTCATCTTCAACAGTTTTCTCGGGATTGGCGGTACTTGGAATCTTCAAATGGACTAATTGGTCAGAAAAAGAGGTATAGGTAGTATAAAAATGGAGGCGACGGCCGGACTCGAACCGGCGAATAAAGGTTTTGCAGACCTCTCCCTTACCCCTTGGGTACGTCGCCTCATCTTATTGGAGCGGGAGACGGGATTCGAACCCGCGACAACCTGCTTGGGAAGCAGGTGCTCTACCACTGAACTACTCCCGCATCGTGGTGGGCGATGTTGGATTTGAACCAACGACCTCTTCCGTGTGAAGGAAGCGCTCTCCCCCTGAGCCAATCGCCCAATGAAAATTGGCAAATGAATATTAATATTCGCTTGCGCCTTGAAATGGTGGGGACGGAGAGAGTTGAACTCTCACGAGCTAATGCTCACTTGGCCCTCAACCAAGCGCGTCTGCCATTCCGCCACGTCCCCGCGTGGTAGACTAATTTTACCACATCGCCTTGCGGCTTGTCAACAGCTTTTCACACAGGTGGGCGATATCAATGTAAACTTGATTTCCACTTCGTCCAAACCAACCCTAGTTTACAATAAAGGATTCAAGGGAAATAACCAACTAAGGATTATAAATCCATTCAATTTCTAGAAGCGGGGATGCAAAATGAAGGAATTTTATGAACAAAGAGAAATTGAATATTCCCGCGGCAGATTAGCTGGCCACGACGTCCTTGATGATGAGGGAAATGTAATTGTTACCGAAGGAGAAATAATCACCGATGATATAATTGAAGAAGCCAAAAAGAAAGGCAAGCTACATGAACTAATGCTTTCAGCAGTTGCCGCAGAAGTTGCCCTTGGTCCGCCCGAGATTCAACCGGGCATGAACCTTGAAGAGCAAATGGAGGCGTTTGTTAGAGGCAAGATTGTAGGACGCGATGTTTTTGATTGGCAGGGCAATTTGATTGCGAAGGCTGGATCAGAAGTTACCGATGAACTGGTAAACATGGCGGCAGACAAAGGGCTTCTTCAAGAACTGGTGTTGGCCGTCGGAGCTCCTGGCATTCATTCTAAAGAAGAAAAGTAATTACTCAAAATGCGTACAGGAGGTGTTATAAGATGGCAGACTTAGCAGCGTTAATCGGCACTCCATCACGCCTTACGATATTTGATGACAGCGGACATATCATAGTAAAAGAAGGCGAAATTATTACGTATGGGGTCATCGAAGCCGCCCGTGCGGCGGGTAAACTGGATGATCTCAGGATGTCAGCAGCTATGGCACATCAAGAACCCACAATCGAAGCAGCTGCCAGCTACGAAGAGATTGGCGAAGAGGAACCCACAGGCGTCCATCCGGAATAACCCCATAAACTAGATGCTGGGTTTCAAATTTCGTATAATATTAGGGCAGGTGCACTTTGAACCTGCCTCAATTTATTTAACTGGTCTAAGGGGTTTGTAGAATCGTGAGAAAAATTACTGCGCTCTTAGCGTTTTCATTTCTAGTTGCAGGTTGCATCGGAGGCGTTATTCGCTCAAAGATAGCAGAGGGTATTGAGGATAGTCTGCCGCAATATATTGGTCCTGCAAAGAAGTATTCAGTTAAGGCACTAGGGCCCAGCGAGCCCATGCTCCGAGGTAAATTCGAGCACCTGCACATCGAAGGCTTGGAGGTTCAAATCTCCGAAAACCTGATGGTGGACCGCCTAATTGTGGATATGGACAAAGTGGAAGCAGATCCTGAAACACGTCAGATACGAAGCGTTGCTGCAACTGTCTTTACAGCCGAGGTAGCCGAGAAGTCTATAAATGATTATATTTGCGCTGCTAGACCCGATATTAAAGGACTGACCCTGGATCTCCAGGAGGGTAAACTCACAGTAACCGCACGTCCCTCAGTTTTGGGCATTGGAGTAGAATTCAAAGTTACAGGCAAGCCAGTAATCGCAAGCAAGGATAAAATAAACTTTGTAGCCGACGGCGCATCATTAGCTAGGCTCCCGATTCCAGCACTAGTGGTTAACAAGGTACTTGATCGAATGAACCCCGTGCTCGACCTCGGAGAGATGCAGTTTCCTGTGGCATTGACTAGCATTGCAATAAAAAATGATGCAGTAGTAATCAACGGCAAGGCTGAGTTCAAGACAGCTAAATAATTTATTTTGGGGACGCTCGCTTCTAAGCATTTAATCAATTTCCATATCAGAGCCTGACTCTGCTTCCTCAAAAGCTTCGTCGATCTCGTCACCAAAATCTTCGCCCCATTCTCGGCTCATGCGCTTTGCCCAACTGCGCAATTCTTTTGGGTTGTCGAGGTCGCCGATTTTGGAAGGGTCTGCTAAATCATCAATGATATCATCTTCCGAGCGGAGGGCTGAGAACCGGGAAATAAGCTTCTTGATTTTCACACTCCCGCAATTTGGGCATCGAAGCTGAGGACCTTTTGCAACGACTCCGACTAATAAGCTGAATCGTTTTCGACAATCCAAGCATCTGTAATCAAATATCGGCATTTTTCCTCTCCTTCCCTAGCCTCTAGATGGGATTAAACCCTTTCGCTCCATCTCTCTAATTATGCGCTTTATCGAGTACTGGCTTTTTACACATTCATCAAGGCGGAAGAGCCGCCATCGTTCTATCAATTCGGTCTCTTCACCCTTTGAAAGATCTATCAGCGGACCTAATACCTCCATCTCCAAATACCCAAGTTTACCATTGCTAGTAAACACAACAGCTGACGAACCTCTATCACCATATTCAGCGTCACGCTTCATAGGCGGAAAAAGCTTCACATATGCCATATCATCTTGAAACCATATCATCCATGGGCCATCAGATTCCGCACCTATTTGGTAAACTTGGCCATGATAACTTGTAATGCAAAGACCATCACGTACTGTGAACTGTGCTGTCTTCTTAGGATCTCCAAAAAGGTATTTGATTCCACCTGGCACGCGCGTGTCTGACCGAATAGGAAAAACCACCAAGCAAGGAGTTCTCACCTGAGTGACGTCGTGGATGCCCCACTTTGTAGGCGGTTTGCCGACCGCGCGCATCTTTTGTATAAGTGTCACCTCGCCATTTTCATCAAGTGTAAGCTCCTTGATGAACATTACACCACTTTTCAAGCTTGGCTGGCCAATGATTCTAAGCCATTTTCTACCATCCCTATCAAAGACTTCGACAACTGCTTTCCCTCTGTCTAGTATGGGGTCGGGAGGCCAATGCCAGTAATCTTGAGGCGAGACCCACGTCTTATAACCGCCATAATTCCTCCAATCGTTTGTTATTTCATACACCTTCCCAAATTCTTCAGCATTCTCCCAAATAACATTGCGTCCATCGAGTGAGTATTCCATTATCCTCCCACCTATTGCAGGAACAACAACAAGGCTATATCGTCCTGCGCTCATGCGATAGGAACCGCTCCATCCTCGATAATCTATGCACTCAACACTAGGCCCAGCACCTGCGCAAGATCCGAAGGACGCCAAAATAATAATGATTAATAAGTGCTTATTAATCAACAGCAACCCCCTGACGTGCCGCAGGAGCTTTGCTTTCGGCTCCCTCTGTGACCGGCGTGCATATCAACGCCCAAGGCTTTCCAGCGACACGAGTAAGAATGAGTAACACTTCTCTACTACCAGGCAGCTTTAGCCGCCGCTCAATTTCGAGCGGCTCAAATGGAACGCCTCTTTTCTTGACTATCACCTTGCCTACATCTAGCTCTCGCAAGCGGGTTTTAATATTCTTCAAACTGAAAGGCATATGGTCAATCACATGGTAAACGTCTGCGAACGGAGTTGATACCCGTTCATCTGACGTAAGATATGCAATTTGCTCGTCTATCTTCTCTGCACCAATCCGATGTGCTAGCTGTTCGACAAGATGTGCGCGAATAACACACGGATCCGGCTCATAAATATATGCAGCGGGAGCGCTGACAGGCACATGTTCAACTGGTTCATCTATCAAAGTTGCGCGAGACGGAAGGATTGTCGCACGCCGACTAGCTGTTTTGAGCCCCCCAAGCCAAACCACAGCTTCTTTGCACTCACCATTTTCGGATATGAACTCAATCTCCCCATCGAAGGACTCCAATTCCCCGTCTTTGAACACTGGCGATAGCTTGATGGCCACATCTGAAACAACATCCGCAAGGTGATGAAGAAAACTGGCGGAAGGCTCTATATCGGCGAGGCTCCTAGCACGCTGCCCCCTGCCACGTCGAGATGGGTCAATAAAGGCGGCGGTGGCTTTTAGTGGTATCTGGGTTACATCGGCATTGACGAAATCTACGCGTTCTGCAAAGCCATAAACCTCGACATTTCGTTTTGCCATCGCAAGTCTGACAGGGTCCTTTTCTACCGCCGTCACAAAGCACTGCGTCGCCAATCCAAGAGTATCGCCCCCAATTCCACATCCGAGGTCGAAGACGCTGCCATTCTGATAAAAACGTTCAGCGCGGTATTTGGAAATAGTCTCGCCCGATGATTGCTCAAGAGCTTCCCGAGTGAAAAACATTTGATCTGCAAGAACAAACTTTCTCCGCGCTCTTTCCCTTAAATCAAGTAATTCAAGTGCAGCGCTGGCAAACTTGCTTGGATATTCTTTTCGCAGTTTTTCAAGGCGCAAGAGGAAATCCCCATCAAGGGTTTTAGCCTTATTTAGCAACTCCTCGCCATCAGGACTTAGGAGAAAATTGACAATTTCAAGGTCCATAGCAATATCTTTTAACCAAAGAAGGGAACTCCAACCTTATAGAGCATCCGGCTGAGTCGAAACACTGGTAGGCCAACGACATTGAAGTAATCACCTATTATGCCCTCAACCAACAAGCTACCTCGCTCTTGAATGCCGTATGCACCGGCTTTGTCGAGCGGTTCGCCTGTCGCAATGTAGGCATCTATGAATTCGTCGTCTAGTGCGCAAAAACTGACTTCGGTCCGCACATAGTCAATAAATGTTTGGCAAGTATGGTTTTTAGCTCTTTGGACTACGCAGACGCCAGTATAGACATAATGCGAGCGCCCGGAAAGAAGTTTAAGCATCCGACGTGCATCTTCCGCATCGGTCGGCTTCCCAAGAACTTCGTTCCCTACCACTACAATTGTGTCGGCACCGATAACAATTCCATCCGAGATTCTTACTGCTACATTATTAGCCTTAGATAGAGCTGATTGCACAACATGATTCTCAGGCGGCCATAGAGGAAGAACAGATTCATCAAAGTCGCTCGGAATGACTTCAAATCTGGATACAATTAGGGATAGAAGATCCCGCCTTCGAGGAGAAGCCGACGCAAGGATAATTCTAGGCTGTTGGTCCCTATCCACCACCATGTCGCTTAACTTCAAAACGGTATAGTTGGATGGGCTCGCCATCTATAATCCCAGCCTTACGCATGGCTATACCAACTTGGTCCTCAACTGTATCAACCCCGTCGAGGTCGGGAAGCAACAAGCCACGCTTCCACCCACTTTCAACAATGACTCCGTACTTTTTGGGGTCAAGCTCAGCCATGCTAGAAATCGGTTCCGGATGGCTCAGCACATCCACTGAAATTGAAAGATCGTCAAGCTCATCTTCAGCTACGGGTTCGAACCGAGGGTCTCTAGTAGAAGCACTTATTGCATTTTCAATGATTTCTTCTGCTAGGTTTGCACGTATAGGTTCGATTGTCCCTATGCATCCACGCAATTGTCCAAACTTTTTCAAGCTGACAAACACCCCAGCGCGAGGTTCCATTTCAGGCGGAAGTGGATTGGGCACGGCTTTTACTCTCCCAAAGCGAACGTATTCCTCTATGGCTTCTCTGGCCAGCGCTACCAATGGGTCTCCTTCAACTCCTTTAACCATTTTGCTCCTCCGTTTTCTCATTGTGCTTCACAAATCGTAGTTCCTTACCTTGAATAAGCCTTAGAATGTTTGACCGATGTTTCACTATTACAAATACGGCAACAAGAAGTGCAAATAATTTATACTCCAAAGGTTTTCCAAACGCCCACATTAGCGGCGGAACGCTCAAAACTGCAACAATTGAAGCAACGGAAACATACCTTGTCGCTAGTACAATTGCCATCCAAATTCCAAATGCCATTAACGCAATCAACGGTGCAAGCCCAATGGCAACTCCAAGGCTAGTTGCAACTCCCTTGCCACCCTTGAACTTAAGAAACACCGACAAGCTATGGCCGATAATTGCTGAAAGTCCTGCTGCCACAGCTACCCAGGGTTGATCGAATAACCTGATTGCCATTAAAGTTGGAATGAAACCTTTAAGTACATCGGCAATAAAAACGGTGATTCCTGGTGCCAAACCAAGTGTTCGGTAGACATTAGTTGCACCAATGTTCCCACTGCCCACCTTGCGAACGTCAATGCCACGCCATGCTTTTGCAATTATTAAGCCAAAAGGCACTGCACCCAATAAGTAACTTGCAATTAAAATTATCGCTTCACCCATCGCTTTTTAGATTGAACTACCTCCTTGTTGATTGGAAAGGTTTTCCTTTTCCTAATGAGACCTGCTATGTTCAGCTTTCCTTGCAAAAATCCTTATTGGTGTGCCCTCATATGTATAATGCTTCCTAAGTTGGTTTTCGATGTATCGCTGGTATGAAAAATGAAGCAGGTCTGGGTCGTTTGTAAAGAGCACAATTGTCGGCGGCCGCACCGATGGCATTGTAGCATAATACACCCGAAATTCCCTTCCTTTTTCGGAATACGGCCTTGCATCTACAATATCGCCAATCAACCGATTGAGCTCGCCAGTTGGAAGCCTCAACGCATGATTTTGGGATGCGATGGCGGCGCAACCAAGCAATTCGGAAATTCCCGTGCCTTCTATCGCAGATGTAAATACAATGGGCGCATAGTTCATAAAAGGCATCTCACGACGAACTAGCTCTGTAAATCCATTAATTGTCTTCCCCTGCTTCTTAGCCAAATCCCATTTGTTGACTACAATAACAGCGGCCTTTCCAGCGTCATGGGAATAACCAGCCACACGCTTGTCGCCGTCCACTACTCCCTCCGATGCGTCCATCACTACAAGTGCGACATCTGCCCGTTCAAGGGCACGAACAGCTCGAAGTACCGAATAGTATTCAATAGAACGCTGGATTTTTCCTGCACGCCTAATACCGGCCGTGTCAATTAGTACGAACCTTTGGTCACCGTGTTCAAAATACGTATCGATTGCGTCGCGTGTTGTGCCTGGAATATCGCTTACAATAGCTCTCTCTTCTTTTATAATTGCATTTAGAAGAGACGACTTCCCAACATTTGGACGGCCAATAATTGCTATCTTTATAACTTCTTCGGAATAAACTTCTTCGGCGGTAGGAACTGGCAAATTTTCAATGATTTTATCCAGCAACTCAGCCACCCCACGGCCGTGGAGCGAGGAAATAGGATATATATCGCCTAAACCTAAAGAGAAAAACTCAATGGATTCCCGTTCCAGGCGCTCGTTATCAACCTTGTTTACTGCTACCAATACAGGCTTGCGCGTGCGACGCAAAACGTCCGCGACCTCCATATCTGCAGGCGTGACTCCCTCAGTAACATCTACTAAGAAAACTATTACATCGGCTTCGGATATAGCAATCTCAGCCTGCGCTCTCACTTGAACAGTTAGTGGGTCTTTCTCATTCAAAATTAGACCGCCGGTATCAATCAACATAAAGTTACGCCCAAGCCACTCAGCCTCAGCATAAAGCCTATCTCGCGTAACACCAGGAACATCTTCTACAATTGCGATTCTCTTGCCGACCAGCCTATTGAAAAGCGTAGATTTGCCCACATTTGGCCGACCGACGACAGCAACCATTGGATTTGACAATTAAATCACCTCAGGTATCCTCACACAACCGCTTAAAAGCGCCCATCGGGGTTGGTTCGACTGCTTCAGTTCTTGCACCGACCGTATGACTTAGTTCATTCAAGCTCATATCGTCAAGAAACAGGCCGTCTTTGAGAGCCACAGACGGTATTAATACAATTTCATCAGGAGCAACATCCGCCAACGAGAATGCAATATCACTTCCTGTCAGTAAGCCGGCAACCGTTACAGTTTCTCCAAAAAACACATTCTTTACTATACAGATTCTACACCGAATGCCAGGGATTTGATTCAAAATTTCCGCCAATTCCCGAACCATATTTGCCGCCAGCACACCTGTCACTAAGACGTACTTCCCTGCGCGCAGTACAGTGTTATTTGCTCTCCGTTCCACTTTCCTAAGGTCGTCCAAGAAGAGTCGTGAGAGTCCCACTCCATCCTCAAGTTGAGGAAAGCCCTCATAAGTACGTCGTGATGGGAATGGGCGGCCAGCCAGGAGATAAAATTCATCTGCAGGAAAAACAAAACGCGTGCCCAAACTACGCCGGAACCGCTGCTGCCACGATATACATGCATCCAATACTTCTGTTGCCAAAACTGAATCAACTGGTTCAATCGGCACTAGTCCTTCTCGATACCGAGTAAGACCAACTGGAACTATTGCAACTGAAGCAACCGAAGGATAGAGCGTACCAAGATCATAAACCGTTCGTTCAAGACTTTCCCCATCATTAATTCCGGGGCAAAGTACAATCTGAGCATGCAATGTTATCCCGGCGTCGGCAAGACGTTTGAGCTCCTTCATAATCTGCCCTGCCTTTTTATTACCAAGCATACATTCGCGAATTTTTGGGTCAGTTGAGTGAACAGAAACATATAGTGGGCTCATTTTCTGGGAGACTATGCGCTCAACATCGTCATCGTTCAGATTAGTAAGTGTAATATAATTCCCGTGGACGAAAGATAATCGAAAGTCATCATCTCGCAAATAAAGCGATTTCCTAAGACCTGGCGGCATTTGCTTAAGGAAGCAAAAGATACAATTATTACGACAAATGCGGACCCCGTCGAACAGCTCTTCGACAAACTCAATGCCTAGGTCTTCACCAAGTTCTTTGCGAATAGTACTCACAATCCGGCTTCCATTTCTCAGAACCTCCACCTCTACTTCTTCGTCAGCTCCAAAAAACCTGTAATCAAGTACATCGCATATCTTATGAGCGTTCAGAGAAACAAGAATATCGCCTGGCCTAATTCCAGCTATTTCTGCTGGACTGCCTTGTGCTACTTTTGCGATTTTTGAATTTAGCTTTTTCATGGGAAAGTAGTTTCACAGAGAATGTATCTATTGCCTTAACGTCTTTCAATCCCAACTTTCCAACTTTTTAACTACTTCTTCGATTATCCAATCTGGTGTCGATGCACCAGCAGTAACACCTACAGTCTGAACACCTGTAAACCAAGAATCCTCCAGCTCGCTAGCAACTTCAATATGGTGTGTTGGGACGCCTGTATCTGCGCATATTTCTGCAAGCCGGCGTGTATTTGCGCTATTGTGGCCGCCGATGACCAGCATTACATCCACCTCCGCTGCAAGGTCCAGCGCCGCCTTTTGGAGTCTTGTGGTCGCATGACAAATTGTATTGTGAGCCCGAATATCCTTTACCCACCGCGCAACCTCTTCTACAAGCTGCTCGAAACGCTCAGTTGTCTGCGTGGTCTGCGAAATGATGCCAACTCGCTTGCATAGCTTTGATGGATCTATATCTTTTACATTGGAAACTGCCAAGCCATTTCCCCCAGCCACGCTCATTATTCCTCGAACCTCTGTATGTCCCGGGTCTCCCAGAACTATTACCTGGTAGCCATCTGCAACTAGGTTTTCTGCAATTTCATGGACTTTCCGAACAAATGGGCATGTAACATCTATCACTTGAAGACCGCGATTCTCGGCCTGACGCACTACTTCACGAGGAACGCCATGTGATGGCATGATTATAAAACTTCCTTGCGGGGCATCTGCAATGTCGCGCACTTCATGGATTCCTCGCTCTTCCAACTTCAATATTACTTGGGGGTTGTGAATCAGCGGGCCAAGGGTATACATAGGCGTGCCATGCTTTTCAGCAGCCTCAAGCGCCACGTCAATAGCCCGCCGAACGCCATAGCAAAAACCTGCTGGATTAGCTAGCTTAACCTTCATTTCTCTACATATATTAAACGAACTAAGTGCCAGCCTAATACCTATCATAAGGCTGGCACTCGAGAAATTCCAAAAAGAGTTTCCTTTAATTGGATTTTTTTTGCATAAGTTTCAGCAAACCATATTCGACGCTATCAACCAACGCATGCCAGCTTGCTTCTATTATATTTGTAGAGACACCTACAGTGCTCCATGATGACGTGCCGTCGGTTGATTCAACAATGGCACGAACTCCTGCCGCCGTTGCCCGCTTTGCATCGAGCACACGGACCTTAAAGTCTGTAAGCTTGATATGTTTTAGCTCTTCGGGATAGAACTTTTCAAGGGCTTTGCGAAGGGCATTGTCCAATGCGTGAACCGGACCATCGCCTTCTGCAACTGTAAGCAATTCCTCGCCATTAACAGCTACCCTTAGAGTAGCCTCGGTTATGGGTTCTGGATCTGTCCCCCGCTGTTCAACAATTACACGGAAACTCTTTAAATCAAATAGCTTTTTATATGAACCCAGCGTCTTTTGAAGGAGCAACTCAAAAGATGCTTCTGCACCTTCAAATGAGTAGCCCTCATTCTCCAGCTCAACAATTTTTTTCAACACTTCGCGCGTCTCAGGCGATTTCTTCGTGAGATCAACCCCATATCTTTGAGCTTTATGGACGATATTGCTCGCGCCAGACAGCTCCGATATGAGCACCCTTCGCACATTACCCACTCTCTCTGGGTCAATATGTTCATACGTGCGAACATTCTTCATTATTGCATCTACGTGAACACCGGCTTTGTGAGCAAATGCACTTCGGCCAACGAAAGGCTGACGGTCGTTTGGTACAACGTTTGCAATCTCATAAACGTAGTTAGAAAGACTCGTTAGCTCGGCCAATGACGATTCTGGGATACACTCTATTCCTAGTTTAAGCTGTAGTATTGGGATAATTGAGCAAAGGTTGGCATTGCCACATCGTTCGCCAAAACCGTTGACAGTGCCTTGTACTTGCACGGAGCCATTCTGCACTGCAACAATTGTATTGGCAACCGCCATTTCTGAATCGTTGTGGGTATGAATACCAACTGGTATATTCACAGCACTGCAAGCAGCTCGAACACCGGCTATTATCTCGTCGGGCAACGAACCGCCATTTGTATCACAGAGCACTACGGCATCTGCATTGGCAGCTTCAGCAGCCTTTATCGTGTCTATAGCATAGCTTGGGTTAGCCTTAAATCCATCGAAGAAATGCTCAGCATCAAAGATGACTTCTTTTCCGTGATTTTTTAGAAATTGCACGGAATCTAGGATCATCTCGATGTTTTGGTCCAAGCCAACCTTTAGTGCGTCGGTGACATGAAGATCCCATGATTTGCCAAAAATTGTTACAACAGGGGTCTCGCTCTTAATGAGGCTAATAAGATTTGCATCCTCCTCAGGTCGAACATTCGCACGTCTGGTACTTCCGAAAGCAGCTAGCTTCGCCTGAGACAATGGCACAGATTTCATGCGCTCAAAAAACTCTTCATGCTTGGGATTTGATCCTGGCCAGCCTCCTTCGATGTAGTGGAAACCAGCCTCATCAAGCCGCAGGGCGATTTTAATCATATCCTCCACAGTGAGGGATATTCCTTCGCCCTGGGAACCATCTCGCAAAGTTGTATCGTAGATTAAGACTTTTGGCATAATACAGTCACCTCTGCCGCAATCAGCGGCACTTTTTTAGAGCTTTGACCCTTTCACGCGCATAGGGAATCAGGCCGCCTGCCAAAATTAGCTGTTGGATAAATTCGGGGAAAGGCCTTGCCTGAAATGCTTTGCAAGTCGTCAAGTTGACAATTTTACCTGTTGATGTTTCAACTTCTACTTCGTCGCCAGCAGAAATACCATCAACCGCTTCTGGGCATTCGAGTATTGGTAGCCCAATGTTAAATGAGTTCCGATAAAAGATTCTAGCGAATGTTTTTGCGATTACACAGGATATTCCCGAAGCTTTGATTGCTATTGGCGCATGTTCTCGAGACGAACCACAACCAAAATTTTCTTCAGCGACAATGATATCGCCTGGCTGCACTCTCTTCACGAAATCGGGGTCTATATCCTCCATGCAGTGCGCTGCTAACTCTGCAGGGTCAGACGTGACGAGGTAGCGCGCAGGGATAATGACATCCGTATCTACGTTGCTACCATATTTATGGACTTTGCCTCTGAAAATCATAATCTGCACTATCTCCATTTGCTCTTTAATATTTTTCAAAATCTAAATTCAGCACCAATCTCAATTGAGTTCTTCTGGACTTCCTATCCTGCCCAAAACAGCAGAGGCCGCCGCAATTGCAGGATTTGACAGATAAACTTCCGACTTGACGTGGCCCATCCTGCCTACGAAATTGCGGTTGGTTGTAGCAATTGCCCGCTCACCCTCTGCAAGGCATCCCATGTGCCCTCCAAGACAGGGGCCACACGTCGGCGTGCTTACGGCTGCACCAGCCTCAATAAATATATCAAAAAGCCCTTCACGCATTGCCTGTTGCCAAATTTCCTGAGTTGCAGGAATAATGATTAGCCGCACATCAGGATGGACCCTGCGTCCTTTTAAGACGCTTGCAGCGATTCGCAGGTCTTCGATGCGACCATTTGTACAAGAGCCAATTACTGCTTGGTCAATCCGTATGTCGCTTGCTTGACTTACGGGCCTTGTGTTTTCCGGAAGATGTGGAAATGCAACCTGAGGCTCAATTTCAGAGACGTCAATCTCGATTATTTCTTTATACAAGGCGTCAGAATCGCTTGCATAGACCTTCCAAGGACGTTTTGCACGCGGCTTTACATATTCAAGTGTAGTATCGTCAACATGCATTATGCCGTTTTTGCCGCCAGCTTCGATTGCCATGTTGCACATCGTGAAACGGTCAGCCATTGGCAGAAAAGAAATGGTTTCCCCTGTGAATTCCATCGAGCAGTAGAGCGCCCCGTCCACACCAATCTTACCAATTGTGTAGAGTATCAAGTCTTTTCCGCCAACCCACTTGTTTAATTTACCATAATAAACGAACTTGATGGTCTCCGGCACCCGGACCCAAGTTTCACCTAGTGCCATCGCTGCTGCTAGGTCTGTGCTTCCCACGCCGGTTGAAAAGAGCCCCAGCGCACCATATGTACATGTATGGGAATCAGCCCCGATAACGGCATCACCGGGTACTACAAGTCCTTCATCGGGAAGAAGTGTATGTTCGACGCCAACGCGACCAACTTCAAAAAAGTTTGTAATGCCATATTCATGGGCGAATTCTCGCATTTCTTTAACTTGCTGAGCGGCTTTCATATCCTTTGCTGGCGTGTAATGGTCTGGAACAAGGGCGATACGCTCTTTGTCGAACACGCAATCAACGCCAATCTGCTTGAATTCACGAATCGCTATTGGAGCAGTAATGTCGTTCCCAAGCATAAAATCCAACTTTATTGTAACTAGTTCGCCTGGTTCGACTTGATCCTTATCAGCATGAGCTGCGAGTATCTTTTGTGTTATTGTTTGGCCCATATTGTACCTCAATCTAAAGCACAGGCTTTTCACCTGCGCGGCTGTTGCCACGCTTTGCTTGATAATAGACTAGTTTGTTAATAGCCTGGATGTATGCCTTGGCGCTTGCTTCCACGATATCGAGGCTAGCACCTCTGCCTGTATAAACGTTCCTATCATCTGCTAACTTCACAGTAACTTCACCCAAAGCATCGGTGCCGCCTGTTACTGCTTTTACGATATAATCTTTTAGAGTGTGTGGAACTCTGATAATTTTGTCAATCGTTTTGTATACTGCGTCCACCGAACCAACACCAGTTCCACAGTCGCTCAGCTCGCCATTAGGCGTAGCGATTTTGATTGTAGCAGTGGGAATCCCCTCAAGGCTAGTCATCACAGTCATGTACGTCAGCTGATATGTTTCAGGAATAGCATGAACTTCGTCGGCGACTAAGGCTTCCAAATCCTCATCGAATATTTCCTTCTTTTTGTCGGCCACTTCTTTGAACCTTGCAAATGCCTTGTCAAGTTCTTCACGAGTAAGCTCGTAACCAAGCTCGCTAAGCCGCTTTTCAAATGCATGGCGCCCCGAATGTTTCCCAAGCACAAGCTTGCTCTCAGAAAGGCCTATATCCTCTGCGTCTATAATCTCATAGGTTCTTTTATCCTGGATTACGCCGTGCTGATGGATTCCCGCCTCATGCGCAAAAGCATTGCTTCCAACAATTGCCTTGTTTGCCTGAACCTGCAAACCAGTGACGTCGCTCACAAGCCTGCTAGCGCGGTAAATCTCTTTTGTGTTTACACCCGTTGTAACATCGAAGATGTCTTTGCGGGTATTAATTGCCATCACAACCTCCTCAAGTGCGGCATTACCCGCACGCTCGCCAATCCCATTTATCGTACACTCCACCTGGCCCGCACCTGCAAGCACCGCCGCCAATGAATTTGCAACTGCCAACCCAAGGTCGTTATGGCAATGGACGCTCAGTATGCATTTATTGATATTCGGCACCCTGTCTAGCAACGTCCTAATGATATTCGCGAACTCATGCGGCACAGCATAGCCGACTGTATCGGGAATGTTGACCACGGTGGCGCCAGCATCTATTACCGCCTCTACAACTTGACACAGATAGTCAATATCTGTCCTCGATGCATCTTCGGCAGAGAACTCCACATTTTCGCAGTAAGATTTGGCACGCTTGACTGCCTTTACAGCCAGGTCGAGAACCTCTTCTCTGGATTTCTTTAGTTTTCTCTCAAGATGAATATCAGACGTTGCAATGAAGGTATGTATATAGGGCTTATTGGAGTACCGAACTGCCTCCCACGTACGGTCAATATCGGCATCGTTCGCCCGACACAAACCGGCGATTGCTGGGCCTTTAATCTGCTGGGCAATCGTCTTGACTGCCTCAAAATCTCCTGGAGATGAGATGGGGAACCCCGCCTCAATTACATCTACATTCAGGCGGGCAAGTTGCTTTGCCACCTCCAATTTTTCCTCGATATTCATGCTTGCTCCGGGCGATTGTTCGCCGTCTCTGAGCGTGGTATCAAATATAAGTATTCTCCTGCTCATAAGAATGCCCCCGAAAGAAACAAGCTACAAGTATCAAGCAGCTACAAAAGACATTAACGAAAGGCTTTAATATGCTTGCTACTTGTTGCGCTTTACCGCTTCTTTTTCAAATACGGCATCATTTCGCGAAGGCGTGCACCTACCTCTTCAATCATATGCTCTTTTGCCATCCTCCGAGCCGCATTGAAAACTGGTCGGTTGGCTGCATTTTCAAGTATCCATTCCTTTGCGAATTCGCCTCTTTGGATTTCGCCTAGAATGCGCTTCATTTCAGCACGCGTATTTTCATTGATTATCCGCGGCCCGCGAGTATAGTCGCCATATTCTGCGGTATTGCTGATTGAATATCTCATCCAGCTGATACCGCCTTCGTACATAAGATCTACGATAAGCTTCAACTCATGCAAACACTCGAAGTACGCAATTTCCGGTTGGTAACCTGCCTCAACTAGCGTCTCGAAACCAGCAATAACAAGGGATGTCGCCCCGCCACACAGCACAGCTTGCTCGCCAAAGAGGTCTGTTTCAGTTTCTTCCTTAAAGGTGGTCTCTAGGACGCCTACCCTCGTCGCACCGATTCCTTTTGCATATGCCAGCGCTATCTCTTTTGCCTTGCCAGAAGCATCTTGTTGCACAGCAATTAGAGCTGGGACGCCTGCGCCTTCGGTATATTGCCGACGCACAAGATGACCTGGGCCTTTGGGCGCAACCATTATCACATCAACGTTCGCCGGTGGAACTATCTGCCCAAAATGAATATTAAAACCATGCGAAAATAATAGGGCTTTACCCTCAGTAAGGTTCATCTCAACTTCGCTCTTGTAAACCTTTGGCTGAACCTCGTCCTCTGTAAGGATTTGGATGATGCTTGCTTCCGATGAAGCTTCCGCCGCCGATACTGGTTTGAAACCATCCTCAATCGCCTTTTCCCAATTTGGCGTGCCAGGAAGGTCGCTGACGATTACATCAACGCCGCTATCTCTTAGATTTTGCGCCTGGGCATGGCCCTGACTCCCATAGCCAATGATTGCAACCTTTCGCCCCTTCAACACATCGAGATTAGCATCCTGATCATAATAAACTTTTGCCATTGTTTACCTCCCGCTTTTTTATCTAAGCCCAAGAACTTTATAAGAAAAAGCTACCTTTCGAGAAAAGATTTCCTCGAATGCTACTTATTATCTTCGCTATGCTTATGGAGTTTTGGCACCGCGCATCATGGCGATGCGGCCAGTGCGGACGACTTCCTTAATTCCATAGCTCTCAAGAAGCTTTTCAATTGCGTTAATCTTATCAACGCTGCCTGTGACTTCCACTGTGAACGTTTTTTCGCTAACATCGATAATTTTAGCGCGAAAAATGTCTACAATCTGCATAATCTCCGAGCGTACGCCAGCATCGGCGTTGACTTTAATCAATGCAAGCTCTCGTTCCACAATTGGAATTCCCTTATAATCGACAACCTTGATTACGTCAATTAGCTTGTTGAGCTGTTTTGTAATCTGTTCGAGCACTGCATCGTCTCCACCAACCACGATTGTCATTCGAGACACCGAAGGGTCCTCGGTTATACTAACGGCTAGTGACTCGATATTGAACCCCCTGCGGGCAAATAGCCCCGCAACCCGAGCTAGAACACCAGGTTTGTTTTCAACTAAAGCTGTTATCGTATGTTGCATTTCTAATTGTCCCTCCGAACTTACTTTGGTCGTCGAACCATCATTTCCTCGATGCTCTGCCCAGCAGGGATCATTGGAAAGACGTTTTCTTCGCGCTCGATATGGAAGTCCATAATCACAGGCACATTGTCGTATTCCAGTGATTTTTTAAGAGCATCAACAACTTGCTCCTTTTTCTCAATGCGCATGCCAACCGCACCATACGCCTCTGCAAGTTTTACAAAGTCCGGCTGAGCAGCGATATCCACTCCTGCATAGCGACGGTTCCAGAACAGCTCCTGCCACTGCCGCACCATGCCGAGATACTGGTTATTTAAGATAGCCACCTTCACGGCAATTTTATTTTCCACAGCCACAATTAGCTCTTGTAAGGTCATTTGGAAGCTGCCGTCGCCATCAATTACAAATACAATATCATTGGGTCGCCCAACCTTCGCTCCGATTCCTGCTGGGAAACCAAAACCCATAGTTCCAAGACCGCCAGATGATAGGAATTGACGCGGGTATTTACACTTATAAAACTGGGCGGCCCACATCTGATGCTGGCCAACGCCTGTCGCAACTACCGCCTCACCGTTTGTGACTTCCCAAATTTTCTCAATCACATACTGCGGAAGCAAACCGTTCTCACTGTAATGGAGCGGATATTCAGCCTTCCACTTCATAACTTGTTCATTCCAACTAGTTGGCTTGCGGGGCTCAACATATTTAAGCAAGTCCTGGAGAACAAGCTTGCAGTCGCCGACAATTGGCACATCCACATGCACTGTTTTGCCAATCTCGGCTGGGTCAATGTCTATATGGATGACTTTCGCTTTTTGGGCAAAAGCATCCAGTTTGCCTGTAACACGATCATCAAACCGAGCGCCGATGGCAATCAGCAAATCACAATGCGCTACGGCATAGTTCGCATAAGCCGTTCCATGCATTCCCAGCATGCCAAGCGAGTTTGGATGGGTCTCGGGGAACGCTCCTTTGCCTAGAAGTGTAGTTGTCACCAAAATACTAGTGCGCTCGCTCAGCTCCAAAAGTTCAGGACTGGCACCTGAGGAAATCACACCCCCGCCGGCGTATATCACTGGACGCTCAGCAGATGCTATTAGCTTTGCCGCCTTTTTAATTTGAAGTGGATGACCCACAGTGTTCGGCTTGTATGATGGGATGTCAACATTGGTTACAGGTTTGTAGTCAATCACACCTAAAGATACATCCATAGGCATGTCTATAAGCACAGGGCCAGGACGACCTGTGCGAGCGATATGAAACGCTTCCGCCACAATCTCTGGCACATCTTTGCTATTTTTCACGAGGAAGTTGTGCTTAGTAATCGGCATGGTGATTCCGGTGATATCGGCTTCTTGGAAGGAATCCTTACCAAGCGCCGTTGTTCTCACCTGCCCAGTGATTGCGACTATGGGAATCGAATCCATATATGCAGTAGCAATTCCTGTTACTAGATTTGTTGCTCCTGGGCCAGATGTCGCACAACAAACTCCTACTTTTCCGGTCGCACGAGCATAACCATCAGCCGCATGGGCTGCGCCCTGCTCGTGCCTTACAAGTATATGTCGAATATCCTTGCAGTCGTACAGGCAGTCGTATATAGGAAGCATGACGCCTCCTGGAAAACCAAATATAACCTCAACACCTTCGCGTCTTAAGGATTCCAATAATGCCTGTGCTCCTGTTATCTTCAAACTACATTCCTCCGTCCTATTTTACGATCGCTCCAGTGCCGGCAGATGTAACACATCGTGCATATCGAGCGAGATATCCTTCTTTCACTTTTGGCTCAGGGGCAGTCCATGATGCACGCCTCTTTGCCAGCTCTTCGTCGGATAGCCTAACATTGATTGTTTTAGCTGGGATGTCTATATCAATGATGTCGCCATCCTTTAACAACGCGATATTGCCGCCCTCGGCAGCTTCGGGCGAGATGTGGCCAATAGAGCACCCTTTCGATGCACCAGAGAATCGCCCGTCAGTTATGAGCGCCATCTCTGTCTCAAGTCCCATGCCTACAACAGCAGCTGTTGGGAAAAGCATTTCGCGCATTCCTGGTCCACCTTTCGGCCCTTCATATCGAACCACAATAACGGAGCCTTTAGGGAGCTTGCCACTAAGAATTGCTGAAGTCGCCGCGTCCTCTGAATCGAAAACAACTGCTGGGCCGGAGAATTTAAGCACTTCAGGCGCAACAGCGGACTGCTTTACAACCGCACCATCCTGGGCAATATTGCCTCGCAGGATGGCTAAACCTCCTTCTGCGTGATATGGACTTGCGACAGAACGTATTACGTCAGGCCGTAGGATTTCACGCTTACTTATATTTTCTCGGACAGTTTTGCCAGTCGCCGTTATGTTATCTGGCGATGGAAGCAAGCCATTTTTAAGGAGTTCATTCATAACCGCAGGTATCCCGCCAGCTTGGTCCAAGTCTTCCAGATGGTGCTTCCCTGCAGGGCTGAGACTACAGAGGTGCGGTGTTCGTGCACTCAGCTTATTGAAATCATCAAGATCGAGTTTAACGCGGGCCTCATTGGCAATCGCAAGCACGTGGAGCACGGTGTTTGTCGAACAACCAAGTGCCATATCAACTGCAATTGCATTCTCGAACGCACCTTTTGTCATAATATCCCTAGGCTTGATTTGCTTCTCAAGGAGGTTCATAATTGCCATGCCTGCCTGCTTCGCCAAGCGAATGCGTGCAGAAGCAACTGCCGGTATCGTGCCGTTCCCTGGAAGCCCCATCCCAAGAGCTTCTGTCAGACAGTTCATTGAGTTTGCCGTGAACATTCCAGCACATGAACCACAGCCAGGGCAAGCAACCTCTTCAATTTGTGCCAGCTCCTCCTCCGTCATTTTGCCGCTTGCAACTGCGCCTACACCTTCCATAACCTTTGTGAAAGATATCGCCTCTCCCTTATAGAAGCCCGCAAGCATTGGTCCGCCACTTATTACTATCGCAGGAATATTCAAACGTGCAGCTGCCATTAGCATTCCCGGTATAATCTTGTCGCAGTTTGGAATGAGTACAAGTGCATCCAAACCATGCGCAATTGTCATTGATTCTACCGAGTCTGCAATAAGCTCTCTGCTTGCCAGGGAGTATTTCATCCCTTCGTGTCCCATCGCAATCCCGTCGCAGATTCCTATCATGCCGAACTCGAGCGGAGTTCCGCCTGCCATTCGGATTCCAGCCTTGACAGCCTCTGCAATTTTATCCAGATGGATATGGCCAGGTACAATTTCGTTTGCTGAGTTTACAACTCCAATAAGCGGCCTTGCCATTTCCTCCTTTGTCAATCCGTCGGCATAAAATAGCATTCTGTGGGGAGCACGCTCCAACCCCTTTTTCACGGCATCGCTTCTCACGCTTGTCACCTCTTAAAATTTCTATCTGTTGCTTTTATATAGATTGTCATTAAAAACTTGGCAAACTCAAGTGAAATACAACTTGGTTTAAATTTGCACAAACGCCTCTCGGCCCAAAGGGACGAGAGGCTAACTCTCACGCGGTACCACCCTGGTTTGACCAAAGCGCTTCTAAAATTGAAGGTGAAGCTACTTGGCCCGCTCTTAGCAGGATAACGGCCGCCAACCGTGAGAACTTACTTGGCCCGGCGGGCAAAATGGAAGAACGTTCGACTCATTTCTTCCATTCGACCCATACGGTTTTCGGCTCTCATGCTCCGAGGTGAGATTCGACAGACGCCCGCGTTGCCTCGCACCATCCGGCAACTCTCTGAAACGGCCCTATTCTGTCTACTAGCCTCTTCAACGCATTTGCAAAATGTAGTTGTCTGAGCATAATAACACATTACAAAAATAGAGTCAAGTTTTCCATACTTAAATTTGCCTTAAAACATTTAAGACAGCGTTCAGTTGGTGGGGGTTATTATAGTAAGCACAAAATTATGTTGGAATTGGGTGAACTTTGCGCTGCCTAATTAGCGCAAAAATAATAGCTGCGGCAATGAGATGCATAAAGCCGGCGGCGATAAAAATTGGCATGTAACTTCCAAAATCTACAATTTTGCCAACAAGTATCATAACAACTCCGCCAGCAAGAATTCCCAGGGTTCCCGAGATGCCGTATGCTGATGCCACCATTCGTTTTGGGAAAAGGTCGCCAGGCAGAGTAAGTACGCTTGCCGCCCAACTCTGGTGCGCAAATGGTGGTATGGACACAAACAAAAGCGCCCATTTCCAGCTTTCGACAAACACGGCAGGAATTACCATCGGCATCAGCGCCGCGCTAAGGAGGAGAGCAACTTTCCGAGCGGTGAGTACTGGCCAACCCCGCTTGATAAAGTAAGCCGAGATCCCACCACCTACAATGCTTCCCACGTCCGCGGCAAAAAATGGTATCCAGACAAACATTGCGATTTGCTTTATGTCAAAACCCCGTTCAGCCTTGAAATATTTTGGAAGCCACATAGTAAAAAAGAGCCACACGGGGTCAGTCAGAGTCCTAGCCGCGATAAGCGCCCAAAGTTCCCTTCGAGAAAGCACCTCTTTCCAAATTCCGCGCTGCACGACGTCTTCTACCTTTTCCTCTGCCTGTCCGCTTCTTATATACGCCAGCTCCTCTTTTGTAAGGAAGCGGTTCTTTTCAGGCTGTTGATACAGGAGAAGCCAAAAAAACAGCCAAACAAAGCCAATTAAACCTGTCGCAATAAATGCGGCTCTCCAGCCGAAAGCAATGATAAGTGTTCCGATCAGCGGCGGAGCAATTGCCGCGCCTAATCCTGCGCCAAGATTGAAGATGCCTGTTGCAACCGCTCGCTCCTTAGGAGGGAACCATTCTGCAACAGCTTTTGCTGCGCCGGGGAAGTTGCCTGCTTCTCCTATTCCTAACAGCGCTCTCAAAAAAGCAAACGAAGATACACTGCCTGCAAATGCATGAGCAATATTTGCCAAGGACCACCACGCAACCGCAACTGCCATTCCCCGCCTGGTTGTGAGCAAGTCTATGATTCTGCCCATAAAGGGGTGCATAATTCCGTAGGCTATCAAGAAGGCAAAAGTGATATACCCATAGTCTGTGTTGCTCATATGGAAATGGCGGTCGAGTTCAACTTGTGCTACAGAAAGCGACTGGCGGTCCAAATAGCTGATTGTTGTTACAAGCATTAGCATTCCGGCAATATGCCAGCGCAGGTACTTCATGGGAGAACCTCCAAATGCCGGTTAAACGATTAAGCAGGCTTAGAATACAAGACTCATAGGTTAAGAGTCAAGAGGGGAACCGATGATTGGCAGCAGACAGCGCAGAAAATACCACCAAAATTTAAGTTTTCCCTTTTTCCTTGAGTGCTTTTTCTGCCCAGAATTTGTTAGTGCGATACAAGCTTTCAAAGGTGCCAGCGTCGCTCCAAAAACCTTCAAGCTCAACCCAATCCAGCTGGCCAGCTTTTATGTATAAATTGTTTACATCTGTAATTTCAAGCTCGCCGCGGGCCGAGGGCTTACATTCTCGGATGAATTCAAAGACCTGACTGTCATAGATGTACAACCCCGTAACGGCAAAATCGGACTTTGGTTTTTTTGGCTTTTCCTCGATTGCAATAATCCTGCCGCCCTCGCCAAAAACTGGGACACCAAAGCGCTCAGGGTCGGGTACTCGCTTTAGGAATATTCGCGCACCCTGTTTAAATGACCTTACTGCCGGGCCAATATCTGCATCGGTTGTATTGTCTCCAAGAATTACAGTTATGCTTCCGCCGTCGGCAAAATCTTCACACAACGAAAGCGCCTCCGCAATACCGCCTTCCTTAGCTTGGTATGCATATTCAAGGTGTCTTAATCCAAGCTGTTCGCCATTTTGTAGCACGCTAAGGAAGTCACCTGCATGAGGCCCGCCTGTGACTACCATCACTTCTGTTATGCCCGCTTTGACAAGCGTTTGGATTGGATAAAAAATCATTGGCTTATCAAAGACAGGCAGCAAATGTTTATTAGTTGCATATGTAAGTGGATAAAGGCGCGTACCAAGGCCGCCGGCGAGAACTACACCTTTCATGGATAACTAGCCACCCCCTGAGAGTTGGTCACAAGCCAGGGCAATTATAGCAACCCTCGAGGAATGGTGTCAAATGCCATAATTTACATTACGGCCGTGCTTTTTCTGATTTCTGGGTGAACCATCGAATGGCAACAGCCGAGGGTACCAGGGCTATGAAAGAAAGAAGCCCGGCCTCGGGGCCGAAGTCTCCGCCTAACCACAGGGTATTCGCCGTTCTTATCTGCTCAATCCAACTATCGAACTCAACCCCACTAACTGGGAAGCCGAACACAGGGCCTAGGAAAAAATTCCAGCCGAAATGGAATCCTATTGGGAGCCACAAGCGACCTGTTGCCAAATATCCATAACCAAGAACAATACCTGCCGCCATTGTGCCCAAAAAACCAGGCATAGTGGCTCCAGGATTAAGAAAATGAAGCATTGAGAAGAACACCGAGCTTATAATAAGAGCTGAAAACGCGCCATAGCCCCATTTAAGGGTTCGAAGCACATATCCTCGAACCATTGTTTCCTCGAAAATCGCAATTGAAACCATCAGCAGGATGGTGAGCAAAATGGTGGACAAAATTTTGGCAGGAGGCTTTTCGAAAATAAAGCCTGTTACTCTTACCCAACCCATGATGTACGAAATAATAAATATAAAGCTGGTCGCGAGAGCACCTATGGAAATACCCAATAACAACTCCCTTGCCCATTTTTCTCTAAAGTTGAAGCCAAGTGCTTCTGGAGGCAACTTATCAACGAATAAGACAAAGCCAAATGATATAAGTAGAACAGCATACGTCGCTGAGATGTAATAGATAGTCACAGGAGGCAAGTTGCTCTGAAAATCAAAGGTATCCGTGACTCTTATTTTGAAAGCAAAAATAAAAGGGGCAATAGCAAAACCCACCAGTACTAAGCCCACTCCAACTGTGAACAGATATAACATTAACCTTACTATGGGCTCAAATACATATCTCGGAGGACGTTCCTCAATTCTACCTTCGATTTCGCTTGCAGGCAATTCAGTTTCGCTCATGGTTTGCACACCTTACAAGGCACATATCCTTCGTTTATTGCTTCTTCCCGCGTTTTGAAATACGTACGGTTTTTCTCTGCCGGAAGATATCGACAGTCTTGTCGATGAAATTTCAGGCTCCGCTTGTTTCCAACATAGTTTCCAAAATTCTCTGTTTCATTCGGCTTTGCTAAAAGCGTACACCATGTGGAGGCTAAGCTATTTGCAGCCAATGAGAATATTCTAGAACCTACCTCCTCCGATGCATCCGATTTCCCATTCTCAGCCTTTGATAGCTTCTTCAGCTCTTCATTTGCTTTTTGCGCAATCTGGACTGCAAAACTAGATGGATTATCAACATTTCGACTTCCTTCTGACTTTGCATCGATGGAGGAGCTCATTGTATCGAGTTTCTTTTCGAACTCAATGTGCTTTGGACTTTTAAACGCAACCTCGTCAGAGTGATAGGGCTGAGACAATGCTATAATACACTCAGCAAGCTTCCCCAAGACCGCCACCTGAGCAGAGATAGGTTTCCCCTCGCCTATACTTTTCCTAGCCTGACGAAAAGTCTCAGCGAATGTATCAGGCGCAGAGCCTTCCTTTTTGGAAACGAAGTACGATAACTCAGAAGATGACTGCTCATCCTTGGTATATTTCGGCTTAGCATTCGAGATTATATCTTTTTCGATAGGTTTGAGTTTCGAGCTTATATCCTGCGGCAGAAATTCGATTGCCTTTTTGATTACCACCTGCGTGAAATCTGTTTGCTTACCCGTCTCAACCGCCGCACAATGTATAGCGGCTAGTACAATTAATAATGCCACGAATAGAAATAGTTTAGTTTTGATCACCATTTAGCTCCTTTTTTACCTGAATCATCCGTCGGTATATTTCTTTTTTGGGAAGAGGGAACTTTAGCGCCAATTCCCTTACTGCATCACGTTCAGACATACCTTCGGCAAGAAGGCGTCTTAATTCCTCCTCCACTTTCCCAGCCTCGCCTGTTTGTCCCTCGGCGCAACCGGCGACAACAATCGTTATTTCGCCTTTTGCTTTTACCTCAGTAAACCTTGCAATTGCAGAGCTAATTGTTCCGCGATGCACCTCTTCGAACTTTTTAGTTGCTTCGCGGACAACCGCGATGCGGCGGTCGCCGAAAACGTCAAGCATTTCCTTTAAAGTTGGTAGCAGCCGGTTTGGAGATTCGTAGAAGACCATTGTTCTTCGTTCATCTTTGAGGGATGTAAAAAATGTTCGGCGTTCGCCTGACTTCCTGGGAGGGAAACCATCGAAAGCAAACCTTCTAGTTGGCAGTCCGGAAACTACAAGGGCAGTGATTATTGCATTTGGTCCTGGAATAGCAACCACTGGAACTTCGTTCTTAATAGCTAGATTGATTATTTCGTAACCTGGGTCAGAGATACCAGGCGTTCCTGCATCTGAAACAAGGGCGATGTTCTTGCCTTCCTTAAGAAGTTCCGTCAATCTTTCTGCTTTTTTCCCGAGGCTATGCTGATGGTAGGGAGTAGTGGGAGTATCTATGCCATAACGACTGAGGAGCTTTTGGGTTACTCTTGTATTTTCTGCTGCTATAAGGTCAACTTCCTTGAGAATAGCGAGTGCGCGAAGGGTAATGTCCGCAAGGTTTCCGATTGGAGTGGCAACCACATAAAGTGTCCCGGGCGACTGCTTGCTATTTTGCTCCATTTGGCTTGTCCACCTTTTGACTTAAAAGGGGGCCGCCGAATATTACGATTTTGGAGACCCCCGACTTTGAAGACCCTTTTATTTAAAAGAGACAGCTTGTTACCTTCCAGCCGGAATTTCGCCCCCCGACACGGGTATCGTTTGTCCGGCTTGCGGCTGTGCCAGTTCCTTATTCTCGCTCAGCCACTTTTGTTCTTTAGCAACGAGATCTGCTCTCTTTATTTTTTTATAAAGCTCAATCAACTGCTCGTGCATACTGTAATCGTCATACGCATTTTCGGATGCAATTTCCAGATGTTCGACAGCTTTGTTTGGTTGGCCAGCGTCAATATATAGTTTACCCAAAGACAAACGGATATCGGTAGACTCAGTATAATTCAAAGCATCTTCGAGTGCTTCAATCGTTTGAGTTTTATACTTCTTTATTTCCTCGGGATTGGATGTAAAATTCCTAAGCGCGGTAAGGAGCTGAGCGATTTGCACATAACATCTCGCTTTGATATCCGTTCTGTCTCCTGCAGAAGCAACCGCAGTTCTGTATTCCTTAATCGCAGTCTCAATTTTGCTCTTCTGCTCGGCAGGATTGGCCTGTCCAAATGACATCATTACTGCCTGTGCAATCGTATAGCCTCTTAGCTCGGGATCGTTGATTGTGATTTGGGCTTTTTTCCGAAGGTCAGCATAGTATAAGTACTCCGCTTTGTTTTGCTCCTGCTGGACGAACATGCGGCGGTATTCAGCCATTTTCTTGGGGTCCTTTAAATCTGCTGGCATGCTGCTTCTTCTGCCTTCCACCTTAATTATCACATACTCGCCGCCCGTTTTTATTGGGTCGGAAACTGCGCCCTCTCCCAACTTAAACGCCACGTCGCCTACTTCCCTAGGAAGCATCTGTTTTGACACCCATCCGACGTCGCCACCAGCGGTTTTGTAATAGTCTTGGGAGTTCGCCTTGGCAAGCGCCGCAAAGTCCCCACCAGCTCGAAGTTTTGCAACCAAGTCTCGAGCCAATTGCTCTGCCTGGACCTGAGAGCGGCCGGAAGCAGATATCGTTATTTGCCTAAGTTTCACTTGCTCAAAGCTTTGGCGCAGTGCACGGTCGCTAGTATCAACTTTCTCCCGAATCTTCTTGGACAGTTTGTCCATCAAAAGGTAATTGCGCACAGTTTTTGGATCGATTGACTTACGAATTTCTGCCCTCAGCTTCTTAATGCTCATGGACGGATCGCGTTTTCGAAGTTCCTGCTCAAACGCTTCATCGGTTTGTTTTGTTCTCCTTCCGCTGAGCAAGGAACTTTTAATTTGTTGTAACCGCTGTTCTACAATCTGGTCTATTTGCCGGTTTACTTCGCCTCGAGAAACTTTAATATGCTCTTTTTTCGCAGCCTGCAATTTCAGCATTTCATCTACCATAGTATCAAATACCTGGCCGCGAATCTGGGATTCCTCGATGGCGCTTACTGGGCGAGTCTCCTGAATTGGGTCTATTTGTGCCCTTACTCGCATTTCGTATGCCTGTCTATCCAGTTTCTCCCCATTAACCGTTGCTACAACACCAGAAAGTACGCTATCAGTTCTCTCAGGAACTCTGCCGCCGGGTATGCTAATCGCAGCAAATCCGACTGCAAAGACTATAGCCATCACCCACATTATATACTTGGAATAGCCATGGAATTTCTTACGCATGCGAACTAATGACATTAGCTTCCTCCACAAAAATCTGCCACCACACGCTTGAGGTACTCCAAGCATTCCCTGGAGCCCTCCTCGGCTGAACCGCTGGCAGGACGATAATGAGTCTCGAGGGATATATATCCCTTGTAGTTATCATCTTTTAAGGCTTTGAATTGCCCATAATAATCAATCTCGCCCGTTCCCATCACAACAAATTTTGGCTTGCCATTTAGTTTAACGGCATCCTTAACGTGAATGTGAACAATATAAGGCTTAATTGCCTCATAACCATTGGGATAGGGAATCTCACCTGCGCAAAATGCATTGCCTGGGTCCCAAACAGCTTGGAGAGCAGGTGACCCCACAGCTTTGATTACGCGAGCTACTTCTTCGCCGGTTCCCAAAAAGCACGAATGTTCATTTTCCAAAGCAAGGATTACTCCAAGCTTTTGCGCGCTCTCTGCGGCGTTGCCCAATTCTTGGATTATCTGATCTTCTATTTCTTTGGTAAGCTCGCCGCGCCGCCAAAAAGAAAATACGCGAATTAGTTTCGTGCCAAAAAAGTGCGCAAGCTCCGCGCAGTGGTTCAGCAGCGCCATTTGATCTGCGATTGAGCGCTCTTTTGCCAAGTGTGTGGGTCCCGTAGCTTCGGCTGAGGTCTCCCAAAGGTCGCATTTAAAAAGCGGCGAGGCAATACAGCACACCGACATGCCTTTGTCGTCGAGAATCCTTTTCGCTTTCTCGACTTGGTCTTTTGAAAGGTCGACTATATTTACATCCCACAGCCCCCGAAGCTCTGCGCTTTGGACGCCGTATTCTTGAAGCACAGCAAGGGCGTGGTCAAAATCCTGCGAAATCTCGTCTGTAATTGCCGTTAGTTTCACCCATACCCCCTGACACTAAGATCTTCACAATCATAGGAGAACAGCCATCTTTTGTCAAGCCGTATACATTCTTGGTGGTAAGATTCTGGACACCAGGGATTGTTTATGATATTCTGAATTGAAAGTCAAATGGCAAAGTCAATGCTAATTGGATATTGGGGATGTCCACCAAGGGAAGTCATTGCCCAGGCATCGCGAAAACATCCATATGATGAATTTATCGATCTCGACGTTGACCTTGGCGCTCCGCCGAGCCATTTGGTGCCGGACGCATACTGCCAAATCATTACCAATATAGTAGACAACGCACTCCATCTCCGCGACCGCCTGCGTTTTATTATCGCGGCCGTTGGTGAAGATAAATGCGACGGCGGAAGGTTCGCAGCGCTAATGCTAAAGGACTTGGGCTTTACAATCTTTGAAGTGCGAAACCCAAACATGGAACGCAGACCAATTACAATTGCCACATCGGGTCTTCCTTTACGTGAGAAAGTCAATAGAATCATGGACTCAGTTTGCAAGCCAAATCGCAGGGTCTTTTCGCCGGTAAAGCCAACGCATGGTTTTTGGGGGGTGCCACCCCATGATATGCGGTTGCTGGACCTATTTCCCAATACAACACACGTCTACGGGTGGACACGTTGCGTAGAAGCCGGTGTACCCGCTGATCTCGACTTAGAAATGCAAGTTGACCCGGGCGTTCCTACTGTATTTTTCGCCCAAACATTTTGTGCGAAGACCATGCTTGCACGCTACCTAGCCGAAAAATACAACGGACTCTATATTGACTGTGACGGTCCAATGACCAACAGCGTGGTAGCTCAGATAACTGCTTTCATTCGACTAGGATAAAATTACCAGATTATTTAAATTAGAGATAAAGCTCTCTTAAGCACCTCGACATGGTAGTTAATGCCCAATCCATTTGAGAAAGAAACATGCCAACGCTGATAGCTGATTGTGGAAGCTCGTGGAGTAAAATAAAAAACCTCGAAGAAGGCAAAATCGTTATCAAACCAACCTCGCAAATACTGAAGAATCCGCGACTGCGTTTTGCTGTTGCCACAGGACATCTGGGGCGTGAGCGTGCTGATAGATATGAAAACGAAATAATCGCTTTAGCCCAAGGTAGCCTTAAGCTTATACCAGAAGAAAATTTTACGGTTGTTGATATTGGTTCGAGAGACACAAAGTTCGTGCGCTTCAATGGTCGAAAGCTCAGGAAAATGGATTGGAATCAAGCCTGTGGTGCGAGCACCGGCTTTACCCTTGAACTTTTGGCAAAGTACTATGATTTAGACTTCAATACCTTGCCGGCAAGTGACAAGAAGATTCCTGTGACTTGTGGCATATTTGCTATCGAGCAAATATTCGATACCATAATTAGAGGTGGGTCGCCAGAAGATGCACTTGCCCAATTCATCCATGGCATCGCCTTCAACGTATACAACTTCGCTCAGCGTCCGGAAAAACTCTATGTTTCAGGCGGCCTATGCGCAAATAACTGTTTCCTCAACAGCCTTGGCAAGTATTGCGAAGTAGTTCCTCTTGGCAGGCACGTTCTTTTGGAAGGGCTGTACTAGAAGTTTATTTATCTGAAGAACCCCTTACTTTCATTTAACCACGTTTATTTGTACCAGCCACTGGGTATTCAAAACATCAAAACTTCCCAACAAAGGAGGAAACAACGATGGCATATGGCGAAGCATCCATGAGCATGGAAAACCCTAACGAGGGCAGAGTCATGACATGCACGGCTAGGGACTGCATGTGGAATGAAAACTCTACCTGCACCGCTGACAATGGGATAATGGTCAACTTCCACCAAGATCACGCCGATTGTACTACTTACTCACAGAATAAGCACGTTCCAAGTCAGAGCCCAGGGGCGGCTCAGTTCTAAATCCAAAGGGGCGGGAACTTCTACCCGCCCCTTTCATTAAACTCAATCACTATCCGCTAGCTTCCTAAAGTTTCAAACATTCTTTCGCATATTGCACCAGCCAAAGTTCTTGCACGACTAGTCAACCCAAGAATCAATAAATCGCTTCTGTTTCGACTTCGAAATCCCGTCCAACTACGCGAACCTTTTTGTCACCAAACGCGCGGTACAGACGTATCCTGCTAGACCTTGCGATTGGTTCTCCGTCCAAGCTTGCCGCGGTGACCATAGTATGCGTAGAGAACTTGACGCCCCCATATTCCTCCGCATGGAAAGCAACAAATGTGGGACTTTCGACCAAAAAGCCATATTGGGGAAGTACCGTGTTTCCAATCCTGTAAGGTTCGCTACCGTAATTAACGGTAATCGTTACATTTCCAAATTGACTCTTTTCTACCTTGCGGTCTGGCGTAAGAAACTCATGTTTTGTCATTGGCACGTGGGCAGTTATCCGATTTAATGGCGAAAGCACCTCGTAAGTATTTTTGATAAATCTATCTACTGCATTAAGATGCGCCGCCCAACCGCTTTGTTGTGAGAAACAGTGCGTATTAATCCTTGCCTTTGGGTTTCGTTCAAAAGTAATTCTGCCCGAAGACAAACTTACCCTGCCGATATTATAGCGTAAGTTTCCACTCTCATTACCGAGCAACGATACTCTTCCAGTTTCATCCCAAAGGCCAATCAAAATGTCAAACGATCCTTCTTTTCCCACAGGTATTTCTACTAAATATGGACCATCAATAACGGTCTCCCCCAGTTTCCATGAAGTTGGGCGCACAGGAAGTTTATGGTCATTTTGGAAAGCAATACCCTCTGCCTGTCCCGCCTCGAAGTTACAAAAATGAACAAAGCAATTATAATCTCGTTTTGGCGTAGCCTTTACTTCCCAAGCATATGTAATTTCGAACTTTCGAGGGCCAATCTGCTTTAATTCATGCACAAAAGGTTTTGCTATGCCGACGGCTGGTATTCCAGATTTAAAATAGAGATGTGAGCCAAAATCATATATCGGCATTTCGGCATAAAGAATGTGGTCTAGGATGTACGTTGGACGACCGGGAGTCGCTCGGTCGCCCTGATGGGTGTAAAGGTTTATGCAATCTCCATAAACCATTTCAAATAAGGGAATTACAATCTCACTCTCATTACTATGCGTCTTATGGCTCATAAGACCTTCGAAATAGTCCGCACATGGAACCGCCCACTCCTGGCCCTCTTCGCTTCCAAATAAGCCAAACATCTCACGTGCATACTCAGAAAGCTTGCGTTTCCAGTACATATCGTCTATCAGCGTCAAGGGATGTCTGGGGTCCGAACATTCCAACAGTGGTGCGGCAAACGTCGTATCAATGAAATAAATGGTTGGCTCAAATAACTTCTTTACGGCCGGGAGATTCTGATCGCGTTTAGCCAACTCAATTGCCTTTTTTGAACATGTTATATATGCCTGACCGCCAGCCCAAACTCCACCTTTTCGCACTGACCCATCGGGATTGCGAAGCAAATAGCTTTCATCCCACGAGGGGGAGTCTAGGTACATGTCCTGATAGTTGTCGTGAAGGCCAAATAGAAACCCAAGATTTCTAACTTTTCTCGCACACTCAGACAGACCTTTGTTCCCGCCGCATTCTGGAGCCGCCGGCAATATATCCGGGTGCTGGTTATCATAACCCCTCCGAATCCATCCGGCGAGAACAAACATCGCCCTGTCTATCCCGAGGTCATTTTTAAGGTGCTCAGCAATCTGTGCTGCCTCATCAAAAGTATATTGAACATTGACCACTTCCTTATCTGTGTGATTCCATCTGGTTTTTGGCATGACTCTAGAAAGCACAAAGGGCTTAAAGTCTGCAGCACCCAACATTGCCTCAACCTGAGAATTTGCTGTGATTTTTTCTTTCCACGTTCGGAGGAGCCCCCTATCTCTGGCAACCCTTCTATATGCTTTCGCAATCTCGGCATAGCCGCCACGGCCTAAGACTTCAATTGTAAAGGAGTTTGCTGTCTTGCGAAGCGTTAGCGATGCCGATACCATGCCGTGCGCAGGCACCGTTGGTATATCTGGCCAAGTGCGTTCTGTTTCCAGAATTACATAAGGATCATCCCAGTGAACGAGGATTGCTGAGTCGTTCTTGACGACACCAAACATCGCCATGGAATAAGATTTATAGTTGCTGTAAGCCGTGTAGACATTTCTAGAAGGCAGTCCCTCGCCGGCTGGAAACATGATGCCTAGACGATGGGAAATTGCTAAATACCCCTTCTCAGCATCAGTTGCCCATAAGCCTCGGTCAAGCAACCTCACACTTTCAACCTTCCAACTTGTCTCTTGGGCGAAATAGCGGAACTCCACACCTCCTCTTTTCGTCAACCGGAATTCAAAATTTAATACCGGCGGATCGCCTTCGAGGTCTGGTATATATTGGAGACGGATACATTTACTGTCGCTCCCACCAATTGCAGTTAGCGAATCGATAAGAAAAACAACCGAATTATTACCTTTCTTAAACTCAACTTCACCCAAACAAGCTTTCTCTGGATTCGAATACCAAGACTCCTTTGTAGCCTTGTCCTTAATAAACCATGCCCCGTTCCGCATGGATATTGTGAATGCTAGCTTATCATTTTCTAAAGTCAATGGATATTCAACGTGGCCCGCAAGTGCATTCTGCCTTCGGAGCATCTCTTCGGTGCTCATAATAGGAGGCTTGTAATTCTTGGCAGAAGCATTCTTTGAAACAATTATCTCGCCGACATACTGATCACAAAACCTTTGACCATTTGAAGCTTCCGAATCATACACTCCAGCATGAACATAGTATGTACCTTCCTTGGCATTCGAAGGAACGTTCAAAATACAAGGGCCATCAGTTATCGTGCGGTCAGGCTTCCATGCGGTTGTGGAAGTTGACGGGAAATGATCAGACTGCGATATGATTGCGTCACAAGACTTTTGCGATTCCAGGTGCAAAAAGACCTGGTAATTAGCACTAGCTGATGCGGTACCTGTGTTTCGGAACTTGAGTGTAACAGATACCTGCCCGCCAGGCTGCACCTCTCTAGGAATTATGTTAGCTTCGATGCACGTGGGCTTGAATGCTGAGTCCATTTTCGCCTCCTGGGCATATGCAGTTATGGTAAAGATTAACGTTAATAATAGCGTTGCTCGCATTGGCAAACCTCCAATTGTAGATTATACATTAGCGGATGGTATCCTTTCATGCGATGCTACCAGCGTGCTATACTTAAGTAGTTAGGAGGCTAAAAAGTGGCAGATTTTTTGAGGGCAAAAGGCCTGTTTATCTACCCGAAGTCAATCAGACGTCTTGACAGTGGCAATGAAATTTTCGTAGCACGCCGAGAAAACGAAAAATTAGTTGGCATCACCAAAGGAAATGACTTTCAAATACTTCCACTTTCATGGGAAAATTACAAGAAATTGAGATCAATGTTGCCGCTCGCCCCAACACCGTGTGAAAAGAAAACATCCTTCGGAACAGGCGACCGACTCGGCATGGTTTCAGCCACCCACTTGAGCGTACTTTCTAAATATGATGTTTTCCCCGTTATTGCTCAGCAATCACCACGGGAACTTGCCAAAACTAGCCGCAACTTTAAGGATGTTTTACTCAAAGCAGTCCTCGGCGTGCTGGAATCGGGTTACACAGGCAAATGGGGAGCAGATGCAGACCATATAAAAGACGAACAACAGCTTTTAGAAGCAATAGATGCAGGTTACAGCATGTATACACTGGATATCAGCGATTGGCTAGATTATCCACCTAGACGAACACCCGCCGAACTTTCACCTTTGAGTCGAAAGATTGTTGCAAACTCCTTTAATCTACCGCCCATCTGCACGGCATACAAAATTGATAATGAACGCCTTATAGATTCTGCTTTAATTTACGAGCATGCTCTTAACCTTGTAAAACATTTTCATAGAATCATCAAGAAAAACATCGCAAATTTCGACCTTGAAATTTCAATTGATGAATGCCCAAGAGACACTACGCCAGAGGACCACTACTTCGTGGCTGAATTTTTACATCTAAGCGGCGTCGAGTTCACTAGTCTCGCGCCCAAATTTCCAGGGCGTTTTCAGAAAGGTGTGGATTTCGGGGGAGACCTAGCAGAGCTCGCTACCTCACTACACATACACGCAACCCTCTGCCGCTCCCTCGGGGGGTACCGTCTAAGCCTACACTCTGGAAGCGATAAGTTTAGTGTTTATCCACTCCTCAGCGAAACCACAGATGGGGCTTTCCACATAAAGACATCTGGAACCAGCTGGCTACAAGCGGTGAAGGTAATCTCTGAGGTAAATTTGCCGCTCTTCCGGGAGCTTTATATGTTGTGTTTAGAAAACCTAGAGGAAAGCAAGAAAGCATATCAAGTTTCTGTTGAGCTGAAGTATTTTCCCAAAGAATTACCTAATGATATCCGAACGTTTTTGCAGCAGCCAGACGTCCGTCAGCTTTTTCATATCTCCTATGGAGCATTATTAGACCAAAAGCGAGAAGAAATATACAAAACGCTTTTTACGCATGAAGAAAAACACTACTCAGAAGTAGCCGAACATATAGAAAGACATCTGAAGACACTGAAAATAAAGGTTTCAGAGTCCTGACGCTCACTCTTGGATTACTTCTCAACTTCCTCTCGCGCAGCTTTTGCTCGGGCTATATTCTCAAACCAAAAATTTGTGAACTGCTCGAGGGTTGGCGGAACATAGCAAGTATTAATGTAATCCTCTGGCGCAACCCCCTCTGGGTCAAACGCCTTAACCCAGTCAGGCCAGATTCTCGCAAGCACGTGCGACCGCTTCTCCCAAATCGAGCCGGCAGCTGGCGTTCCATCTGGATTCATTCCTTCGTAAAGCGTCTTCCAAGAGGTTATCTCTAAGCCTCCTGACTTCTGAATATCAAGCCACATCCGCTGGATATTACCAAAATCGGTCGAGAACGGAACATCCAAGAGGTCAGTATTTTGGTGAAATTTCCGCTTCGAGGCTGTCAATAATCGCGTGCGCTTCAAGCCGTACTTGTTCTCCAAGTGGATGACTGCACGCTTTGTCGCAAGCGTCCCTGCATGATCAATTGCATCCTCTTCGGCCTCGGGCTCAAACTCAATGCCAGCTTTGGCAAGCTCGGCTTTAAACTCTTCTGTGTTCAATGGAGCGTCGGTCAAGGCTTTAACAGCTGTAGGTTTTATCTCCACTTTAAACTTCGAATCATTCGGAAGAGCTGCGAGCAACTTTTCGACTCGATAACATCTAATAGCATCGTTGAATCGGCCAATCATGCTTGTGACAACCGACCCACCTTGCCCATCATCAACCTTCTCGCCAGTTCTCCGCTCGTATTCTGCTAGTCCCTCCTCCACCGCCAAGCTGGAGGCAACCATCTGTGATACATCATAAGATAGGGTCATATTGGTAAACATTCGCTCTTTGATGGCGTCTGGATACTCTGGGTGGAATCCGGCATTGAAAGCGCGAACGATATTTAGCGCCACTTGCGATGTACAAGATATCTTGAAATGGTTGTTAGGCTTGCCTACTCTTGGCGCAACAATGCTTTCATATGGTTCTCCTGCACCTGCCAAAAGGATATCATCGAATACTTTCATCCGCTCTCCAAGCCTGGCGTATATCTCGCCACCGGCATAAGCAAGCTTCTTTTCTTCACAATGCCAATCAGGCCTAAGCTGAAATGCAACACGGCCTAGGTTCTTCAATAGGAAGATTGACCTAAGCCCAAGCATTGCATCAACAACAACCCACTCGGTGAAAGCAGTTGCGCCCCAGTCATCAGCCTCTTTTTTCGCAATTTGCTCGCGGGCTATGACTTTCCGAACTTCCCGCCATTTATTTGGGGTGCGCGTTATAAACTTTGTCGCTTCCTCACCCCATATGTTCCCTTTGCCGTCAAGATCATCTTCGCCCATTACAGCAATCGCCGGGTTAGTTGTTCCACCAAGGCTTCCGATTTTTCTGCATCGTGCGGCATGCAGCCCATAATCGTTGAAGAACTGAGTCTTTGTTTCGCCGTTCTCCCATGCTAAGAAAAGTTTGACATAATAGGTCGAAGGTTGGTACAACTCTTTAAAGCATTTGAGAAACTCTCCTGTCGACGAATACGGATCTATGCCCGTTCGCTTTTCCCAATCCTTGGCCCACGCTATGAATAGATTGTCCCCTTTATTGACAGCCAAGTCCTCGGTTTTAAAGTAATCAAGCACCGCTTTTGCTGCGTTACTATCTGCCTGTTCCCAATCCTCAAGCAGTCTTGCCGACGCACTGTAACAAGTTGCAACAGTAGACTCAGGGAGTATTTCTGTGCCATGCAGGTTGGGGTTCTGCAGATTGTGGTGTAGCTCAACAATTGAATTAAGGGAATCAGCAACTCCAAGAAGAAAAGCAATTGAGTTTGCCCGAGTTTCAAGGTTTCCACAAGGAAATGCCTCATCCAATGCCAGCGCAATGGAGGCAAGTCGAGATGGGAAGTCACATGGTTTTGTGAAGAAAAGGAGTTTTTGGCGAGCGACTTCTACCGCCCAACCTGGCATCATTGGCTTAACCCGCGGGTCTCGCTCGAGAATCAGGTCGACTATCACCTGCGATGCTTCATCGAGTGAGCCGCCTCCACAACATGAACAACAAGTTCCACCTTTCTTACCTACCAACCCTGAGTCTTGAATGGGCATAAAGAGTTCCTCCTAAAGCAATCTTGGTTCGTTGGAAAAATGGATAAGTTTGAGCGGCAACACCTTCACCACACGGTTTCTAGGTCTGCCGCCCTTAAAAGTATACTCAGCAATGGTTCAAAGTGTCAACTTCAGGAAATATTTAATCACAGAAACCATTATTTCGCCTAAAAAGCTTCAAATTTTCCCTTTCCTCCAAAACAAAAGGTTATAAAAGTATCTCCGGCGAAATGGTTGTAGGGTACACAGACTGCACCAAGCAATTTTAAGGAGGAATAATTGGATGAAGGCAGTTGTGCTAAAAGAGAAGGAACGCCTTGTGGTTGAGGACGTTCCTAAACCAGTGCCTGGCAGAGATGAGGTATTGGTGCGAGTAACTGACTGTGGAATATGCGGAAGCGATATCCGCTACTTCCACGGTGAGAATCCATGGTCGCAGCACACTCTTGGCGAAATTAGGGCCAACCCGCCCAACATCGTCCCTGGCCACGAGGTTTCTGGCGTTGTCGAAGAAGTTGGAGAAAACGCCGACAGGTCCCTAATTGGCAAAAACGTTGCTGTTTTGTGCTTTAAGGCGTGCGAAACTTGCTGGTGGTGTCGCAGAGGGGAGCGTGAGCTTTGCCCCAACACAAAGCATCTTGGTCATGGCGCTGGTTGGGGCGATATGAACTACTACTACGGTGGTATGGCGGAATATGTTCCTGTCTGGGCGACCCATGTCTTCCCCCTACCAAACCGCATCTCCAACAGCGAGGCAACTTTATCAGACGCCCTAGGGGTTGCCGTTCATGCAGTTGAACTTGCAAAACCAATTGCCGCAGAAACTTGCCTTGTAATGGGCACAGGAGTAATCGGCCTTCTAGCAATTCAGGTGCTAAGGGCTTATGGCGCGACAGAAATCATATGCGCCGATATCGACGCCCGGCATCTTGAACTTGGCAAAATGCTCGGTGCCGACGAAGCCATTAATGTGCGAACCCAAGGCTTACATGATGTAGTCATGCACAACACCGAAGGGATTGGAGTGCGCATAATTATAGATACAGTAGGGCGTCCTCTGGATGAGATGCTTCCAATTCTTGCACGTGGTGGGCGAATGATAGAGCTGGCCGTTCATGACCGAGATGAGAATTTCAACCGTCTATTCACCGCGGGCCAAAGGATGATTATGACTTCTGCAAACTTCAAATATGAAGAGTGGCCAATAGCCCTTGAGCTTCTCTATAGTGGACGCATTCAAACAAAACCGCTCATTACACATCGTTTTCCAATCGGGCGGGCAGACGAGGCATTCAAGATTGCCGATAAAAAAGAAGAATCTGGGGCGATAAAGGTAATTATTAATCCATAACCTAAGCTGCCTCTAAGTGAGCACTACTACATTGGTCAATGATTTTTTAACGCGCTGGTATTGAAAAATGCTCAGTTTTAGCCTTTCAAAATCTGCTTTGGCAAGGAATATGGAGCTAAGAACCTGCAATTATTAATAGCAAAAATGCATCCGCGTCCGGTCAGTATTTAGAAGCAAGCAATCTAACTAAACTCTGCCTCGCACGATCAGCAACAGTTGAGTCGTCTGGAGCATTGAGGACGGATTTCACCATGCTAGAGATTACTGTCTTATCCACCCCAGCTTTTTGACATAACTCAAGAAGCGCATAGTCTTCGATGCCTCGCCGCCAGGCTTCCCAGCGCCGCCCGGTTATTACGCAACCATTTCCATAATAGAAGAGCGATGGGTCATAGGCAGCTTCAGTTTGGTGCCGGTTCCACGGATCGCCGTAGTGCTGAGTTGCAGTCCAGTAGCCGAATATCCCATTTAGCCCCTGCGAGTAAGCCCACCAGAATTTCCAAAGGTAATGGCTGTATGAATCCTGGGCTTTTTCGTTAGCTCCCTCACTATAAAAATAGAACCCTACCGGCTCGCCGGTCGCTTTTATATAGCCTATCTGTTCTTTGGCTGAGGCCGAGTTTAACGACTTAAAGTGAGGAATCCACCAATCTACGTACTTATCTGCCACTTTAACCTCTGCCAGATTTGAACCAGCTGTGTCTTCGACAATTTGAACTTTGGGATCAACTTCCTTAACCAAGCGAGCAATTGTCACGAAACGATTGTCAATAGACTCATCCAATGGATTGACAACATAGTCATCATACGAGAGCCCTAGTTTTGCAAGCTCCGCAATCATCTCGCTAATTATCTTTTTGAAAGCGACACACCAGCCAGGCGAGCCAAATCGCCCGTTGAACATTAGCCGCTCTGAATCTTTTTCCCAGATATCCAAATTAATATAAAGTTTCCTACCAGGCTTCCAGACGAGCTCCACCTGTCGCCGGAACTTCCCCCAATCCACTGGTTCAAGGAATTCTCCGCTATCACTCGCCTTTGGTCTCGGCATATAATGGAGGCCAGAAATCATGAAAACACGGATGCCGTGGTCCACCATTGTCTCGATATACTCCTTTTCAAGGCCAAGGCGGACAGCATCGCCCAAAAAATCCCAGGTGAAAGCTAGTGGATGCGGCACCTCAATTTGGGGGGAGACAACGCAGATGTTGAATTTTACCTGTTTATCCGCCTTTGAAGCTGTCAATGGACTAATGATAAGCTTGCCTTCAAATTCCCCATCTTTTACGCCCTTGATATTCAACCATACCTGGCGGGTCTCACCTGGCGGAATGATAATCTGTCCAATGGGGTCGGGAGGTACAAGGGCATCGGGAAAAGGACGGCCATCTGCGGTTCTAACAAAGGTAGGAATTAGAATCTCCACCATCACGCCTTCGAAGCCTTCAAGGACAAGGCGTGCCGCCAATGTTTCATCGGTAATATTGCTTACCATCAAAGCCTTTGACTCAGTCTGCCCAGCAAGCACAAAGACATCAATTGAAGCAGTGTCTCTCACTACGCTAGAGGTGTCTTCATTAGCTGAAAAATGCCTCCACGGGGTGGTCTCCCACACTAGATATTCGCAAGTTTTACTAGATTGGATTCTTTTCTCTTGTTTTGCCAACTCGATGCCATCTGCCACAACAGAGCCAAACAAAATTTTGCCGAAATACCCTGGAGCATCGAACGCTCCCATTGTGGGCAACCAACATGAAAGCTCTTTGGACGGTTGCTCCTCACGACAAAAGTTTCCATACCAAAAAGCACCCGGCTTGGGCGGCATGCTTAATCCTAGTTCACTGAAAGGAATCTTTATCTCAGCTTTCCATTGCTTGTCGAATAAACAAACCTCGGCCTCCCAACGGGGATTCCAAATATGCGGATCGTTTCCAATCGCATCATATTTGGTACCGCATACATTGAGAATGAAATGGAAATAACTCAGCCGGTCGCCTTTTATATCAAGGAACACCTCAACGCAATCGTCGTTCCATAAGTCTCCATCGTGCTCTTTCACCAATGCTTTCAATGCTTTCATACTTGTTTCGTTGCACGTGAAGGCAATATAAAGCGCTTTATCGTCAAAAAGGAGTCGGGCCTCGGTTTGATTCTTAATATCTCCCTCCCCTAAGTAATGCTTAAATGAAGAAATCTGCCCCGCCCGTGTCCAAGCTGGCTCGCTAAGTCGTCCATCAATTTTTATTTGAGATTTCATGCGTGGAACAACAACTTCTTTACTTACTGCTCCACGTGATGGAATGCCTTCGGCAAATAGGAAGACTAGGAGTAAAAAGACCGCTATTTGTCTCATGGATAATCCTTCTGCGATAGCTCTACTGAAAGGAATTGAAAACTTTTTAACTTTCCTCCAGGAAGTTATGGTCGACTATATACTTTCATTTAACACTCAATGCCAGTCACCTCTTTGTAGAACAAGTTCCTACCACAACATCAGGCTTTCTCGCAGTAATCCAAGAGATTGCACCGATTCTAGCAAAGGCGAATATTCGAGGCCGAAGTAGCCTGTGTATCCCAACGAATCAATTTCAGCGATTATGTCATGATAGTTCAGCTCACCAGAGGTAAGCTCGTGCCTGCCAGGAACGCCTGCTGAGTGAAAGTGACCAATGATATCAATATACTTGCGAATTGTAGAAATTATGTTTCCTTCCATGATTTGCATGTGGTAGATATCGTAGAGGAGCTTCACATTTGGACTGCCAACCGCTTTGACAATCTCTGCTCCAATGGCGCTCGAGTCCAAGAAATATCCGGGATGGTTTACTAATGAGTTCAGAGGTTCAAGTAAAAGAGTAATGCCTCCATTCTCAGCAATGGGCGCCGCCTCTTTGAGCGCATCAATAATACTTTGTACTTGCTCCTCTTTTGATTTTCCTGGCTGGCAATTGCCGGCGCATGTGATTATCATTCGGCAATTTACAATGTTTGCAAGTTCGACCACTCGCTCCAAACGCTTAAGATACACACCGCGTTCTTCAGGGTTTATCAGGCTTCCTCCGATGCTTCCATCCGGGGAATTGATTACGAAAGCTGCAACCGAAACGCCAACCTTTGCACATGCATTAGCAATATCCCCAAATGCCTTCTCCTCAGCCGCTTTGTTATCGTTGTTCTGCCCAGCAAACCAAAACTCTACTGCGGGATATCCGAGCTTTGCAGCCTGGTTTATTCTTTCCAAAAAAGGGAATTCGGTTAGTAACTTCTCTATACAGACGCTTGGTGTGGCCATTTGGGAACCTCCTAAAGAGCTGTAATCGTATACATGATAACTGCCGCCAAAGCGATTTGCAAGCGTTTTGCAGTTTTTTAGAAGAGAGATTGAAGTTCCAAAGGGGAGAAGAGCCCAAAACCTCCCCTATTCACGAAGCTTTGAGATAAATCCAAACAAGGAGATGATAGTAGTAGCAATGGCAACAGCTACAATGGCCTCAAAGTAGATTGTTCTAGGCCAATTGAACAACCTCTGGAGGCTTAGTATTGTAACTGCACCGGCAGCCGAGATTAGGACTATATAGAACCAACGCATGCTTGTCATGAATATACCATTCCAAAACTACAAGGAGCTTTGACTAGCTACTTACCAAAGTGGCGTAAGGCAATTAAAATATACCAAACCTTTAAATAATCAGGCAAGAATAAAATTCCTGTCTCTAGACATTGAAGGGCTCTTCAACCATTGTGCCCTCGGATTTCTTCACCAGTGCTTCAATGCGTCCCTGGGCTTCCGTAAGCTGTCTTGAGCATTCGCGAGCAAGCTTGATTCCCTCTTCAAACAGCTTAAGCGATTCGCTTAGTGGAAGTTCTCCTTGCTCCAGCTGCTTAACTATCTCTTCAAGCCGCTTAATAGCGGCCTCGAAGCTTATCTCGTTGCCTTCAGCCATCCTCGCCCCATCCTTCCTTAATTTCTTTAATCTCTGAAACCAACCGCCCATCCGAAATAAGAGTTTCCGTGCTATCCCCAACCTCTACGTCTGATATTTTCTTAACCAGTTGCCCATCATGTCTGACTATCGCATATCCTCTCGATAACACCTGAAGTGGGCTAAGCGCATGAAGTTTTGCCGTCACCTCACTTAGGCGAGCACTACAATTGCTGATTTGCCGGTCGAGGCTATTTGCGAGCCGCATTGTTAGCGTATCCAAAGCTTGCCAGCGCTCCTGAACTAATACCTCGGGATGTGCGAAAACCCGTGATTTCATTATTATGTTCAAGCAAGCTTTTTTATTTATTATTTGAGCGGTAATAGCAGATTTCATTGCATCACTAAGCGTCAAGATTCTCGACAATATTTCGTCCCTATCAGGCACAACAAGTTCAGCAGCAGCCGAGGGAGTTGGCGCACGCAAATCAGCGGCGAAATCGGCAAGTGTAAAATCTGTCTCATGTCCGATTGCGGATACGACGGGCTTTTGACAAGCGCATATTGCACGGACTACACTCTCCGAATTGAATGCCCATAAGTCTTCTATCGAGCCACCTCCGCGACCAATAATAATGACGTCCACATCTGGTATGCTTTCTGCAAGCTTTAGCGAATCTACAACGCTAGCTTGCGAGTCTTCTCCCTGCATAAGCGTTGGGATAAGGATAATGTTGATACACGGCAGTCGCCTGACAGCAATAGTGAGCATATCTTGCAGGGCGGCACCTGTAGGTGACGTAATTAGCGCAATACGCCGCGGGAATTCGGGTAGTTGCTTCTTTCTGCTCTTATCGAAAAGACCCTCTGCCTGAAGCCTCGCTTTTAACTGCTCGTATGCCGTAAATAACGCCCCTATGCCGTCAGGAGTAACCTCGCTGACCACAAGCTGGTACTGTCCCTGCTTCTCATAAACCGTCACTCTGCCATGGAGTATGACACTCATGCCATCGGTCAGGTTGAACTGAACATCACTAGTAGAGTTCCGCCAGATTACACATCTAATCAGTGCATTCTCATCCTTAAGAGAGAAATATATATGGCCAGAGGTATGTTCTTTAAGGTTGCTAACTTCACCGCGGACCCAAACATCCGCAAATAAGTCTTCAGCCTCAATTACCGCTCGGATACAACGGGTTAGGTCTGTGACGGTGAGAATGCTCATCCCTTGTGATGCTTTCGGCCGATTTTCAGGGAATACTTCAAACAATCTGCAGACTCTCCGTGTGTATTCTTCTGTCAGTATAAACGGCTGGCTATTCTTGGTCAAGCAACTGTTTGGATTATGACATAGGGTTCATGGGGAGAATATGGCGGTGCCGCGCCACTGCCCTTTCCATGCGCTGTGAGTGAAAGAAGAATTTTTACGGGTTTGCGTTTATTGAAAGGATGTGGAATTTGGAAATATTAAACTCCATATTACTCCATCGTTCCACTATTTAATCACTCCGTGGCTTCGATTCTTATCTTTTCCAGCCAATCCTCAAGACCTTTAAGAATCGAGTCGGCAAGCTTCTGGCGGAATTCCTGCGTTGCAAGAAGAGCTTCCTCATCGGGATTGGACATAAATGCACCTTCAATAAGTACAGCTATCATGCGATGTGGCCGAATAATTGCAAGGTTCGAATAGATATTCCCAAACCCAGGCACACCAACCTCTAGTGCCCTTCTGTATATGTATTCCGATAGCTCCATTGCCTGTGGATGGTACCAGTATGTACTTACACCTCGCGCTTTGATTGGGTCAGCCGAGCTAGGCACCGAATTATTGTGAATGGAGATTAATATATCTGCTCTGGCAGCAGCTGCTATAAGAGGACGTTCGTCAAGCGAAACGGTCACATCTTTGGTCCGAGTAAGAACAACCCGTGCGCCCTTCTTCCTCAGCTCTCTTGCCAAACGACGGGTAATATCAAGGTTGACCTCTTTCTCCATGAGACCGCCAGGCCCAATTGCGCCGCTATCTCTGCCTCCATGGCCAGCATCAAGAACAACCACAAGGTCGCGTAAAGGAGAATACGGTGGCGCTGCAAGTTTCGGTGCCTTCTTGATTTCAAGCACTAACGCCCCATCCTCGTAATGTGCGTCGTAGCCCCAAAGATGCTTCTGATTTAAGACAACCCTCAACCGGTAAACATCCTTTGCCAGTTGAAGCCACTGAAGTTCTTTTATCATCCCATCAAGCTGGCGGCTAATCCAATCAGTATCTGAATACCCACCGTAAATAGTAAGTTCGATTGTTGGAGGAGCTACGGTTTCAGTAATTTCAAAAGGGAGTTTTTGGGATACTCCCAGGTTTATTTTCACGCCATAGTCCGATGGAATTACAGTAACAGTGCCAATCGCAGCTCGTGGAACTGGAGTTCCAGCTGGAAGAATCCTCACCGCCTCATCATAGACCCAACCCTCTTTACCACCAGGCATTGATAGTCTCAGCATATGCCCTACCCTGCCTGTTACTTCGGCAACTATTCCAGAAGGCCAAATCATATCCCATGCGCCGTCTGGAGAACTTCTGACAATTGCACGCCGTCCAGTAACTTCGGCTATTTCGGGAATACGGCTGGAGCGAACAGTAAGCTTGCCTGAAGCAAACGCCGTTTCCGTCAATTTGCCATCGGTGAGCGCAACCTTTATCTGCGCGCCCTTAGCATTGTCGAGATTCGTGATTCTATAGGATCCCTTATAAAGCGACCATCCATTTGAACCTTCGGCCTCTACCATAGCCACATTATCACTCAGTCCTTCAATGGAAAAGCTAGCGGTGCGACCAGGTGTTCCGCGGAAGGAAACAACAACCTCATCTCCAGGCCGAAACTCCAAGTCGCCACTAGGTTCGATTGATTCCTTTAGGATTTCCACGCCCGCTGGGTCAGGCGGAGATGGAACCGTGCAAGTAATCCTCAATACAACCTCCGCGGTCTGTCCATCGAGGGTTGCTGTCGCCCTTAGAGTATTTTCGCCAGGGACAAGGTCCACAATCCCAGCAAAGGTGCCCGATGAGTGAACATACATCTCCTTACCATTCACCATGACCTTCGAGTTAGGTGTTGCTTTGCCGGCAATTCGAATGCGCTTAGAAGAAATGCTTGCGCCATCTTCAGGATAATTGAGACTTATGCTGGGGCTTGCAATAGACTGTACTGAAACCACAATTGTCAAAAGGAAAGCTGCCGCTAAAAATATTATGTTCATAGCGTCCTCCGCCCATTAGCAAAACGAGAAAGAAAGAGTAAAGCAATCCCTTCTAGGACAACTCCAGCTTACTCAAAAGGCGGGAACGTGTCAAGCGATTGAGTTGGAAGTAACCAATTCTAGGTTTTTGGTGCGGTAATACGGGGTATTAACTCAACAGAATTTCACTGGAGTACAGCTTTGATAATCACACTTACGTTAAATCCAGCTGTTGACCAGACACTACTAGTACCAGAGGTAAGGCTAGGCGAAACTAATCGAGTTCGTGCAACCGATATTGACCCAGGCGGGAAAGGACTAAATGTTGCACGAATGGTCAAGCGTCTCGGCAGACCTGCAGTAACAATTGCGCTTGTAGGCGGACCAACTGGTCACTATATCCGCCACCGATTGGAACACGAAGGTGTCGAAACCGACCTTGTTGAGATTCGAGGCACAACACGCATCAACATCAGCATCCTGGATGAGTCCTCCGGCATTCAAACAAACTTCAATCAGGAGGGAGCTGAAATTGACCCTACAGACCTTCTCGCCGTGGAAGCGAAAATAGCAGGATGGCTTCAAGAAATGAACGTAATGGCAATGGGTGGCAGTTTACCACCCGGAGCACTTCCTGATACCTATGCGAGACTTATACGATGGATGAACGAATCAGGCATTAGGACTGCGCTTGACTCAAGCGGAGAGGCATTAAAAGAGGGAATAAAAGCTCAGCCATATCTTATTAAACCAAACCTCCGCGAGGCACAAGACCTCCTTGGCCGAACGTTGACAACCGACGAAGATGTAATCGCCGCCGCGGAAGAATTACGTTCCCGTGGCATCTCAGTTGTAGTAATTTCGATGGGCAAAAGAGGCGCAATAGCTGTGGATGAAAAAGGTGTGTGGAAGGCAATACCTCCAAATGTGAAGGTGGGTAGCACAATTGGTGCTGGTGACTCCATGATGGCCGGTCTTGTCATTGGCATTGCCGAATACATGAGCTTGCCCGACAGCGTCGCACTTGGAACGGCTGCCGCTACCGCAACAGTGATGAACGAAAGGACCGAATTAGGAACGCCAGATCAAGTTCAAGAACTACTTCCTCTGATTAGAGTGGAGAAAATAAAATGATTGGTTCGCGCCTAATTCAAAAGATACTGGTTGCCACCGACGGTTCCGAACCGTCTTTGAAAGCAGCCCAATATGCCGCAGAAATTGCAAAATGTAATAAAGCTGAGGTTACCCTAATTTACGCTGCTGAAGCCACTAGTGTAACTGAATTTGTTAGGATGGCATTTCCACTAAGTGAACCACTAAGCAAAGATATCCATGAGACAGGAATGCTAATTATCGAACGAGCGAAAAAGCCATTTCTCGAAGCCGATATCGCGGTCCGCTCAAAAATTATTGAAGGGTTTGCTGCTGATGTTATCCTTGATGAAGCTAAATCTGGGCATTACGACCTAATAGCAATGGGAAGTCGCGGGACAAGCGGCACACTGAGGCGTGTATTCCTTGGGATTGGCAGTGTAGCTGAGCGTGTGCTTGGTAGCGCACCTTGCCCCGTCCTAGTGGCTCGGACATAGTTGGTTTAGTTGAGAACATAAAGGAGGTAAACCTATGCCTCGTGAAGCAGTAACAAACGAGGAACTGACTGACGAGGAAATTGCCCGTCAGGTGATGGAGGCAATTGCCTGGGACAGCCGCGTCCACTATCCCGAGGTGCGCGTTACTGTGGAGGGCGGCGTCGTGTATCTTTCAGGCACCGTTGAGAGCTTTGCAGAAAAAAGCGCCGCCGAAGAAGATGCAAGCCGCCTTGCAGGTGTGACTGAAGTGATTAGCAACATAGTTGTGCGTCCACAAAAGCCGGTCAGCGATGAAGAGATTGCCGACAATATTCGGCGAGCCCTCAAGAGGGATGTTCGCGTCCGATTAGACGATATATGTGTTAAGGTTGAGAACGGCGTTGCGACCTTAGCCGGCGAAGTAGTAACTCCGATGGAGAAGTGGGCGGCGCTTGACATAGCAAAATACACATATGGCGTAGTTAGCGTTGTAGATAAAATAGCTGTATTGCCATCGGAATCAGTGTCAGATCATCTATTAGAGGAACTAATTAAAGCCGAGCTCACACGGGTTCCAAGACTTGACCCGCGGGGAATAAGTGTAACAGTCAAAGATGGAATCGCTACGCTAAGCGGAACAGTTGACTTTTTCTACCAGAAAAAAGAAGCCGAGTTAGCGGCGTTAGGAACGCCAGGCATACGCGGTGTTAAGGAGGATTTAAGCGTCAGATGGAAAAGAAGCTGATAGTTCTTGAGGGCGGTCAAGCAAAGCAAAATAACCTCATTGTTTTTTTTGAAGCCGAAGATTGGGAAGATGAATTTATTCGAACAAGCCGCCTAAAAGAATACAATCCTCGGCTTTACCGCGAGCGACTAACCGAAGATACAGCAGTCCTGGCTGAAGACGCAGAAATCGTATCAGTCTTCATATATTCTGATCTCAAGAAACCAACGCTTGACAAGTTACCAAAGTTACGAATGATCGCTACCCGTTCGACAGGTTACGACCACATTGACCTTCGAGAATGCGAGCGGAGGGGAATTGCCGTAGCGAATGTTCCGTTTTACGGCGAAAACACAGTTGCCGAACATGCCTTCGGACTGATTCTTTCTCTTTCTCGCAAAATTCACAAGGCAACAATGCGCACTTCGCGGCTTGACTTTTCGCTTGAGAACTTGCGTGGTTTCGACCTAAAAGGCAAGACCATTGGCGTCGTCGGGGCCGGAAGAATTGGTCTGCATGTGGTACGCATTGCTAAAGGATTTGGAATGGAGGTTCTTGTTTACGACGTTCGCCAAGAACCATTGCTAGCAGAGGTTCTGGGATTCACTTATGTCCCATTCGAGGATCTTCTTCAGCGCTCGGACATTATAACTTTGCATGTTCCTCTCAATAATGCAACGTATCACATGATAAATAGTAGCAATATAAATCTCATCAAGCATGGAGCAATTTTGATAAATACCGCTAGGGGAGCAATAGTCGAGACAGAAGCTCTACTAACGGCACTCGACCAAGGCATTCTAAGTGGTGCAGGACTCGACGTCTTTGAAGGTGAGGAATCAGTGAAAGAAGAAACTGCCTTGCTGGTTCAAAAGCTGCCACGCGAGAAACTTCGAGAAATACTTTTAAGTTATGCCCTTCTCCACCGTGACAACGTCGTTATCACACCTCACATTGGATTTTATTCCGAAGAAGCTCTTCTTCGCATAATGCAAACAACAGAAGAAAATATCATGAGCTTCTTAGAAGGAAAAAAGATAAACCTAGTCGCAGCGTAACACAATGGGGATTGGGCCATCATTCATCCTCAATCCCCATTGTAACATGCACATCTTACTATTTTGATATCCTCTCTTCAGGGCCACTAGCTGAAATGCGCTCTTCCTCTTCCTCCTCCTCTGGCCTTTCCTCTTCAGGGGCTTGACCGTATTCTTTGACAACCTCTGCAAACTGCAGAAGCTTTGCGTCTGCACGGCCCAGAACTGTATCTGGAGGGTAATTTCCCTTTAAATCCCTCTCTCCCGCTGGAACACCTGTAAGAATCTCTATCCCTTCTTCTATCGTTTTAATGGGCCAAATATGAAACTTACCTTCCCGTACAGCATCAACTATTTCTTCCTTCAGCATTAAATGGCGAACATTTTGATGAGGGATGATTACTCCTTGTTCGCCTGTTAGACCTTTTGCTTTACAAACGGCGTAGAATCCCTCAATCTTTTCCGTCGCTCCACCAATTGGCTGAATCTCACCTTTTTGATTGACGGAACCGGTAACAGCAATCCCTTGCTTAATTGGGATATCGGAAAGACTTGACAGCAAAGCGTAAAGCTCTGCGCTTGATGCGCTATCTCCCTCGACGCCTTCATATAACTGTTCAAAGGTGAGACTTGCGCTAAGAGTGAGAGGCTTATTATGCGCAAATTTTGATCCCAGATAACTTGAAAGAATCAAGACTCCTTTGTTGTGAATAGGGCCGCTGAGTTTGACTTCGCGCTCAATGTTTACTACACCGGCTTTGCCAATAAATGTCCGCGCTGTGATTCTTGAAGGCCGACCGAATGTATAGTCGCCAATTTGGTAAACGGAAAGACCATTCACCTGGCCGACGACAGCGCCATCGGTATCTATCATTATTACACCCTGTTCTATTAGCTCTTGAATCTTTTGCTCAATCAAATTCGAACGGTAGACCTTCTCTTCAATTGCTTTTTGGACATCTTCTGCCATGACAACGGCATTGCCATTTTTGCTAGCCCAGAAGCTCGCCTCGCTAACAAGGTCTGCAATCTCAATAAACCTAGTAGAAAGCTTCTCCTTGTCTGAAATTAAGCGCGAACCATATTCCACTACTTTTGCCACTGCACTCTTGTGGAATGGCCGGAGATTGCATTCTTTCACTCGGGCTGCGATAAACTGAGCATATTTTTCAATGTTTTCATCTGTACGCTTCATCTCGATATCGAAGTCGGCTTTTACCTTGAAAAGCTTGCGAAAATCCTCATCCACTGCATAGAGTATATGGTAAACCAACGGACTGCCGATTAGAATAACTTTAACATCTACCGGGATTGGTTCTGGTTTTAAAGTTGATGTAGGAATCAAGCCATAATATTCTGCAATGTTTTCTATACGCACTTCGCCGCTCCGAAGTGTGCGTTTCAATGCATCCCACGACATTGGGCTAAGAAGTACATCAAGGGCCTGCATTACCAAATAGCCACCATTTGCCTTGTGCAGCGCGCCAGCTTTGATTTGCGTAAAATCTGTCACCAAAGCCCCCAACCGCGCCTTGAAGTCTACGCGACCAATCAAGTTGTAATAAGTGGGATTGTTTTCAACTACAATCGGCGCGCCCTTTTGTTCCGAGTTATCAACAATAAGATTCACACTATATCGCTCGAAAGATGGCCCTGCTTGAAGCTCTTCAAGGCCTGGAATTGAAACCTTTGCTTTCTCAGGTGCCTTGAAATCTTCCAAATGGTCCATCATATCATCCCGTACTTGCCCGAGGTATTCAACGACTTCCTCATGCTCCTTATACTTTTCGAACAACTCATCCAGAAGATGACCTATTGCGAACAATGCAACCTCACGGTCAAGACGGTCAATTCGTTCACTAGCTTCTTTCTCCAATTTTCTTGCCTTGGCTAGACTCTGCCTAATCATTTCCTGGAGCTTTTCACTACGTCTCTGAATTTCCTCCTTTACCTCATCCGGCAAGTGCTCGAATTCCTCGCGGGAAATTGGCTTTCCATGCATTAGAGGAACAGTGATTATACCAATTTGCGTTATCTCCATTGCCAAGCCCATCTGTTCAGCTTGTTTCTGCAAATCGGCAAGCATTTTTCCACGTTGCTGCTGAACCTCATTTAAGATTTCATTTTTCCGCTTTTCGTAATTTTCGTCCTCAAATGCTCGTGGAATTTCCCTTTTTGCTGCCTCCACAAGTTCGTTCATGTCTCTAACAAGCTGAGTTCCCATCCCAGGCGGCAGAAAGATGGCGTTTGGCTTGTCTGGTTCCTTAAAGTTGTTCACGTAGCAAATATCATTTGGCACAGGTTCGGTTTTCGCCTGCTCCGCAAGAAATGCCTGAACTGTCGAATTCCGACCAGTGCCTGTGGGACCTGAGACATAGAGATTGAAACCGCGTGTTTTAATATCAAACCCAAAATTAAGAGCATTAACACCCCGGTCCTGACCGACTGTTCCCTCAAGCACAGGTATGTCATCGGTCGTCTCGAATCTTAAGGTATTTGGGTCACAAAAGCGTCTTAACTCATCTGCAGAAACTTCAGTGTATCCAGTAGCCATTGGTACTCCTCCCATTTCTCACGCTTCCTATAGTTTGCCTCAAACTCAGCATTACCTTGGCCAATACTATTCATATACCAGTTACCCATCACAAATAAGTGCGAAACTGAATCCCTCGGCATAGAACTTGGTTAGCGCCGATTTGTTGGAATGTATCTTGAAATTCGAAGGAGGCTCATATCTGTTCTGCGGATTAGTAATAAGAATAAGCAACTGCTGGGTATTTCAGATATAACTATTCACGCGGGAGCGTTCCTTATGCGGCCAAAAATGCCTATTTTTATAACTGTCATAGCTCTCGTTGTTCTTACGGCCATACTATTGGTTGTCATGTCAAATCAGATTAACCGGCTTCTTAACTTGCTTCCACGGGCTGTCGAAGCTGAGTTAGAAAGAAATGTCCATAGGCAAGTCAGCGTAAAGTCCACAAGAATCAGCAATCTCGGGACCCTAATTATAACTGGACTTCGCATTGCCAACGGCAAATCATTTGAGCAAGGAACCTTTTTTACCGCCGAACGCGTGGTAATTCGCATAAATTTCATCCGCTTTGTCCTCAGTGGAAATCTTGCTCGCAACACTAAATCTGTAACTTTGATAAATCCCCGCCTAAGATTAGCAAGAAATAAGCATGGTGTTTGGAACTTCGAAGATCTTCTTCGCCTTCCGCTAGCCCCGCCAGAAAGGCGCTTTAGAGGGAAGGTTTTCATCCAATCCGCCCAGCTCAGCATTGTAGACCACGCCGCTCGCCTCTCCAAACTGCCTGAAACTAACACGCTAAAAAGCATATCAGGAAGCTTAGATTTCAGCCCGGCCAGATGGTTTCTTATAGACCTTGCCGGACAAGGTTCGACCCAAAAACTCCAAGCCATTAGAGCCTTCGGTAAGTGGGGAATAAATACACCAACAACCAATCTAACCCTGAGAATCTCAAACGCAAATGCCACTTATTGGCTTGACTACTTCACAGATATACGCTCTTGGAGCATTAGCAAAGGTAGATTTGATGCTAGGGTGGTGTTATTCCAACCAAAAGGTAAAGTGATTACTACGCGTGGAAAAGTTAATCTTCGTAACTCAAGCATTACCAGTCCATATCTAGCATTGCCTATTCGTGCATTTACGGCAGATATTGCATTTGCTGGCACTAACTTAACCATAACTGGTCATGGACATCTAAACCATTCGCCACTGACAATACAGGGGGATATACATGGCTTCACACCTAGCCAGCTCCGCTTGCTTATAGCATCGGAAAGGCTCAATCTCGAAACAATCCAAAAAACCGTAAAGCCGCTTCCAAGATTGCGTAATTTACGCTGGCCATCTCCCGCTAAGCTGAGCGCCTTAATCACAGGAACGACTCAGCGCCCCGTGATAAAAGCCGCGATAACAGTTCCTCACGCAGTCATACTGGACAGAAATATAACCAATCTATCTGCGCAAGGATTATACCGTGACGGCATTATAACCATTAACCGACTAGTTGGAAGAGCATACAAAGGAAACATTCTACTGAGTTCGCGTATTTTTATCCGAAGTAACCGCATTACGGCGTCGGGTAAAGTATTAGGCATAAGTCTTGCTGGCTTTCAGCCTCAATTTCGCAAACCCATCTCGGGGTTTGTCGATGCGGAATTTTCAATTGACTTCCAAAGAAGACTCCGCAAGGCAAACGTGACGGTTAATGTACGGGATGGTAAACTTGGCAACTTATTGGCAAGCCAAGGCCGAGCAGATATTGTCTTCACCGGATCAAAACTAGCACAGGCTGAAGTAACCATAAGCCAAATCATAGCTCCCGGCATCTTAATCGAAAAAGGAACAGGGAGCATTTCACTGCGGAATCGCACAATATTTATAAGGAATGCAGCGATTAACACATTAAGAGGATTAGTCAAAGCAACTGGAAGCTTAACTAATGACGGCATCCTTAATCTGCAAGTTTCTGCTAGCAACATCAGCTTGCCAACTCTCCTACAACCATTCGGTTATGAACAGCTTGCTGGCATTGCTGATTTCAGAGGCACACTATCTGGCACGATATCTAATCCAAAAATTGCTGGGCAGATAAACCTCTACAAAGGAACCCTGCTTGGGTTCGAATATGATTCTGTTACTGGCAAACTTGCCGCCACACCACAAGAACTAACGCTGGAAAACCCAAAACTTAGAGCCAAGGAAGCAGAGATAACAACCGTCGGACAGATTATTATTGCAAAACAATATCCTCCAAGAGCAGAATTAAGTCTGAAAGGACGTCAACTACCTCTACCGCAATTGATCACCTTGTTTGACATACCTTTGCAAGCCAGTGGAACTGCCTCTGCGGATTTAACAATTACAGGAAGTTATCCCAATTTGATGGCCGAAGGTGAAGTCGCACTTCTCAATACCACAGTCTCCAACGTCCGTATAGACGAGGCACGGTTGACGCTAAATACTGTTGGACGCGAGACTGCCGTTACCAGGTTTTTCGCCAAGAAGGGCGAGATGCTCATAACTGGAAGCGGAATGATTGGAACGTCTGGCAGAATCGAGGCAAATCTTCAAGGTGAAAACCTAATGCTTAGTTTACTGAACCCAATCCTCAAACCATATTTAATGCTTGACGGTCCTGTTTCATTTGGCGGAACGATCACTGGAACGCTCACTAATCCAACTATTTCCGCCATGATTGAGTCAAGCGCCCCCATAATCAATAGCCAACCTTTTGAGCAATTATCCGCGAATCTCTCATGGAACCGCAACCGGCTTCTTCTGTCAAAAGCAATTCTCTCCTCTCAAACAGGCGTTGTGGAAATTTCTCAAGCAAACTATACTAAGACACCTAAATCACTTGACTTACTAACTTCAACAACATCGCTTAGCATAGAACGCCTACTTGCCGTGCTTCAGAATGCACCAATAATAGACACTGACCAAGGCAAAGAGCTTCGGTCGTTTCTCCAATCAATTCCCAAACCAACATCAGGTTTAATAACAGCCAACGCTTTGTTTACCAACCTTTTTGGACACCCTTTGGGAAATATAAGTGCCACTGGGTTAGACGTTATTATCGGGGGGCAAGAAGTTGGAATAATAAATGCCAGCGCTCGCCTTTCAGAAGGCATTTGGCTTATAGACCAACTTCAGCTAAATTCGGACAGCCACACGGCTAGCATTCAAGGCTCAATTGGCCCCAACAAAACAATTAACATTACAGGCAGTGGCGAAGATGTCCCTCTCAAAATATTAGGGCAGCTTCTCCATCAACCCGACCTTGACGGAAAACTCACATTTACCCTAAATGCAACAGGCTCTACAAACGCCCCAATTGTGGAAATGTCCACAGAAGCGAAAAATGTCACTATTCGCAATTTATTTTTTGACAATGTCACGGCTGACCGGCTCATAATTGCCAACAACCGATTGTCTTTGGAAAGCGCTACAGCCACAACCAATTCGAACCCTCTCGTTATTTCAGGTTCAATTCCGTTTAACTTCAAACCATTGGGAATTCCTACTGACCAACCTATTGAAATCAAAGTTGAAATTCCAAAGCATGATCTTTCAATACTTGCAAACCTGACTCCCTTAATCAAAGCAGCAAGCGGAAGTCTGGATATGAACCTCTTGGTAACCGGAACGTTTGAAGACCCACAATTGAAGGGCAACCTTGAAGTTAAAGATGGTGCCGTAAGATTAGACCGATTCGAAAATGACTTCACCAACCTGAGAGTGAGCGCAACCTTTGAAAACTCGGTGTTGCTAATCGAACATTTTACCGGCACATCATCGTCAGGTGGAACATTCTACATTGGAGGAAATATAGTGTTCCCCAATTTATCCTCAGCTGTATTCACAAACTTCGTGGTGCTTAATGACCTGACCCTTCGTACCTCCAACATTACTGGTGCATATGACGAACATATGCGGCTCAGCGCTACCGGGCAACTAATTGTGACGGGTGAATTGCCTTCCCCGCTCATCCAAGGGCAGATTGTTGTAAACAATGCTCTTATGGAAGCTCCTCCAGAAATGCCGCCATCGTTTACGCCAACAGCCCACAAAATGTTTAATCCGGGGTTTGACATTTCTTTGACCCTGGCAGAAAACGTAGAAGTTCGCCGCGGGCAACTTACTGCCAGTATAGTGGGGCCACTCAATGTAAGCGGAAACCTTAGCCAACCAACAATTGTTGGAACTTTCGCAATTAAAAAGGGTACTCTGAGTTATCCTGGGCGAACCTTCAACTTGGCGCCCGGAGGAACCGCCACTCTTGTCTTCCAACCGCCAGAGTCTAGAATTAGCGTCGACGTGGTAGCAAATACACGAATTACAACTGTTTCGCCTACAACAGGTCGAATCACCCGATATACTGTAAACTTTGACATTTCAGGACTAATCGGCAATCTCGACATAGATGTAACAAGCTCGCCACCTGGCTTGACTAGAGAACAAGCACTTGGCTTAGTCTTTCAACCAACACAAATTGAGGCGTTTCTAAGAGGTGAGCCTTTCGGGCAGGTTTTGCAAAGGCAGCTTCCACAAATTCTTCTTGGAGCAGCACTACCAACTCTTTTTGAAGAGTTTGAAACGGGGCCATTTGTTATAGCAATTGAACCGGGGTTTGATATACCATTAATTTTAAATGTAAGCACGTCGTTGACCCCGAAGCTATCACTTACTTATAGCAGATCGTTGGTCTCAAACCGCCTATTCTCTAGTCTTGGGATAAGCTATACTCTTTCGCGAAGGACAGATTTTACCATCCTTATTGAAGATGAAAACGAAGTAACTTATCTCCTGCAAGCCGCATGGCGGTTCTAGTAAAGCGGTTTACTTTGCAGGTACTAGCAACACTGAACATGTAGCTTCGTGTAGAATACCCTCAGCAACACTTCCAAGGAGAATCTGTTCAATTGCGCTCGTGCCAGCGCCCCTGCGACCTATTACAATCAGGTCGTATGAGCCTTCACGAGCATAACGCAGGATCGACGACACGGCAGACCCAAAAACAATCTCTTCTTTCGGTTCAACCCCCGCCTGCTCAAAAACACGCCTTGTGTCCTCGAGTATTCCCTTCGCATGCATTTCCAAATGTTTTCGCAGGCCCTCATCTTCGTGTGAATCCATAGACATCCCAATTCGAAGCGGCATCTCAACTACCGTAATTACGGTAACGGCGGCCTCATATCGCTTCGCCAAGTCAGCCGCGAACTCAGCGGCTTTTATCGCAAATGGCGACCCATCGGTCGGCAAAAGTATTTTCATTATCATCAGCATCACCTAAATTCAAACAACCTGTAACTGTCTACCCAAATTAAAGCCCATATAATCAAAACTATTTGAAGCGGCCTTATTTTCGAAAAGCACCGATTGATTTCTTAAGATTTTGACTTGACAGAAGGAAATATGTATTAAGCGCCGAATTGATTATAGGTGCAAAACAATATTTGCTTTTGCAACCCAAACTCCCCAAAGGAGGCGCTTAAAAATGACTCCCACCGAACCATCAGCTCGTGAAAAAGCCACTCAACTGCTGCGCGAAGGCCTATATAATGAAAGCATTGAGTTCCTTGAAGAAGCCCTGAGGGAAAATCCAAAGGACCCGGAAATTCACCTCTACTTAGGCTATGCCTATGCAAAGCTAGACCAACTCGACAAGTCCATCGAAGTACTGGAAAAAGCGGTTGACGTTGCACCAACTTCGCCAAAAGTGCATTACAACCTAGGCGTAGCGTACCACAAAGCAAATAACCTAACTGGAGCTAAGGAAGAATACTTGCGAGCACTAGGATTGGATCCAACATATTCGTTGGCTAGACAAGCTCTCGAAGGCTTAGACCAGCAAACTGGAGGGGTCGCCCCGGCAAAGTAAGAGGACAAGCACCATGGGGCGGCTTTCTCTGCTAATACACCCTATTCCTTACTTTATCTAAAACAGTAAACTCTCTAGCGTAGAGATCAAGTCTAACCAATCGGGCGAGGTCTTCTTTCATTACATCCGGCTCGCGTATTCCCACAATCTGTGACCCAAGCCGTGGCTCATCAAGGTCAATATCAGCGACCGCAATACCAGGGCGATGGCCTGTATCGGCAATAATGCGCCCGTCATGGTCTACAATCCTTGCTCGGCCAGGATAAAATCTTCCTGAATATGGTGCATATGGCGGCTTCATAGACAGGTTCGATTCCACCATGTAGACAGAATAATCCATTGCTCGTGCGCAAAGTTGTGTTTCCAAGTTGAACTCACTGGGTCCGTGCGCAACGGTAGGCCAAAATACAATTTCTGCCCCCTTTAGAGAATAAATCCGCATAATCTCAGGAAAATAAATATCCATGCAGATTATACATGCAACCTTTCCAAAATCAAGCTCAAAGACGGGGAGGTCGTCCCCTGGGATAACATTATGCACCATGTATTCGCTCGCCGTCGGCTGGACTTTGCGGTATCTGCCTATGATGCTTCCATCTCTCCCATAGAATGTTGTTTGGTTAAATCGCCTTCCTTCGTCAATAACTGGGAAATTCGCCACAATATACATCTTGTACTGAGAAGCTTTGGCTGAAAGGCAATCGGATAAAGGACCAGGTATGCTTTCTGCACCTCTGAGCACATCATCGCTGTCAAAGCGAACATTTACTGTGCTAAAATGTTCTGGCAGGCACACAATATCACAGCCTTGTGCAGCTGCTTCATCAACGTATGCCTTACCCCTCTCAATATTTTGCTCTATCGTGTGCGGTCGTTCGTCAACAAGAAAAGAAACCGTGCCTACGCGAACTTTGCGCATTATTCAAAAAACCTCCACTCTTAGATGATGGATTTCAAGTCAACTTTTTGTGGCAACCCAGTCTTGATTGATTCTATTGCCTTAACCGCACATAAAACTGTTCGAGCGCCATCAACGACTGTCACCAAATCACTTGAAACATTTCCTTTGATTGCGCATGCAAGTGTTTGAAGTTCCTGCAAAAACCCCTTGTCAACCTCGGGTAATGTTATCTGGATTGGCTCGCCAAATCCAACGGCTTCAAAACACTCAAAATTGTCAATTACAATAGTCCGCTCCCCGATGAACATTTCAATGCGCTCTTTTGGATAGGCAGCGTTTCCCAAATCCCCATGAACAATTGAAGCTATTGAGCCATCGTCAAATCGCAGAACCATGACCGCATTGTCTTGAGTTTCGGGCATATCTGGATGAGTGAGCGCTCCACCCTCAGCAAACACGCGAACGGGTTCTGAATCCAATAGGTAAGAGCAAACATCAAAAACATGAACTGTTTCAGAAAGAATTCGCCCGCCGCCAATTTCAGGGTCGAGCGCCCACGGATGCTTCCAAAGCTGGTCAACTATTCGATAGCTAAGCATAGCAGGCCCGGAGCGTTCTCGCATAAGATCCTTTGCCTCCTGAACTAGCGGAGAGTATCTTCGGTTTAACCCAACAGAAAACACAAGGCCGGATTCTTTAACTGCCTGTGCGAGCGGAGGAATTTCTTCCAACTTTAATGCCATGGGCTTTTCTACAAGAACATGCTTCCCTGCTTTTAGGGCTTCTAATGCTAGGGAAGCATGGCTGTTGTGAGGCGTGCAAATTACAATAAGCTCGATATCACTATCTTTTAGAAGGCGCTCATACTCGGAAGTACTGTAACTTGCTCCGAAATCTTCTGCCGCCTTTTCCGCAAGCTCGATATTTAGGTCCGCAACGGCTCTAAGTTCAAATTGAGGAAGTTTGGCTAGATTCGGAAGGTGAATACCGCGAGCAAAGCTTCCACAGCCTATTACTCCAGTAACGATAGACATGTTTTACCTCCTGATGGATTTGTAGCTATTGTCCAAATGCATTTCTTAACACCCAGAAGCTAGGGTTTTATTAAACTTTATAGAGGCTAAGATTAGGCCTTCGAAAATATTGTTCGCAAAGAACCTCCAGATATCCTAAGTTTTTGCACAATTTCAGCCGATAATTTTTTTACGAGCCGCGCGCAAAGATGCTGGTAATTTTGCCGGGCAAACTAACTAACACCACCCCAAGGAGGTATACCGTATGCAAGCTGTGATTCTTGCCGGCGGCAAGGGAACACGCCTTCACCCCCTTACCTCTACCACTCCCAAGCCAATGGTCAACCTCTTTAATAAACCGGTTTTAGAACACACAATTGAGCTTTTAAAACGACATGACATCCGCGACATAGTAATCACACTAGCGTACAAGGCAGAACAAATCATTGATTATTTCGGAGGGGGCTCTAGATGGGGCGTAAACATCCAGTACTCACTTGAAGATACGCCGAAAGGAACAGCCGGCGGATTGAGGAGAATCCAGCCTGTACTTAATGGAACTTTTCTCGTTATCTCGGGCGACGCAGTAACCGACCTTGACCTGACAGCTGCAATTGAGTTTCATCGTAAAAAGTCAGCCATTGCTACAATGCTACTCTATGAGGTCACAAACCCCACACAATTTGGGATAGTTGAGACCGCCAAAGATGGTAAGATTAAGCGCTTTATCGAAAAACCTAGTCCCTCAGAAGTGTTTACAAATACCGTCAATACCGGCATATACGTACTCGAGCCGGAGGTATTGAGCTCAATACCATATGACGCTTTCTATGATTTTAGCAAAGACTTATTCCCCAGGTTGCTTCAGAATCAAGAACCATTCTATGCTGTCAGAACGCAGGGCTATTGGTGTGATGTTGGCAACTTAGCACAGTACCGAAACGTACATTTTGATGCGCTGGTTGGGAAGGTTAAGCTCAACCTACCAGCGAACCAGGTTGCCAATGGAATATGGTTGGGGGCTAAATCAGACATTCATCCATCGGTAAAGCTTTCGGGACCTTGCTATGTCGGCAACGGCACAATTGTCCGCCGCAATGCCTCACTTGGGAGATTTGCAGTTATCGGCGATCTTAGCCTGGTAGATGAAAGAGCCCATATAACCCACAGCATTTTGAGCCCTAAAACTACTGTTGGTAGAAACGCAAAAGTCTTCGGGTCGGTACTTGGACCAGGATTCAATTTGCCAGAAGGTCGGCATATGGACGACGAAATCGCAGTACACGATGAGTCCGATGCAGTTTTGAGGGCAGAAATAAACTCCGAACTTCTAAGTCCACGATTAACGGAGGAAATCGCCTTGACTTGGTCCGGCCTTGATATCAAAAGACTTGTAGCAAAACAATCAATCTCAATGCAAACACTAGCGGCGTAGAAGAAGAAAAAACGACAGCCCAAACGTCGGCAAAGAGCAGCCTCCTTCTCCTCGCCTTGAAACAACGCAGATAGGGCTTGGTATTGGATAGATTTAAAGCCAACTGATACCAAGCCCTATCTGCTTATGTAAGTCCATAAATTATTAACGGATCACAAATCAAGAAGTTTCTTCAGCGGACGATTCTCTTTTTTTCGACACACCCGCTTCACGCCAGCACTCAAGTCTTGCTGCCATGCATTTCTCTACTTCTTCATCGCTCTCAACAGGATATTTACGCTCGCACTCATATCTTATTAGTTCAAGCTCGGGAACTGGCGAGCGTCCTCTCTGCTCAACCTTATATCGGCCTCTGAGATGCCTGCAAGCTCCAGCAATTGGTCTTAATTCGGTTTGTGGCACTTAATCCTCCTTTTTATCGAGAATTCCCAAAACATAGGGCGTTGTTAGAATTTTATTCCTAGTCTTGCCTCGGCTTCATACTCGGTGCGGTTTTCCATCAAAGCTATGTCGCCATCGTATGTTGTCAACTTTCCGCCCAAATATAGATTGAAATCCGAACCAACACGGCGAGTATAGCCCAAGAAGTAACTCGTTGTGTCAAGCACACCTTGCCCAACATATTCATCAAGCTTGTATCCGGTTGAAATCGTAGACCTTGGAGACAGACGGTAATCCATGCCGACTTCGGTTATTTCGCTACGTTTGCTAGCCATGTAATCGTCCTTTAGAGTTAAACCACCACGCAACTTTAGCCTGCCAAGGTCAGATGTGAGTCCAAGCGTCTGTCTAAGAGTTCGCTGGACGATGCCCTTCTCCTCCGGATTCGACACGTATGTGCCAAAGAATTTGAATGGCCCACCTGCATCAAGTTTCAAAGTTAGGTTCAGAGAATCAATGTCTTCTTGATTGTCTGCCTCGCGTTGCTTGTACGCACCCGAGAATTCTACAAAATCCGCTGGTTTTGTAGAAGCGCTGATTTCCGTAACCCGGGCAACTGTAGAACCATTACTTTCAACCTCTTTATAGCCGCCGCTCAAGGCAGTATGCTTGAATGGACGCAACTCCATCCGAGCCTCCCTGCTTAAACTGCGAACATCGCCAATCTCTTGTTGGCCGAGGGCTGCAAATATTGTCATATATTCCATAGGCGAAGTTTGGAGACGTAGGTTTCCAACTTCCTTTGACTCTCCGATGTTCGAGTCAAGGTTTGCGTAATCCATTTCCAGCTTAAGTTTCTGCGTCAAATTAGATGTAAGCTTCAAGGTTTGACCTTCTTCGTCGCCCTTCTGGGAAGAATCTCTGCGTGCAAAACCCATCTCGAAGCTTAATCGCGAGCTTGGGTTTGCCGTAAGCTTAAGGGTTTGAGAATCGTCCCGCCCAGCCGCATCCGCATCTATGTGGCTGATACCGAGATTGATTCCCACCAATTTTGATGGTGTTGCGTCTACGTCGAAATTTAATCTTACTTCTTCGCCAGTCTCGCTGGAGTCTTTCTGCATGATTTTGCTCTTAACCGCCATATTTGGTGCGGCAGCAGTATTAAGCATTAGCTCATTTGTTGTGACCTTGCTGCCAACATCTCCTACCAGAGTATTCGTCGTCTCATGGATTGCTGTAGCTGAGGTACTCTCACCTAGCTTGCCTTCAAGCTGAAACCTGTCGGTGATAGTCTTTTGTTCGGCTACATCGGGTTTTTCTTTGTTTACTTCCTTATGCGACAGGGTCAGCTTGGACGAATCTTTGGGGTCAACAATTATTTTATGCTCGCTGGTAGAAAGAACCTCGCCCTTCTTTTCCTCCTTGAGGTTCTCGCTACGCGTGAATGAACTACTTAGGGTAAGAATATCCGTTGGCCTGTAAGTTGCAAGCAAGTCCATTGCTTCAGAACCTTGCTGGAGCTTGTATTCCTTTGCGCCAGCAAAATGCTCTCCAATTCTCATATAAGAGGTTCTTAGCTGGAAATTATCCGTGGCAGTAGAACCGCCCAACTTAAGCGCCGCCTGGTCAAGAAAAGACTTGTTTGAACTGGGTCCACTGGAGCCGTCATCGCTCCCGTAAAGAAACATTGAGGAAATGGTAGATTCCTTAGATTTTCGCTCGCCGGTGAAACCGAAAACCGTTAGGTCTGCTGAATTCTGCTTATTAGGATCACCTTGCTTATATAAGCCAAGCAACTGGAGACTTGAATTCTCCTTTTTGAGAAGATCGTATGTCATCGGAAGTACTGTTGGCGCAGTATTCTGCACGGCTTTTTTCGGGTCACGAGAATACTCAACGCGAACGATGCTTTTTTCGTCAGCAGGTTCGGAGAAGGCAATCGTTCCAGATGCTGAGTCAATAGTGTAATCTTTCCCTCGCTGAAGTCGTCTACCATTAAGCTGAACGTTCTCAGTACCTTCCTCAATCGGCCGCCAGGATAAATAGTAAGGTCCCTTTGTGTTTTTGCCAAGGAAGACATCAACTACGCCTGTGAGAGACTGTAATCCGCTAACAGAGCTCGCCGCATAGTAGTTCGCCGAGGAACTAATATTTGCCGTTCGCCCTGCTAGCTCCTGTCCAAAGGCGACAGGGCAAAGAAATCCGATTAATAACGCTATGGAAAGTGCATATACCAAAGCACGTTGATACAACATAGTGCAGATGCTCCACCCTTGCCTACTGTGTTCATAAATTCTGACGCCCAGCATTGGCAGGATGTTTCACCCCCAGTTATAGAGCACTGAGTAACTTTACTATCCAACGATAGTTTAGCATGCCATTTAGCCAAAAACAAGGAACATACATTCCTCATAATAATTATTTACATTTCCCATTCTTCCATAAAACACGCGAATTCGCTTACAAACCAAAAATAGTTGGCTAACTTGATTGTAACAGCAGCATGTTGGGTAAGAAGGAAAAGCCAGCTGTATACAAGAATGGTACGGTTGGCAGGAGGGTAAACTATGTGGGCTAGATACTTGCTTATCTCACTAATCGCGTTGCTCGTCGGAGCCGTACTAGGCGCTTGGCTGCTGCCATCGGCAAAAATTATTACTCCTGCTATTACCCAGCTCACTGCGTATCCGGACACTCCAATGTTCGCGGTTGCCAATCCTCGGACGAACACAGTAACGGTGTATCGGTTACTCGGACGCGAGATTGAGGTCATAGATAAAGCAAAATACTAGCTGTAAGGTGGACGCACAAAAGAGCATAATTCGAATAAACGTGAGAAGCGTGCTTCAAAAGCATGCCTTTTCCCAAAGAATTTGAAATGGAGGGATTTGATGAGTTATACCATGCATGTGGTCTCCCATACTCATTGGGACCGCGAGTGGTATCTAACGTTCCAAAAATTCCGCATTAGGCTCGTGGATCTCATCATCCACTTGCTTCATATCCTCGACACCGACCCAGATTTTAAACACTTCAACCTCGATGGGCAAACGATAATTTTAGAGGACTATCTTCAGATTCGACCACAGGACGAGGAAAAGCTCCGAAGATACATTCAGGAAGGACGAATACTAATCGGCCCATGGTATCAGCTAAATGACGAGTTCCTGGTAAGCGGTGAATCCACGATACGAAACCTACTGATAGGCCACCGCATTGCATCGAAGTTTGGCAACATAATGAAGGTCGGCTATCTCCCAGACCAGTTCGGCAACATATCTCAGATGCCTCAGATTCTGCAAGAGTTTGGGATAAAAAGCTGCATATTCGGACGAGGGCTTCAACTCACTGACGGCAGAAAAATGGAATTCATCTGGGAATCGCCCGATGGTTCACAGGTTCTCGCTTCCCTAATGGCTTTCTGGTACAACAACGCGCAAAGATTCCCTTCAGATACAGAGGAAGCAGTCGAATACACAAAACGCATCCGGGATATGATGGCGCCTCACGCAGCAACGTCGCAACTTCTTTTAATGAACGGCGTTGACCATCTTGAGCCGCAAGAGAATCTCTCTAAAATCATTCAGCGGGTCAACGAACAATTAAAGGAAGATAAACTCGTCCATAGTACGCTGCCCGCATATATCGAAGCTGTTCAAAAGGATATTAAGAAAAATAAGTTGGAGCTTGAAGTAATCAGAGGTGAGCTCCGTGAGGACAGAGGTGAATCAGTACTCGCTGGCACTCTCTCCAGCCGCATGTATTTAAAACAGGCAAATAATGAGTGTGAGATATGGTTGGAAAAATATGCAGAGCCCCTCTCTTCATTCGCCTGGATGATTGGCAATGAATACCCCTCCGACTTTCTGCTCTACACCTGGAAGTTGCTAATGCAAAATCATCCTCACGACAGTATCTGCGGCTGCAGCATCGACCAAGTTCACGATGAAATGATGACGAGGTTTGCTCAAGTCCAACAAATTGCCCAGGAACTTACCAATCGAAGTCTAGAATACCTAGCCTCTGCAATAAACACGCTTCACGAAAGCCTGGTTGTCTTTAATCCGCTCAGTTGGCCACGTACGGATAGGGTAACAGCAACCATCGAGTTCCCACTTGGCGAGCCCGTTAGGGGGGAGCCAACTATTGACTATTCAAAAGACGTCAAGGCAATTGAGATACTCGATTCTCATGGCAAGCGCATTCCGTATAAACTTCTTGACCGAAGCATTGCTGCCAAACAAGTGCTATCTCCTATTGAACTTCCGCGCTCGGTCATGGTCAGGCGTTTTCTAGTTGAGTTTATCGCAGAAAACGTGCCGGCATGTGGTTACAAAACCTACTCCATTAATCCTATGCCAAGGATTCCTAAATTCGAAAATTGCCTTACTAATCAACTTTACTGGGAAGGTGCTCTATCCAACGAAACAATAGCGGTGAATATATTCGAAGGAACCATCACGCTTTTGGACAAGCAGGCTGAGGTTGGCGAGGCAGAAGGCGGCCTGGCATATAGCGGTCTTGGAATTCTTGAGGATGGCGGCGATGTAGGTGATGAATACCATTATCGACAACCAACAAAGGATTGCAAAATTACCACTCTCCAATCCGCACCAAAGGTTTCAATAGAAGACAACAGTCCCATATCTGCAACATTTCGATTGGATATGACTCTCAAGTTGCCAAAATCTGCACAATCCAATGAAAGGGAGCGCTCTGAAGAGGTAGTAGATTGCCCAGTAACTACTTGGATTACGGTGTCAGCCAAGTCTCCCAGGGTAGATGTAGTTACTGAGTTTGAAAACCAAGCTAAAGACCACCGCCTTCGAGTGCTTTTCCCAAGCGGCATTGAAACCAACGTCTCGCATGCAGAAGGACAATTCGACGTTATCACTAGGCCAATTCGTCCGCCGAAGGAATGGCATGATGCTGCGCCATTTTATCCTCAACGCTGGTGGGTGGATGTTAACGATGGCAAAAAGGGATTGACAATTATAAATAAGGGGTTGCCCGAGTATGAAGTATACGACGATGAGGCGCGAACCATCGCGCTTACATTACTCAGATGCGTAGGGCGGCTAAGCGGAAGCGGGGAAACACCAACTGCAATACCCACGCCTGGCGCACAATGTTTGGGTAAGCATAGGTTTGAATATGCAATCCTGCCGCACAAGGGAACATGGGAAGATGCTATGGTGTGGCGCCAAGCATACCAATTCAATGTGAAAATGCTCGCCATTCAAACAGGCGTTCACAAAGGAAAACTTCCAGCAGAGCACAGCTTTATTGAAGTTGACGCACCCTCGTTGGTTATAACAGCAATTAAGAAAGCAGAAGACCGAGATTCATTGATTGTGCGATTCTTCAATATAAGCGAGCAAAATGCCCACAATGTAAAAATTAGGGTTGACAAAGCTATATCAGCTCGAACTGTCAACCTGAACGAAGAACCAGGAACAGAGCTTACTATGGAATCCGATGGCTCAGTTATTATCGATGTTCCCGGGAGGAAAATAGCTACCCTCGAGTTTAATTTAGAAAAATAGAAGCCGAAAAGGTTAGTACCCCACTTTCGGCGTTCAATAAAAAATAACACCTGGAGGTTGACTTGCGCATTAAAATACTTGGCACTGCTGCCGCAGAAGGGTGGCCAGCACTCTTCTGCAGTTGCGAGACTTGCCGAAAAGCTAGACAACTCGGCGGCAAGAATATCAGAAGTCGTGCTGCCATCCAATTTGGCGAAAAGCATCGTATTGATTTTGGACCCGACGCCTGGTACCATGAAGCAATCCTCAACGTTGACATATCAAAACTTGAACACTTATTTATCACCCATTCACACGAGGATCACTTCTATCATCACCAACTTCATTATCTGATTCCTCCGTTCGGACATGGCCGAACAGGGGCTCTCCACGTGTACGGCAACGAGAAAGTAATCTCAACTCTAAAGGAACACTGGGGGCGGTTGGAAGGAGAAACTATTATTCTGCACAAAATTGAACCATTTGTGCCCATCCAAGCGGGCAACATGATATTTACTCCACTCAGAGCAATCCATATGCAAGGCGGCGAAATACCCTTAAACTACATAGCTAGCGACGGGAGTAAAACCATACTCTATAATTGCGATACAGGCCAATACGAAGACGATACTTGGGATTACCTAGAAAGCACAAAGATTGATTGTGTGATTTCCGAATGCACTTGCGGCCCACTTCCAGGTGGAGGTGGGCATATGAACTTTGAGACTGTTCTCACTCTAAAAGAGCGTTTGGAGAAATTTAGTTCTTACACCACTGGGCCCTTTATTGTTACACATTTCTCTCATAATATTGGCATGATGCACGATGAAATCGAAGAACTTCTCAAACCTCATGGAATAATAGTAGCCTATGACGGCATGGAAGTAGTGATATAATTTAATCTGTGGCAAGTAACTAAATGCCTATCTATTTTCTCATAATCATCGTCCCCCCAAGCGGTGTTTACGATGGAAAACATTCAATGGGAGCTGGCAACACTTTACGAAATAGGCCGCGTGCTCTCTGCATCGCCGGAACTTGATGACTTAATAAGGACAATCGTGAATTCGGCGATAACGCTGGGCAATGCAAAAGCTAGCTGGTTTGCCTTACATGACCGAACTTCCGGAAATCTCTCGTATGCGGCAAGCCAAAACCTCGACCAGGACATAGTGAGCACTTTGGCTGATAGGGCCGAGGAGTGGATTCCTTTAGCAACCGGCAAAGAATTAGAGCCCATTATCTTCACTGATTTGAAATCCAACCCAGTCCTCAAAATTGCCGCCGAACGTCATTTGCTTGATGCCGCAGCCATTGTCAAGATAACTTACAAGGAAGCACTCGTTGGAGTTCTAACCGTTTTTTGGGATCGCTCAAGGCAATTCCTCTCAGAATGTATCGAGCCAATATTCCTTTTAGCAAACCAAGCTGGCGCTGCAATAGAAAATGCCATCCTTCTTCGCGAAGCGAGGCGAAGGTCGATTGCCCTCGATGCAATGTTCAATGTTATACAAACAATAGGTCGTTCGCCAAGGATTAAACCAGTTCTCGATGCCATCATTAATCAAGCCAACCGCCTTCTAGGAACCGACAGAAGCATTATACGATTGGTTGACCCAGTAACCCGCGAGCTCACGGTGGGCACTACATTGGGCATCAGCCGTTCTACAATGCGAAACATCAAGCTGAAGGTCGGCGAAGGAATACTGGGGAGGGTCGCCAAGGAAGGCAAGCCGATAATTATAAACGACGTAGCATCCTACCCGGAGGCACGAAAACATGCCGCAGAAATTGGCAGAGTGGCTTCCCTTCTCTGCGTGCCCATGATCCTTGAAAACAAAACCATCGGCGTATTGATGACGGGTAGCAGTAAGCCGAAAATCTTCACAGAGGAAGATAAAAGTCTGCTTATGCTTTTGGCAAGTCAAGCCGCCGTCGTTACTGAAAATGCCAGATTATATGAACAGGTAAATAAGCAGCTCTCAGAATTGAGAATTCTCTATCGCATGGCCGAATATCTAGCATCTACAGCCGACGTCTCAACATTGCTTCAGTTTATCGTCAATCACCTTGCGCAATCCTTCGGTGCAAAGTTTGGCTCACTGCGACTGCTTGATGAGGAAGGAGCTACTTTGCTTACTGGTGCCATTTATGGAACCACAGACGAATACACCAAAGTCGCAAATGAAAATGTCCAAATGACCCTTGACCCAGCTACACCTAGCGGCCAGAGTCCGGCGGCGGTGGCAATTCGAGAAAAGCGAATATGCGCGGTAGCAGATATTTCGCGCAATCGCAGATTTGCCGCCTGGCGTGATTTCGCTCGCATGGAAGGTTACAAGTCATTGGTGTGCGTTCCTTTGATTCCCGCAGACGAACCAATCGGGGTACTCAGCCTATATTTCAAAAAAATACGACGCTTTCGGCCAGGTGAGCAAAAACTACTCCAGACTGCTGCTCGCACTTCAGCAATTGCGCTTCAAAGAGCGATACTCGACGAACGTCTCCTAAGAGAAGAAGTCACTAGACGAGCTTTGGAAGAGGTAAGCCATTTAAAAACGGAATTCGTCTCTTTAGTTTCGCATGAGCTTCGCACACCGCTTACTTCAATACAAGGCTATGTGAAACTCCTCCTCGAAGGTCATACTGGAAAACTTAACGCCCTTCAAGGTGAATTTTTGACCACTGTCAGCCGGAATACCGAGAAGCTAATAGCTCTGGTAAATGACTTACTAGACATCTCGCGCATTGAATCAGGCCGTCTTGAGCTCGTCATGGAGCCTTTGGACTTGAGCGAAGTAGTACAGAATGAGATAGAAACGCTCAAAGCCCTGGCTGATGAGAAAGAAATCCAAATAATTGTCGATTTTGAGGAAGGACTTACCAAGGTTAAGGCTGACTCACACCGGCTAGGCCAGATAATCAGCAACCTACTAAGCAATGCAATCAAATACAGCCCGCCGCGTTCCAAAGTAAAGATTACTGCCAACCAATTGGGAAAAAATGTACTAGTAAAGGTCATAGACTCAGGAATCGGCATAGCTCCAGAAGAGCGTGCGAAGCTCTTTCAGCGATTCTATCGGAGTAGCGACCAGGCAGTTCAGTCCACACACGGCACAGGTCTAGGACTTGCTATTACTCGCTATTTAGTCGAGATGCATGGAGGAAAAATTTGGGTTGAGAGCGAAAAAGGTCAGGGTAGCACATTCAGCTTCACGATATCCGCTCTTCCGGCAGAAAGCGCTTAGGTGATGCTGGGTTGGCTTCGATGCTCTCAGTCGCCTCAAAACCGTCAGTTAGGATTCCGAAATGGAGGGATGGCACATGGCAAAGATTCTCATAGTTGATGATGAGGCAGACGTTGTTCGCCTGATACAATTTCGACTAGAAAAAGAAGGCTTCGAAGTAATATCCTGCGGTGATGGCCAAACCGCGCTAAAAATGGCTGAAGAGGAAAAACCCGACCTTGTAATCCTCGATATCATGATGCCTTTAATGGATGGAATGGAAGTGCTAAGGCAGATTAGGTCGAGGCGACTAACGTCAAAAATTCCTGTGATTATGCTTACAGCAAAAACTACCAGTATCACAGTTGACCAAGCCAGACAGCTTTGGGTCTCCGATTATGTTGTCAAACCTTTTGACCCGGAGAAACTAGTAGTAAAGGTCAAAAAAGCCCTCCGCCTGCCAATTGACTCATGATTTGTTCAAGGCGCACTTTCTATGAAAATAGCTCTTTAGCATGGAGTTTATAATTGACCTGTCCTGACGCTTCAAAAGTCAAATTCGAAATCCGGCGATACAAAAACGGCGTTCAAAAGTTTGAAAACGATTTGGTTGCCCAGCTACCCGGACTTTTAATTACTCAATCCACTGTATCCAACGGTTTAGCCATACTGGACAAAGACGCAACTGCCCTTCGATTTGACTTCATTGAGGATTGGTATAGCGTCACCGCCTTCCTTGACAGCGCAAAGAACCCAACTGGCCATTATCATATCTCAATCCAATCTCCTTTAAGAAACGACAACGGCGTTTGGAAAGGCGATGACCTTGTACTAGCGGTCGAGGTATACTCAAACTGGGAATATGCAATTCTAAACGAAGAAGCTTTCTCATGCGCAGTCGAGGAAGGTTGGATGAGGATATATGCCGCAGCCAACGCCCGAGAGTGTCTTCGCAAGTTAACCTTGATGCTGGATGAACACTGTCTGCCCCCCGAAGTAATGGATGCAGTCGGCGCATAATCAGGGAATTGTTACAGGTAGGATTATCATCCAATAAACCGATACTCCACTTGGAAGTAAAATTTCAGACAGGTTTTACTGTCGCAAGCGCCAAAGAGGAGGACGCCGAGTGGAGAAAAGCATATCGCTCACCCATGCGGAGGTGGCGGCTTTACTTGACATGTCGTTGCTGACTTACGCAAAGGTTGATGAGGAAGTAGCAAGAAGCGCCCTATGTAAGCTGGCAAACTTATGTAGGGAATTCGATATTGAAGAAACCAAAGATAACGCCAACGTAGGGGTGATTGCAAAAGTCTAGCAACAAAACTCACCAAGTTTTTCAACAAGAGGCCTTCGCCCGAAGGCCTCTTTGCTTTTTTCTGAATAAGACAAAAAACAGGTACAAATACGGATTCCATAACTTGATTGTGGGTGATAGAATTAAAGTACCGCGCAAGGGGCAGGAGGTAGACTTTAGCCTCCCTCAGGCTGAATTAAGAAGATTCCGGTTGTCGGAATCAAGTATAGCCCGATGTCACATCAGTCTACCGCCTGTCCTCTTATTTTTGCCATACAAGAAGCTTATCTTACACATCCACTTAATTAAAATCGGCCATTTCTGGGCTCAGCACAAAACAAGTAGGGTTATATGTATTTCAGTACCATTACACCGTATGGCGGAATCTCTACAGTGCCCTCATATTTTTTACCTGTCAGCACGTCTATCATTAAACTGCCAATCGCCAACTTTGCCGGCTGGTTTTCTACTTCTGCTACAGCCAATCCGCTGCCGCCCTGGCCTTCATGTGGAACAACAACAAGGTTAGGAGATGCCTCCGCAACAGGTCGAACGCCGACATCATTGCCAATTGTAATAAGAAGCTTCTGAAGATCTTCAGGTTGCGGTAGAGTACCAAGCATGATAATTTGGCCCCTACCAATTTTTTGCCTAGCAACGGCCGCCAATCCCTGCAAAGGATATTCGGTATACGTAGCAAGAGCCTGCGCTCCTCGAAGCTCCAGACCATCGTACCAAACTGAGCCAGCAGATGATCTGCCATCCCACCAGCGAAGCCCAAATTCATGAGGGTCTGCTGGAATCTCATATCGGCATCGAATGCCCATCCATTCCTCCAGGCTCCCATAAGGCGCATGTGTAAATTTCGTTGCATGGATAGTCCGAACATCGGAGAGAGGACCAACTATCCATGTCCCACCTGCTTCTATCCATGCTTTCAGCCGCTCACGAAGACCAAACTCATCAAGCGCGGGCAAGAAAGACGAGAACACCATTTTGTATTTGGATAGGTCACTCATCGGAAGAATTACATCAGGCCGAAATTGCGCCTGCATCATAGGACGATAGACCTTTTCAAGCAGGAACACTTGGTAATTAAAACCATTCACCATCGGCTGATATTCAAACATCCACGCAGCCCTATGTGAAAAATGGAGAGCTAGGCCAGTGTTCACAGGCTTAGTATTATTCAAGAAGTCGGCCGCCGCTCGGAAGCCTGCTGAAATTTCCTTTACCTCGTCGAAGATATGCATGGGTCTCCCACAGCTTGTAACGACTGCGCCATGCATTAATTCCTGACCACTCCAGTGCTGCCTCCAAAGCCAATAAAGGTTTGCCTCACCGCCCATAAGAACAGGAAGCCAACTATTCGCTCGGCAGAATCCGGGCTCCTTATAACCATTTGCCGTGGTTGAGCCATTCCAGCAGGTAGCAGTTTCTGTATTCCAAAAAGGCCTCTCCTTAATTGGCCGGCAGAAATCAAACCAGAACGCCGCCTGCCAGAGGTTCGACATTCCGTGGTAGTGGTTGAACTGCACCACATCAAGCGCGCGATGTATATCCCCATAGTCAATTCCCGGAACAGGCATCATATCTGTTCCTATTGGGTGTATGGTTAGTTCATGAAGAATATCCGCCTGGTGCTTTACAAACTCTACATAAGAGTCGCTTGTAAACTCAGCCCATGCTGTTAGCAATGACGGATGGTGCCAAGTATGCCGATGAGGAATCGGAAGCTGGTCGAACGATTGGTATGTCATGCTCCAAAGGTTCGTGCCCCAGGCAGCATTCAATGCTTCGATTGTGCCGAACTTTTTGCGCATAGTATCTCGAAACTTTTTTACACAAACCGAACATACACACGAGCGGCCTCCATATGGATGCACCTCGTTATCAATTTGCCAACCTATAATCCGCTCATCCTTTCCGAACTCTTCAGCCAATCGAGTAACAATACGGCTGCAATGCTCGCGATAAACGGGACTATTTGGACATGCATGCCTTCGCGAACCATGCATGGCAACGCCAATGTCGTCACGAACAAAGAGTATTTCTGGATAGCGTTCCGTAAGCCAGGCAGGTGGTGTGCATGTAGGTGTCCCCATGATTACTGCAATCCCAGCTTCACCAAGCTTCTCGACAACTAGATGTAGCCAGTCAAAGTCGAAAACCCCTTCTTTGGGCTCCATGCGGCTCCACGCAAACTCACCAATTCGCATGACATTCATGCCGGCTTCTTTCATCAAAGCAATATCGGCATCAATTTGCTCGATGGGCCAGTCTTCCGGATAGTACGCTGCGCCAAGATATGGCGGGTGAAAAGATTTCATCGTTCATCTCCGAAAATTTTTGATTATTAGCTTGCAAAACTTGCCGACCGATAATCTACCGCATAAGGCTTCATAGGTCAAATTTTAACCAAACCCTCAAGGTGACAAGTCTCGTTCAAGACTTCAAGAAACCATTTGCCATTTGGCAGTCTGGAAAAAATTGTTATTCCGCAATTATCAAGCCTTATCTTCCGGAATGCATATAGGGGAGCATCAAGCGCATAGCATATGAATGCATGGATTGTGCCGCCGTGCCCAACCAATACCACTGTTTCATTAGGATGCTTTTTCACGATTCGGTTGACAACGCTAGAAACCCTTTCAAGCAAAGATTCAAGCCGCTCACCATTTGGAGCTCTGTGTTGCACAGAATCTCGCTGGTAGTTCGCATAAAGTTCGGGATATCGCTCTTTTATTTCATCAACCGTCAAGCCTTCCCAATCGCCGAACGCACACTCTCGAAGCCGCATATCGGTTTGCACAGGAAGATTATGACATTTAGCGATTGTACTTGCTGTCTCGCTAGCCCTAATTAAATCGCTTGAGTATATGGCTGCGATATCTTCTCTACTCAGCCGCTCGGCAGTACGCAAAGCCTGCTTTTTCCCTAATTCGGTCAGCTCGGCGTCGGTGTGTCCTTGGTACCGTCGTTCCAAGTTATAAATCGTCTCTCCATGTCTAACAAGGATTATTCTCACCTATATTTCTCCTGGGCGGATTCGGCCGATTTCTGTGCCGTCAGTACGCAGTTTTATAACGCCAAACCGAACCGTGCATATTGGGGAGACTGACCGTATAGGAGTGAAAATTTGCATCATAGCTCTTTTAAAGTCAATGCTCGTTACTATGCCAAGTCCAAGAAGCTCAAGATGTTTATCAGAAAGCCCAACAATAAGATTAGCAAATTTCGATGCCGTAGTTATAACAACACTATTTGTTGCAAATACCTCTTGAATTTCTTCAATGCCCTTCTTATTATAATCCCGCTCCGTGACAAGGTAAACTGTTCGTCCAACCATTTCCCCATGAAGGACATTAACTCCAAGGGCCCCGGAAGCAAATTTTAGGTATTTGGGCTCAAGCACCTGGCCGGCGCTTAACCATGTGCCGAATGTGCCTACGTTTTCAAGGTTTAGCTCGTATGTTTGGCCGTCGCGGAAATACTGATTGAACTTTGCAGCTCTTCTCTGCACCCGCAACGTCACGCTTTTCGGCTTCACAGCAGGAGAAGCAACGAGGCGATGAACCTTACAGTCAACCCAGCAGTCAAAAAACTGAAGGATATGTTCAAGTTCTGTGGCTTTTTGAATCGCCACCAAATGTTTGGGGCGAATAAGCTCTATTTTATGGGTTTTTAGTTTGCGCGCAACGGAGCCTCGCACAAGACCGGTTGTATCAACAACAATAAGCGTCTTTCCAACGGTTAATGCCCGTTCGACAAGAGTTTTTACGCCTGTTGCGGTGGCTAGTAGGTGTCCAACTGGGGAAGTTGACCCAACAAAAAAGAGTGCATGCGGATGGAGCTCCCCAAGCGACTGGATTGGAAATTCGACCATTCCAAGACCCACTGTAGTGGGAGGACCAATCTCGGATTGCCCCATATCTCCATCAATCACGGCGACTGGGATGCCTGCTTCAAATGCTCGGTTGGCAATCAAAGTGGTGAAAGTTGTTTTCCCAACATCAACGCCACCAATAACCATGGTAACGCCTGGCAATTGGAGCACTTCCTCTATATGGGGCAACCATTCCTCAGGCACGTGCAGAGGCATCGTAGAGACCCTCCATGCTGTCAGCTAAAAATCGGTTAAACGCTATCCATGCCATTTCCTTCCAAAGCAGGGGATTTGGGTATATGTAGAGTAAACAGGCAACCGAACCGTGGTTCTAGAAAATCTCGGCTTCAACAACATTTTTGGAAGGTGCTGATATGAGAAAATCCTTGTGGATAATATTTTCTATGATTTTTGTGCTAGCAATTGCTACTCTTTACCTAAAACTAAGTAGTGAGCCGCATTTGAGCAATGAGGAGCAAATTCAAGCCTTGCTTGCAAAAGGTGAAACTGCAATCGAAAGCCGAAATGTGCGGCAGGCAATGTCTCTAGTCTCCGCTGATTATAAAGACTCAGTGGGTTTTACTTATCCAACACTGCGCATTGAAGTAATGCAAGCATTCAGAAGTGCAGATGCTTTTGACGTCATTCTAGGGCATCCGAAAATACATATCAGCGGAAACTCTGCGGTCGTGAACCTCGACGTTTCGGTGGCGGCAATCAGAGCTGGAGAGCGACAAAATGTTTTTAGCTCACCTGTAACCTTAAAGTTAAGGCTTGAGCAGCAGACCCGCTACTTCTTCTTTCACATACCTAAATGGCGCATTATAAGCATATCCATCGAGGGTGCGTTTGTACCTGGTTTCTGAAAAACCTTTACGGTGCGCTCGGACTTGCTGGGATTATCAATGAAAGGCTATCTGTGTTGCTATAGATCCAGTAGCCATGCCACCTTTCGAGTTTTTCAGACTCTGGCCAATCGTCGGGTAAACCAAGTGTCATAAGCGACTGGCTTGAATTCTCCCACCACCAGCCCATGGAGTTTAGCCATCCCCGCTCACGAGATGCTTCCTCCATGCTTATGCATTCACACCCGTTGTGTACCTTCACATCTGACCAGTATGTATCGTAGTCGAAGGTATGGCCTATTAGAGTCCACCCACTCTTTGGGAGTGTAACCCATTGGTCCTCGGGCTGATATCGCCCTTGATATGATATGTTCGTAGGCGAACCCACAGATAACCAGAAGCCGTCGCCCAGAAGCATTCCGCCATACGTACTTGGAGACCACTCGTCATAAAAGATAAAGCTTGAGTCCTCCGCTTCCCATCTGCAAAGATTATCATTAATAGGAATCGAACCGAAAACAGCTTGAGGGTCCCAATTCCCAGGAATTGCCGGAATACCTAGTAAATTCCAACCAGCACCTACTGTGCCCTCCGGGGATTGAATATTGCTAAGAGGCGGGTTGATTACAAAATCATTATTGTCTCGAGGCATAATAGTTGGTATGTTGTTGGGCGGCACATTATAAGTGTCTGTGCTTGATATACCTACTATCTCCATTCGGTCGCCGATAGATGCAGAGCGGTTTGTAGTAATCCTTATTCCGTTGAAACCTGAACCGTCATCAAGCGGACTAGTCGTTCTATTTGAGCCATCCCAAATATAGAAGAAGCCAGAACCTACATGCGTTACGGTACCAGTTACCTTCACCAAAAGGCCAACGTTTAGTGCGCCTCTGCCACCAGTCACTCCTGGGTTGTCCGCTCCCGCTCCTGCTCCACCAAGGTCACGGTTCCTCACCCCAATTGGCGCTGGCACGGTCGTAGTGCCATGGACAATGACTGCCTGGCTTGGACTAATCGAGCGCTCTCCATCTGTAATTCCCAAAGTACCTATAACCTGGGCTACATCCCCCCGACTTACATATGAGCCAACAGAAGCATTTACTCGAATTCCAGACGCTCGGTCAGCCGATTCGATATAGAAACAAGTTGCAAAGACAGCGGTAACAATGCCTTGCACATTTACAAATTCGCCATTGGGCAGCTCGCGGACCGAACCTATAGGATTACCTGGTGGCGGGGCGGGTGCCGTGTAAATTATATCAGACGGGCCTCTTGGGCGAATGCAACCATTGCCATATCTATTTCTGCGACCAATGGGACCACGGAAGTTGTACGTGGCTCCTGGTATTGGCCAAGTGTTAATGCCCAGCGTCAAAGGTTTTTCTATTGCAACCTCAGCAATATTTCCTGAAACATCGGCGATTACAATGTAAGGAATTGGGTCGCCAAGATCATAAGGCGCTCCACTTGGGACGTTTTTTACCACAATTGCTCCAGTTGTAATCGCATACTTCCCCCAGCAAGGATGAACAGAAATATTGCCATGCATAAACTCTGGAATACTTAGGCCAATGGGACTAACTGGCAAGCCACCTTGATTGCCAAGATTCAAGTAGATATCATCCTTATATTGCAGTGATATATCTGCCTTAATTCGCCGCTCATGACCACTTGGCGTGCCAAGCATACCCGTTATCATCACGGTATCTCCAACCCTCGGCCTAGGCCCTATATATGTAGAATTACCATCGGGGTCCGTTCCCTCCGGGTCGTCCATCTGATAAAAGTATTCATCCTGGGGGACAGGAAACATCATAAGAATGCCGTTTCCGGGGTCGTTTGGATCGCAAACATACCACTGATAGTTATAATCTCCAGAATCCTTACGTTCGGCTAGCCCTAATACCTCAGGCGGGCTGGGAGGTGTATATGGACCGCAGGTCTGCGCATAAACAACGCCTTTAACATTACATAGGGTTGAGTCAGGAAGCTGTCTAGCTTCTGCAACGGTACAAGGACGCAAATATATATCCACAGAAATTGGATTAGGACCAACTACGACCTCTATTGGGTCCATACTCCCGTACCCTGTTTTCACCGCTTTGACCTGGTACGTCCCCTGGCTAAGTTGAACCGTCGTCTGTCCGTTAGAATTAGTGGTGGTTGAATTGTAAGTAAACGGATAGCCAGGCAAACCGCTCATGCCACCTGTAGCATGGGCAAAAGCTCCCGCAATTGGGTGATTTGTAATACTGTGCTTTATTGTAAATGTAACTGGAACACCTGTTACCTTAAGCGCCACCGTATCTTCGCTCGATGACGTGCTGTCGATCATGGTAACTGCCAACTCGTGGGTGGCGACTTTGGCACCGATGGCTGCCTTTAGGCCCGGAACGGTAGCAACTACTGTCCTACCTGTTGGGTCGGATGTATCCCTAACTAGGCTTGTGCTAACCGCATCTTCCTGAATACCAACGGGGTCTAGGTCTACCCGCACTTCGCTGACGTCTTGCCAACCTGCTCCATCATAAATCCAAGCTGTGAGGGTTGCGGTGGTTGTATTATCCCCAGGTACGCTGGTTGGGATTATTGAGTAGAAAGTCATAACTGGAAGATGGTCACTTGTGGTGTGAAACACATTTGTTTTTACCGTATGCGATGAAGTCCCGGGTTCGGTGAAGAGCGCCCAATAATATTGGCCCCAAGTGTTTGTAAACTTACCATACGTTACTCCGGGATTCCCAACTGCATCAATCTTTATCATGTGGCCCCACGTTACAATGTTGTTACCATCTACAGGGGTTGCCGAGCCAGTGACGGGATTAACCTTATAAATTGCATAGGTGGCTGGCGGATTATATGCGGCAGTACACGAAGCCCACAATATTGAGCCATCTGGGCTAGCATCAATATCCCAGACGCCAGGAATATCTACCGGCCACGGAGATGAAGCTTGCTCATAGACAGAACCATTTTTTATAAACTTGTAAATCTTGCCATCATAGCAAACGAACATTGTCTGGAGGTCAGCGCTCACCCATACGCCACCAATTTTGAAATTATCCTCGCTGAGACTGCCAAGGTTAGCTATTACAGCTGGTGTGCCCCAAGTTGCATGATCAGACTGTACAGTAACCTCGTAAACCTGACCGAATCCACCGGTCACAAAAACATGGGTGACACCGGAGCTATCGGTGCGTGCAAAAATTCCTCTAGAGTATGTAATTGGCGGCGAACACGAGACCCATCCTGAGCCGTCGGGCTTGAAGCAATAAACATATCTATTGCTTCGGTCACCAACGTAGACATAATCGTCATCGGCAACACTGGCATCCCATGGAGCACTTCCACCCCAATATATGCCTGAATCGTTCATTGTGCCAACGCAAGACCCATCTCCCCGGTAAATGTAAATATCTTGGTAGCTCTTGTGGGGCACATAGGTCCAACCAAAGTATGGACTGTTTGGCCTAGTATTGATGGCAATGCCATACCAACCTTCCATATCAGGAACTGGCGGATTAGGAGGTGAGTATTCCACAGTTGGGTCATTATATTTAAAAATCCCAACTAGAGGTCGCCACTGGGGCTCATTCGGCCCGACAGCTTCAAGCACAGCCACATAAGATCCTGGCTCTAATCCATAGAAGAAATGCTCGTGATAACCCTTTGACTCCGAATAGTAGGACTCGCACTGCACTGGATCGCCAATTGGGTTGCCATTCGCATCGGCATGATAGATTGTGCACTCGAGGTAGAAAACGGTAGTGTTCAGCCTATAGCTTATTTTCGCAAGGCTACTTTGCGCCCAACCTGTGGGCTCATAAATAGCAACTTTTGCAAAGCCAGCACCTAAAGCCAGCGCAAATAATAGAGGTACCGCAAAAATCAAAAAGGTGCCCCTTTGGAACCTCATAGCCCGTTCCTTTCCGCCGAATAGAACAGATAATCGGCAAGCTAATAAACTCAAACTTTAAGGCTGGGCAGTAGCTATTAACATTATTTACTTATCGCCAAGTTTTAAACGTCTAGCACAAAAACGGTTGAACTAATTAAATTATACAACACATTGGGGGGTTTTAACTTTGGTTGTCAGAAAAACCAGCAATTTTACTAGGGGTTTCAATTTGGATGGCGGCAACACTTTTATCGCTTAAGATACAATAAGGTTTAAGAGATAGCATGACTGGTGGTCCAAAACAAGTATAATTACCAGGTTTTTCCATGTTTTATTGACAAAAAGGCCTTTGTAGAGTATACTTTTGTCAAAGAAAATATCAGAAAATGACCATTCATGCAGACGGATTAAGGTCGGCCAATCCCCTGCGGAAATGGTGAAATTAGGTGTGAGGAAGGCAAAGTTCTCTACGAAGTAGTGCACACCCCTAAAATCCAAATCGAGTAAGTTCTTTTTAAGAACAAACTAGCGGATTAGCGTACACTCCAGTTTACCTCCCGACTGGCAGTGCGGCCGAGTAGTCTGGGTGCGCAACACCTTGCCGAAAAGCGAACGAAGTCGGCGGTTTAATTTCCTTACGCAAAGCTAGTCGATATTGAGGCTGTGGCCTCATTCGATTGCACAGAAAAAGAAAAATTCGCGAGAGGTCACGCATGAAATTGCAAAGAAGGGCTGTATCCGCGCTGGCCGTCTCGCTGATAATGATGGCGGTAAGCCGGACCGCCTGGGCTCAAAATCCCGAACACAAAGCGCTTTGGGCTTATGCATGGGGACCTGGAATAAAGAGTCCTGCGGAGGTCAGCGCTTTGGTTTCTCGAGCCTTAAGCGCCAATTGCAACGTTATTGCGGCGCAGGTGCGTAAGGTTGGTGATGCATACTATACACCGACAAGACCGAACTGTGATGTGCGCGCAGTCGATATTCCCGAAGGTTATGATCCACTTCAGGAGCTTCTAGACCAAGCGCACAGTGTAGGTCTTAAGGTTTATGCATGGGTGGTCGTGAACAGGATTGCTACAATTCCGCCTAGCGACCCGAGCCACATCTACAATCGCCATCCTGAGTGGCTTTGCATGTCGAATGCTGGGCAGACGTTATTTGACGAAGGCTATTTTGTGGACCCGGGTGTACCGGGCGCAATGGAATGGAACCACAATGTCTGCATGGATTTGATAATGCATTACGATTTGGATGGCTTGTTCCTTGATTTTATTCGATATCCACAGCAAAACTCTGGCTATAATCCCATTGCTTTGCAGAGGTTCCGAGATCGGTATGGACTAGCGCCTACCTATATTCCGGCGCCAAATGATAGCCTCTTCAGCGCATGGCGGCGAGAACAGGTGACGTTCTTCGTCCGCAAGCTTTACGCTAACATGCTAAGCGTAAAGCCAAACATGGTCCTTAGCGCTTCAACGTTCTCGGACCGAAATGATGCGTACAACTATCGCTTTCAGGATTGGCGAACTTGGATGATGAGTGGATATCTAGACGCCAATTGCCCTATGGTCTACACGACGAGCAACAGCATTTTCAACAGCCGAGTGGACGATGCTGTGGCGAATTCTGGCGGCCGCCATGTATACATACTTCAGGGGGCTTATAAGAATACAGTCGCAAACTCGATGACACAATTGCTCTCTGCCCGGTCGCGCGGTTCGCAAGGCCAGGGGATATACAGATATTGCTATACACATAGTGGGGATACAGATTTTAATGCGGATGACGAACCCAGTTTCTACTCCGCGCTAACAAGCCAAGTATATACAGCACCGACGGCTTTGCCGCCAATGAGCTGGAAAACTTCGCCAACAGTAGGACACGTGAAAGGTAGAATCCTAGATGCAAATCAAGGTAAAGGAGTAGATGCTGCTTGGGTAATGGTCGAGCCAGTGGGGTTTGGAACCTACACAGATGGCACAGGCTTTTATGCGCACTTGAATCTTGCACCTGGCACATACACAATAAGCGTAACAAAATCAGGATATGCAGCACAAGTTAAAACGGTGCCAATCTCAGCAGGCGAAATTCAAACAATTGACTTTACCCTGGCTGGAAATGAAGTCAGCGGAATTTCAGCGGCAAAACTTATAAATGATGGAATTGGCGTGGTGCTTCCTCCAATGGTAGTAACTGCTGGCACAAACCAGTTAAAAGAGAAGTTTTACATTGAGGATACTGAACAAATATCTGGGATATTAGTCCAGCTTGCTACCAACAGTGACGTGAAGGTTCATCCTGGTGACATCGTAAGGGTTTGCGGTCAAATGGGCACTTCCGAGAGTGGAGAGCGACAAATTACTAATCCACTGGTAATAATCGAATCAACTGGGAATAGTGCGCCTGAACCAATAGCAATTGCACAACGTGATTTAGGTGGACAGTCACTAGGCGCATATACACCTGGGGTTGTTGAGGGCAGAGGCACAAACAACATCGGCTTGCTTGTGCAAACCGTCGGCAGAATAACCGCAATTGACCCTGCAAATAGCTGTTTTTACATAGATGACGGGAGCGGAATAGAAGACGGCTTTAGCTCAATGGGTGTACGCGTGCTTTACGATTGTCTTGCAGATGGTAACACAATTGTTCCGCCACAGCAAAATTCCTATGTTCGGGCAACGGGTTTGAGCTCAACCGTAAAATTATCCGGAAACATCTATAGAGCGATTCGTCTGCGAGATCAAGCGGATTGGGTCTATGAAGTATGCCCAATTACTACTGCTCCACAAGACCTTATCACCCCAGGATGGAATCTTATAAGCATTCCTTGCACGCCAAGAAATCCATCGCCGCCTGCTGTTTTCGGCGCAATACCTCTCGATGGTTGTTTATGGAAGTGGGACACCCAAATACAATCATTCCGAACTTACGACTCATGGACGCCACAGGATTTCGGAAGCATCCTAAGAGGTGAAGGCTATTGGTTGAATGCTTCTATTCCCGGGCGCCCAGAGTTTGAGGGATTCGAGAACTTTGGCGCAGATTTTTATATCGGTTTACCGAAAGCTGGCTGGACAATCATAGGCTGTCCTTTTCAAACCAGCCACCCATGGGCAGAGATGCTTATTACAAATGGAATAGAAACTGTTCCCATTAAAGTTGGCGCTGAAGACAAAGGATGGGTGGATGGCGTTGGCTGGTGGTGGGAGAACTCCAGCCAAAGTCTCAAAACGGTCAGCTTTCCAGAAAATTTTCCGGCATCTGAAAGCATAGATCCATGGTATGGATATTGGCTCAGAAGCAATGTTGACAAACTGGCATTAATTGTGCAGCAGGATTAATAGTGGGGTATTACGCTCCCCAAACGGTTATAGTGCTGCCGAATGGACGGCTATAAAACAAAAAAGTATTTGCCTTAGCTCTGTCTAGAAGACTTGGGCACATATTGAAAAGAGGAGGTTTTAAAAATGAAAAAATTGGTGGTGCTTATCTTTCTTTGCATACTTTTTTCAAGCTGTTTAACTATTGCAAACGCCACCGAATATCGAGCTGTGTGGATTGACGGATGGCACAGCGGAATGTGGACGGCATCTGAAATAGACACCATGCTATCATATGTCTGCACTCAAGGCCATTATAACGTCATCGTTCCACAAATACGAAAGAAAGCCGATGCGCTCTACAACTCCACATATGGAGGGCCAAACGGCACAGGCGAGCCCAAGCCTGAGCAAGTACAACCGCCTGACTTTGACCCGCTCGCCTACATGATTCAAAAGGCCCACGAAAGGGGCATTGAGGTTCACCCCTGGGTCTGCACTCACAGATGCCCCACTACTACAACTGACTGGTTCTACATCTCACATCCCGACTGGCTTACCAGGTCACAGGGGGGCACCTCGCCGCTGTATGTCGAGGGTTATTGGCTAGACCCTGGCCATCCTGATGGCGAAGAATATACGGTAAATGTAATCTTGGATATAGTCAAGAATTACGACATAGACGGCATTCAGTGGGACAGAATACGATATCCACAGCTAAACTCTGGATACAATCCAACTGCAATTGCGCGATTCCAGGCAGAAAAAGGCTACTATCCAAGCTATTCTGATTCAACTTTCATAAATTGGAGAAAAAATAATCTCAACGCCTTTGTCGCCAGGGTTTATGCACAGATAATGGAGATAAAACCACACATCGTTGTAGGTGCAAACACTTGGCCGGAATACAGCATTGGTAACAGCACATACCTTCAAGACTGGAACGCGTGGATGTTTAACCACTGGCTAGACATTAATGTCCCAATGAATTATACATCCAACAATACAACATTTACCACTCGTCTCCAAGATTATCTAAATAGACGATATGGGCGTTATGTATACTCTGGCATGAGCGTAGGCGAAAGCGGTCAAACACAAGCCAATGCTTGTACTCAAATTGGATATTGTCGAACCTACAATCAGGGAGCAGGAATCCCGTGGGGTTGTCAAACGTACAGCTACTATCATGGAACAGTTACAAGCCCAGGTTGGTTCCAATATGTGGCAGCAAGCGGCCGACCATACTACAACATTGATAATACAGTGCCTGACCTCCCGTGGAAATCTAACCCAACCACTGGAATCATTCATGGAAGAGTAACCAAGCCTGGTTTAAATGATCCATATACTCACGATTGGGTATACCGAGCCACCGTTACACTATACCACCCCGGGCCACCCGACGAAGTTTACATGTCGACATTTACAGATCAAACAGGTTACTACGTTTTCATGGATGTTCCACCAAGGAGCGGCTATACAATCACTGCCGAGAAAGCAGGAATGGTATCACGAACTTATACAAATCAGACACTAAAAGCGGGTGAGGCTTTGAGAGAAGACTTCCAATTGTCTTACACCACCTGCACTTCTCCTGCTGGTACAGTAACTGCTGGCTGGAACTTGATTAGTCTGCCACTCGACCCCGTAAATACCAATCCCGCCACGGTGTTTAATGGTATAGATATAGATGGCAAGCTCTTCCGATTCTGTAGAACGACTTGGTCACTTATAGGATACGACTCCTGGACACCAGACATTTTCGGTCCATGCAAAACTGACGAAGGCTACTGGCTATTTGCGGATAGCCCGAAAACGATAAGCTATCAAGCGTATGCAGGAGGACCCACTCAAAGGACCACTACATTGGGCAACAACTGCTGGAATATTATCGGTTGCCCATTCACCACCGACAAGCATTGGGAAGACGCGGAAGTAAAGCATGGAGAAACAACAGTGCCGCTAAGAATCGCCGCCAAAGAAAATAACTGGCTTGATTCAATAGGTTGGTGGTGGGACAACAGCAGTCAGAGTCTAAGAACGGTAGGATTAGAAGAGGATTGGCCAGCTACCGAGTATCTACAACCCTGGTACGGCTACTGGATAAAGACTTACACAAACGATGTGACTCTAACGCTGCGCTAACCTTTCGTTTTGTATTTAATTAGCTAACCTGGCTTTGAGCCTAGCGCAACTCAAAGCCAGGAAATCTTATTTAGGTGGCTTGTAATGAAAGTTAAATTAGTGTTAATTGCTCTTACCCTTACAACACTTCTGTTGTCGCTATCAGTAGCAATTGCAGAAGTCGAAATCATCATTGACAATCCAAACGCCTATTTTACTGGCGAATGGATAACAGGCACAATGACAACAACCAAGTATGGGAGCGATTATTGCTATTGCTTTATATCAACTTCAAATGGCAATACGGCGACATATACGCCCACTATTCCACAAACTGCCTCCGATTGGCAGGTCTATACCTGGTACCCATCTGGAACAAACAGGCCAACCGCCGCTCAGTATATCATACATACGTCAGCAGGCGATGACTACAGATATGTCAACCAACAAACGAACGGCGGGCAATGGGTTTATATTGCTACATATACAATGAATGCAGGAACGGGCAATTATGTACGCATCACAAATGCCGGCACTGAGACCACAAAGGTAGTAATGGCGGATGCTGTGCGCTTCTACTCAATTAGTGCAGGCGGAAACGATACCACACCGCCAGTTATCTCTAATGTATCCTCAGCGGCAGGTCAAACGTCAGCAACCATTACATGGACCACTGACGAACCGGCAACCTCGCAGGTTGAATATGGCACTACTCAAAGTTATGGAAACCAAACACCCGAAGATACTTCATTAGTCATAAGTCATAGTGTAATAATTTCTGGACTACAGCCAGCAACCCTTTACCATTATAGGGTGAAGTCAAAAGATGGGTCAGGCAACCTGGCAGTATCGTCGGATTATACTTTTACAACTGCTCCTGCCAGCCAAAACGGCGAGTTCCGCGCTTTTTGGATAAACACATGGAATAATGGTTTTCTAAGCGCTTCACAGATAACGAACTTGGTGAATGAAGCTTACGGCGCCAATTACAATGTCTTGATTCCAGAAGTACGCAAACGCGGAGATGCTTACTACAATAGTTCACCGATCTACGTTCCAATTGACAACGCATATTATCAGGAACCTAGAGCAAGCAACATCATAGACCCACCGCCCTTCGATCCTCTCCAAGACTGCATAAATAAAGCCCATGCTTTGGGCATGCAGGTTCACGCTTGGCTAGTTACCTATCGAATCTGGGGCACTAGCACGCCCCCAGAGAACCATATATGGTATGTTCATAGGCCAGGCGGCCCTGGAGCAGACTGGGCAATGAAAAAATCCGACGGCACATATGATGACGGAAGCAACTATAACCTCGACCCTGGCATTCCCTCCGTCCAGGATTATATATGTAAAGTTGCTCTTGACATAGTCAGCCGCTATGACGTCGATGGGTTAAACTGGGACTACATCAGGTATCCTGGCAACAACTGGGGTTACAATTCAATTACACAGCAAAGATTTTACAACGAATATGGCTACTGGCCGCCTACCTCATCATCCAGCCCAAACTGGGGTACGTGGTGTGACTTTCGAAGAAGGCAAGTCACAGATCTTATTAAGAAAGTCTATCTTGAAATAATGGCAATAAAACCGCACGTGAACCACAATGTGGACACAGTTGGATGGATGGGCGTGGACCCCAACATTAACTATGAAGGTACTTCCCAATATAAAGATGTATTCCAAAATGCAAAGAGCTGGATGGAACAGCACATCATAGATACCAATATTCTAATGAACTACAAGCGAGAATACGATAGCGCCCAGAAGCAAGACTACCGACTCTGGACTAACTGGCTTGCTACTATGCAAGCAACCACCGGCAGACACAGCGTCGACGGCCAAGCGTGTTACTTAAACTCGATTTCTGACAGCATCATACAAATGCAAGTTGCCAGAGATGCCGGGCTTGCTGGTATATGCAACTATGATTACAACACAACCAACAAGGATGGGCAACCTCGTTCTGCATTCCTAGACGCAGTGAGGACAAATATTTACCAGCAGAAAGTGCCTGTTCCGGATATGCCGTGGAAGAGCAATCCTACAACAGGCATCATCTTCGGAACGGTTACCGACGCTTCAAAACCGAACGATCCCATCTACTGGAATTGGATATACAAAGCTACAGTAACCGTTACAGGTCCTGTGACTCGGACCACCGAGACAGACGCCACTGGTACATATGGCTTCATTGATCTACCGCCAGGAACTTACACAATAACGGCAACTAAAGGCACAAAAACCCGGACTTATACCAACCAGACGATAGCCGCTGGGCAAGTTCTCAGAGAAAACTTCGATTTGGGATACACAACCTGCACTTCGCCCGCGGGAACAATTAAGAACGGTTGGAATCTCATCAGCCTGCCACTAGACCCTGCAAATCCCGATCCCGCATCGGTATTCAGTGGGATAGCCATAGATAGCAATCTATTCAGATACGACGCTGGGACAAGGTCTTTCATAGCTTACGACCAGTGGAGTCCTGGAACATTCGGTAACTGCAGAGTAGAAGAAGGCTACTGGCTATATTCGAGCGGTAATCCAACGATAAGCTACCAAGCATATGGAGGTACACCTACAACTCGAGACATAAGCTTGCCAAACGCCGGGTGGAACCTCATTGGTTGTCCATTCCTAAGCGAGAAACGATGGGCAGACACTCTGGTGACAAAGGCAGGAGAAACAATTACTCTGCCCACTGCAGCAAAAGATCGCGGATGGCTAGATGCAACGGGTTGGTGGTGGGACAATAACAGCCAGAGCCTTAGATCACTTGGTCTCCCAGAAGACTGGCCTGATAGCGAATACATTCAACCTTGGCACGGCTATTGGATTTCTACCAACCATAACAATTTGACACTTACTCTAAGATAGGTATAGATAAGCATTGGAGAAAATTTCAAAAAGGAGGTTTGACATGAAAAGGAGGCTTTGGCTATCAATCACTTTTCTGGTCTTGCTAATAATTTCGACCTGTCTACATGGAGCAGTCGAAATTATAATAGACAATCCAGGTGCCGTTTTTGTAAACGGATCGAACTCGTGGACTACTGGCACGAGTGCTACCGATAAGTATGGCAGCGATTACAGGTATTGTAAGATTGCAACTGCCGGTGGCAGTACGGCAACTTATACACCCTTTATACCCCAAACTGCCCCGGACTGGCAAGTGTACACATGGTACTGCAACACAGAAGTGTCGGAAACCACCGCAGCCCAGTACACCATCCACCATGCTTCCGGCGATGATGTTATTTATGTAAACCAGACCACAAATCGAGGAACATGGTTCCTAGTCGGCACGTATACAATGAATGCCGGCTCAGGCAACTATGCGAGAATTTCAAACCAAGGGTCGAGCACCACGAGATACGTCGTAGCAGACGGCATGCGGTTCTACTCTGCCACAGCCACAGACACGACGCCCCCCACAATCTCTAATGTTTCGGCCTCGCCTGGGGTGACAACAGCTACCATAACCTGGACGACCAATGAGCCCTCGACATCGCAAGTTGAATATGGGCTTACCACAAGCTATGGAAACCAGACGCCAAAAGACACCAATCTCGTAACCAACCACAGCGTGCTGATTTCGGGTCTCTCGCCCACTACTCTATACCATTATAGAGTAAAGTCTGCAGACGCGAGCAATAACGAAGCTGTTTCAAGCGACTACACATTTACTACAAATGCTCCCACACCTGAATATCGGGCAAATTGGGTGGATACGTGGCATGACGGCATTCTTAGCGCTGAGCAAATCACAAACCTCGTGAATGTCCACAAACTTTACAACTATAACGTTATAATCCCTGAGGTCAGAAAGTGCGGTGATGCGTATTATAACTCAACATTTGAACCAAGAGCCTCAAATATAATAGACGCCCCGCCATTCGATCCGCTTGGTGACCTCATACAAAAGGCACATGCTCAGGGCATCGAGGTTCACCCGTGGATTGTAACGTACAGAATATGGAACAGCGGATGGGGAGCAGCGCCAGCCAATCATATTTGGACGCTTCACCCAGAATGGGCTATGACCGACAGTTCAGGGAACAACCTTGACGGCCAGTACTATAATCTTGACCCAGGAGTCCCCGGCGTGCAGGATTACATCTACAAGGTTGTTATGGATATCGTTAATCAATATGATATCGATGGTTTCAACTGGGATTACATCAGATATCCTGGCTACAACTGGGGCTACAATTCAATTACACAACAAAGATTCTACAACGAATATGGCTACTGGCCACCTACCTCCACTTCGGATCCTCATTGGAACACATGGAGCGACTTCCGGCGAAGGCAGGTAACAGATCTTCTCAAAAAATGCCATGTTCAAATCTGGGCTAAGAAACCAAACGTAAAAACCTCTGTAGACACGGTAGGCTGGATGGGCGTTGATCCAAATGTCGACTTCACACAGACCCGCCAATACAAAGAAGTCTTCCAAGATGGAAAAGGCTGGATGGAACAGCATATAGTGGATATTAATATCCTAATGAACTACAAGCGAGAATACGATAGCGCCCAGAAGCAAGACTACCGACTCTGGACTAACTGGCTTGCTACTATGCAAGCAACCACCGGCAGACACAGCGTCGACGGCCAAGCGTGTTACTTAAACTCGATTTCTGACAGCATCATACAAATGCAAGTTGCCAGAGATGCCGGGCTTGCTGGTATATGCAACTACAGTTACGCCGTGACGAACAAAGATTACCAGCCAAACGAAAGCTTCTGGTCTGCTGTCAAGTCAAACCTGTACACACTTCCTGTGCCCACCCCAAACATGCCATGGAAAAGCAATCCGACAACGGGCTGCATATTTGGCGTGGTCACCAATGCATCAAACCCGAACGATCCCATATACTATAATTGGGTGTATAAAGCTACTGTAACCGTAACAGGCCCAGTCACACGTTCCACTGAGACCGACGCAACAGGCTTCTACGCCTTCTTAGATCTTCCACCTGGAACATACACAATCACCTGTTCGAAAACCGGCCTTCCGCCGTACACCTACTACAATCAAACGTTGGCAGCAGGACAGTATCTGCGTGAGAACTTTGCACTCGGATACACACAAAAGACGTCCTATAATGGTATTGTGCGTGCAGGTTGGAACTTAATTAGTTTGCCGCTTGACCCGGTCAATCCTGACCCAGCAGTTGTGTTCAATGGCATAGACATAGATAGCAAACTATATCGCTACGACAATCCTACAGCGTCTTTTATAACTTACGACCCCTGGACACCTTCGGTTTTCGGCAACTGCAGAGTTGGCGAGGGTTATTGGCTATTCGCTGATGGGCCAAAAACGATTAGTTACCAGGCATGGGCGAGCTTTCCGCCTACCCGCGACGTCCAAATATCGGCAGCAGGGTGGGCAATCATTGGCTGTCCTTTCCCAAATGGTAAGTACTGGGCAGATACAAACGTAACTAAGGATGGCAATACGGTAAGTCTCGCCACAGCCGCTAAAACAAATGGATGGCTGGACTCCGTTGGCTGGTGGTGGGACAATTCAGCACAGGCACTGCAAACTCTTGGGCTACCTGAGGATTGGCCAGCTTCGGAATATCTGGTACCCTGGTATGGTTACTGGATAAATACCTACACCAGCAATCTAACACTTACTATACAATAGCTAGCACGATACCGCGCAATTGACGGGCCGGGGCAAAGAAGGAGCTCCGGCCCTTTTTGTCGTATAATATCATGGTTTTTTGGCAAAATATTACTGTTAATTGCGATTACAAAATGAGGAAAAAAAATGAGAATTGGGGTCATTAGTGATACTCATGGCAGTGTTTCTGCATGGCAGAAAGCCATGAATGTTTTTGGTGAAGTTGACCTGATACTTCACGCAGGAGACGTCTTGTATCATCCACCGCGTCTGTTGCCAAACCAAGAATACGACATTCCAGCTCTTGTTCAGCTAATCAACTCATCAAATGTGCCCATAGTAATTGCTCGCGGCAACTGCGACGCAGAAGTATATGAAGAACTCCTTGAGGTACCCGTACTTTCACCATATGCAGTCGTGCAGTTTGATAGATCAAGAATCGTCGCTACACACGGGCACACGCTTGATGAAGAGAAAATGTCAAAAGTCGCCGCCAAATACCGCGCACATATTTTAGTTACAGGACACACGCATTTGCCAGTAATCGAAAAAATTGACAATACAATTCATATCAACCCCGGAAGTCCAACCCATCCAAAACTTCAGCGTGCGGGAATTCTTGTACCAACTGTAGGGATGATCTTAAAAGAGAAAGTTAGCGTTCTTGAGCTCGAAAGCGGCAAAGAAATACTATCCCTTCCGCTCGCCCCGCCATAAGCTCTACACACGATATCAATGAACAAGAAACATGCCGCCAAGAAAAGTTCTAGTAATCTTGAAATCGCACTATCTGCCATAAAGAGGCAAAAATTCGAGGTGCAGACTCTGCAAACGACAATTAACTTATCTAAAAGTGTCTATCTTTCTGGCTCTACGACGAAAATTGCCGCATCGGCAAAGAAATTTGGCAGAAGGCGCACAATTTTACACTCACCTTCCCCCACAGTTCGGAGGGGAATGACTTTGAGGACACGCAGGTCAGCAACCTTGCAAAAATCGTAGAAGTCCGCGATTGTTGTGAGGTGAATATTTGGCGTGTCATACCATTCGTATGGTAACCTGGCATTTTTGGGCATCCTGCCTTTGAATAACAACTGAAACCGAATTGACCAATGGCCGAAATTCGGGAAGCTTATGATGCACTTTTTACCGACTCTTGCCATTTCTTTAATAAGAAACAGCGGTCGGTGGAGCACTTGGATGGTGTTTGTCAGGATAACGTAATCAACTGATTGGTCTGCATAATCAGCAAGACCCTCGTCTAGATCACCATGATGAACGTTAAAGAGACCCTTTGCCACACACGCCTGGATGCATTCTTCGGATAAGTCAATGCCCTCTGCTCTGACGCCCTTCTTGTCCTTCAATGCTTTCAGTAAATCACCCCCACCACATCCAAGGTCAAGCACTCGGCTGCCTTCCTCAACTAAATCAATAATTAATTTGTGCTCGGGCGCCAAATGAAGAATGTGGCCGTCTTTCGTATGAACTTCCTCAACGCATGCCATAGCTATTGCGTCCTTTTCCAACCATATTCTAGGAAATTAGAGATCAAGTGTGTAAGTTGTTTTGACTCAAGCAGAAAAGCATCATGACCGTAATCTGTCTGAATCTCCGTAAAAATGACATCCAGGTTATTGTACCTACATGCACTCACAATTTCTTTAGACTGATGTGTAGGAAAGAGCCAGTCGGATGAAAATGAAATGATGAGAAATTTCGCTTTTACTACTTTGAATGTCTCTTTGAGCGAGCCACTCGGCATAGTAAGGTCAAAGTAATCCATAGCCTTCGTAATATATAGGTAAGAATTCGCATCAAACCGCTTAACGAAGTGGTCGCCCTTATAGCGTAAATAGCTTTCAACCTGGAAATCGGTTACGAAGTCGTACCCATACTCTGCCTTGTCTTGTAGCTGACGTCCAAATTTTCGGTGCATAGCTTCTTCCGACAAGTAGGTTATGTGTCCTATCATCCTTGCGATAGCCAATCCTCTTCGGGGCACTGTTTTGCCGTAGTATTCGCCATTCATCCAATCTGGGTCGGACATGATTGCTTGCCTGCCTACTTCATTGAAACCAATAGCTTGGGCCGATAGACAGCTTGTGGTAGCAATTGGCACAGCGAGCTTTACCATGTCAGGATAGCTTACACACCATTGGAGGGCTTGCATACCACCCATTGAACCGCCTATAACACACAGCAAGCGCTCTATGCCGAGGTAGTCAATCAAATGTTTTTGTGCATTTACCATGTCACTTATTGTGACTACAGGGAATGAGAGTGCATAGGGTCTACCAGTTGCGGGATTTATCGAGCTTGGACCTGTAGAACCCTTGCAACCACCGATAACATTTGAACAAATTATAAAATACTTGTTTGTGTCTAATGCCTTGCCGGGGCCTACCATGGTATCCCACCAAGGGGGATCCTGGTCGCCCTGATTTGGTCCCGCTACGTGAGCACTTCCCGAAAGTGCATGAAGTACAAGGATTGCGTTATCCTTTGCTTTGTTTAGCTCGCCGTATGTTTCATAGGCAAGAGTAATAGGACCCAGCTTCCGCCCACATTCGAGCTGCATCTCATTCGGCGGCTCAGCGAATGTGAAATATTTTGTTTCAACATAGCCTACTGAACCATTCTCTGACATTTATCCACCTATTAGCAGGCTAATAACCACCAAAAAGGATTCAAAAATCGCTACCTCTCAAGCTCCAACTCTGCCGTTGCACTAACGAAGGTAAAGGATAGCAAATTTCATAATGTCATGCAAGCTTGAGATAAACACTCAGTCCTCAATTACTCCTGTGACTTCCTCAGCGCCTGATCCAAATCCGCTAAAATATCGCTCAAGCTCTCCAAACCCACCGAAAACCTAACAAAATCATCCGTCACGCCTGACGATATTCTTTCCTCAGGGGTAAGTTGTTGGTGAGTCGTGGAAGCAGGATGGATTATTAGGCTTTTGGAATCGCCAATATTGGCAAGATGAGAAATCAGCTTCACCGAATCTATCAGCTTTATACCAGCTTCCATACCACCTTTAATTCCAAAGCCAATAATTGCACCACAACCCTCTTTAAGGAATCGCTTTGCTCTCTCATGATTTGGATGGCTTGGCAACCCAGGATAGTTTACCCAGCTGACCGCCGGGTGCGACTCCAACCACTTTGCAACAGCCAATGCATTTGCCGATTGCTGGCGGATGCGCAGCGGCAAAGTTTCCAATCCCTGCAGGAACAAGAACGAGTTAAAGGGTGACAACGCAGGCCCAAGATCTCGGAGTAATTGCACTCGTGCTTTAAAAACATAAGCAATACCAGGAACTTTTGCCCTGCTATGTTGACCAAATGACTCCCAGTAGTTAACGCCATGATAGGACGGGTCGGGCTCAGTTATCTCTGGAAATTTTCCATTATCCCAATTGAATTTGCCTGACTCGACTATCGCACCGCCGATACTCGTGCCATGACCTCCTATGAACTTCGTAAGCGAGTAAACAACTATATCCGCGCCAAAATCAAACGGGCGCAGAAGAGGTGGCGGCGAAACGGTGTTATCAACAATATATGGAATTCCGTGCTTGTGAGCAATCTCGGCGACCGCTGGGAAGTCGTCAATATTGTTCTTCGGATTGGCGATTGACTCAGCGTAGACAAGCCGCGTGTTCTCATCAATCGCAGCCTCAACATTGGCTGGATCCGATGAATCCACAAAGCGGACCTCAATGCCCAACTTGCGTAATGTATAGTTGAATAATGTATATGTACCGCCATAAAGGTATTTCGAAGAGACTATATTTTGCCCTGAGCGAGTGATGTTTAGAACTGCAAGTGCAATCGCTGACTGCCCAGACGCTACAGCCAGTGCACCTGTCCCACCATCCATTGCAGCTAGGCGCTTTTCAAGAACATCGGTTGTGGGGTTCATTATTCGCGTGTAGATGTTGCCGAACTCCTCCAGGCTAAAAAGCTTCGCGGCATGTTCTGCCGAATTAAAGACATAGGATGTAGTCTGATAAATTGGGACTGCGCGCGAATTTGTCTCTGAATCTGGCTTATGGCCCGCGTGTAGCGATAAAGTTTCTATTCCTGGTTCATCTGGCATTTCTAAGCTCTCCCATCTTTATTTAATACTTTAATTCCATCGGCTTTATTCCAGCAACTGCTTATGCCCTAGCAGCCCTTAGCCAGTTTCTCAATTGCGATTTTTGCTGCTTTTTTGCCTGATAGAAGCATGCCTCCGAAGATTGGTCCCATTCGACAAGTCCCATGGAACTGTGCAGACGCCATGCCCGTCACTATCAGCCCTGGATAAATCTCCCTTGTGCCTTCTACTACACCCTCTTCGCCTAGTTGTGCATTCATCGGCTGCTCGCCCTTTAATTGAATTAATCCACGCCGTGCAAGACAATTGCACACAACTGCATCATGGCCGGTGCTATCCATAACAATTTTGCTACAAAATGTGAGAGGATCTACATGAAGGTTCGTCATCTTGTATGCTGTATCATTGACAACCACACCTGCGATTTCGTGGTTTTCGTTAAAGTAAACATCCTCAATTGAAAAAAGATTGAGCAAAATTGCCCCACTCTCGACAGTTTTCTTGATAAGGGATGCTGCTAGGAGAACTGATGAAACTACAATATAACCGTCATTTTCTTCAAATGATATGTCCAACTCGCGGAGAATGTCCCCAACCGAAGATTCCAAAACAACCTTGTTGAAACCTTTGCCTCCACCCCAAATGCCGCCGCCAGGTGACAGCCTTTTCTCCATAATTACCACCTTTTTGTTCTGCTCCGCAAGTGTATAACCTGCGACCAGTCCGCTTGGACCCCCGCCCACAATTATAACATCCGACTCAAGAGAGTTTCTCAGCACCTCGTAATAGTCTTGAATAATAAGGCGTGAAACATCTAAATCTGAAACCTTACCAATCATTTGCTTCCTCCTTGGTGTTTGATTGAAATTTATGCCAGGGGGATGCTAAGCGGACAACGAGAAACTCGCTTTTGAGGCCTTCGGTTGAAGAGATCTCTCCGCTTCCCTACGCCGGCATTACCCGGATCAGGTTCAAAGGGACCTCCGCTTACGTCGGAGTCTCAGCTGCTCGGCAGCACCCCTAGCGGTTTTCTACTTTCAACTAGGATGATAACACGCAACAGGCCAGAATGTCAAGCTTTTTAATAACTCGTTTAAAATTTTTAAATAGGCAAGCAGTTTGTGTACTAGTAAAACCAAGCGGCAATATTACCGCCTGCCAAGCTTATCAACAAGTTCAAAGTAATATAGCGCATTTTCAATAGGGACGTTATGAGGAATGTGGTTACCTACTGCAATGAAAAACCCTGGGCATGGCTTCCCTAGGTTCATACATCTTTCTACTTCGCTTCGGATTGCTTCCCTGTCGCCAAACGTGAGAATCCTAGTATCCACATTCCCAATGATAACCTTGGTCTGACCATATTTATGAACCACAACCTCAAGGTCGGTCAATGGCTCGAATATAAATCCATCAGCTCCTGCTTCGGCAATGTCGTCTATAAACTCGGTAAAATTACCGTCCGAGCAGAAAAGAACAATTTTTCCGGCATCTTTTATAACCGACCACAACTTTTTATATCGAGGGAAAATGTATTTTCGATACCAATCCGGGTGAAAAACCGCACCTTGTGTCCAGACCATATCGTCATGACAGAGAAACACTGGCGCGGATGTTCTCGACCACGCTATGAAATTTGCCAAAGAAATTTCGTAGAAGCCCTCGAGCACCCTATCAAAGCGGTCATAATCAAGAGGAGCGGAGGATAGAAACATCTCCCAGCCAAAGGCATGAATACACGCGGAGAAAAGCGTCTTGTAATAGCCTCCGGGGACTACCTGGTTGGGATAAGCTGCTTGAGCACTCTGCCAAGCGTTTTCAAAAAAAGCCGTGCGCTCATCGATGTCGGGAATGCCGTACTCCTTGACTGGGTCAAAGCTAAGAACATCCTCTGGCGTCTCAAACGAACAGTAAACATTTGGGTCATAATCAGTGCCGTCTTGCTGAAAAACCGCGTGCCCCATGCTTGTTCGGCGGCCTTTCCATTCTGGGCCATCGTTCGCACTCCAGATAAAATCATAACCCACGGCGTCGTAGAACTTCCGCCAGCCTTCTCCATCTTCTCTGGGATCCACCCCAGTAATTGCCTTCACAAGCAAGGGATGTGAACAGTACTCCGTATGCCCCACCCGCTCTGGCATCTCAAGATTAATCGCTTTCCATCCAATCTCGTAGCTCATTTGTTCATCCAAGTGAAAACATAGCAGGAGTGAAGAAAGCTGTCAACAAGATAGGAATAAAAGGGCAAAAAAAGACTTAACTGCCAACCAATCGAATGCCACACTACAGAAGATGGAACATCGTTCACTTTCACCAAAAGCGTTAACCTAAAGGCAGGTGACTTGTTGGTTATAATTTGAGCTTCAATATTGCTGCGTTCAAAGAGTTTTTAATAAAAACCCTAAAGAAACCTTCAAAGTATGCCGATACACAAAAATGGAACAAAAGATTGGTCAGCTCGGACCCAAGGATGGGGAAGTACTAGGGCGAATTAGGGGGTGTCCGAAGCCGACAAAAGCAAGTCGGGATTGCGGACACTTTTTTGTTCAATAACCAGACAAAGGGAAAACATGCAACCGACCTGAAAGCCCGAGGGACCAAAAACTTGGTCCATAAATCAATCCTACCAAGGAGGGAAGGGTGATAAATATGAGGAAAGTGGCTGTAATCTTGAGCATGATGCTCGCAAACAGCGGGTTGTGGGCCGCCGTTGTAACACTACCGGACACATCCCAAACAACAACCTTCACAGCAACGGTTGCTGAGCAAGCAAATGTAACTGTACCCGCATCTGTAACCTTCAGTGTGAACGATGTTTCGACGAGCACAAACTCCGCCAACCAAACCGTAAGCGCCACCTCTATAGTTCTCAGCGATGGGAAAAAGCTAAGAATTGAAATTGCCCCAAACGCCGCTAACTTTACTCCACCGTCTGGTGGTTCGGTAACATGGGCAAGTTCAGACATATCGTGGAACGCCCCATCGTGGACAGGCGGAACTGGAAACGCTGCAAGTATGAGCGACGCTGTAGGAACATACACCAAAGTAGCAGATATGTCCACAGCTAATGCGAGTGAAGTATCCACAAATGCATTGGTCTTCACGCTTGCGGCGAAGTCGACCGTAGACCGTGCGGGCGACCATACACTCCAAGCAACATGGAGGTTCTCTAGCTTCACGCCCTAAGAAGGGGTAATCCTTTAGGTTTAATTTCAATATCACCAACCTGTGGGTTACGCTAGAGGTAAGCGTCGGGACAATTTGCTGTTGAATACTTAAAAGATGGGGAGGAATCGTAATGCGGCCGCGCAATATTGGAAGCGCAGTCGCTCTGGGCATTTTTGGAATATCTGTGGTCCTTGCAGCCCAGGCGCCTGTGCACGCCATTGGATTCCACTTTTCGCCCGCAAATATAAGCACCAAGGCTAGACCCGGACAAGTGCTTAACCATATCTTCACTTTGACGCTTGCCAAAGATTCTCCTGTCACACATTTTCGCGTACGCCTAGAAGATTGGTGGCGCAGTGCTGACAACAATCATACATTTTTCGCAACACCAGGCACGGTTAAAAGATCTTGCGGCCCTTGGTGCACCGTAAACCCGGTCGAGGCTACCTGCAATCCGGGAGAAACAATGACTGTAAAGCTGACCATTCGGGTACCTGACAAGGTTGAACCTGGCGGCTACTGGGCTGCTTTGACAGTTGAAGAGATTCCTGATCCGCTTGCACCTAAACCATCAGGCGTTTCAGTGATTTTCAGGGGTTCGGTATCCGTTGGTATTTTCATTGAGATACCTAATGCAACCCGCTCTGCCAAGATCACCGGTGTTCGCATCACGGCTGAAAAAGTTGCCGTAACGTTGAAAAACGATGGCAATATTCCCCTCAAAGTAAATGGCACGTTTGAGTTTTACAAACCTGGCGAACAGAATCCGGTTACTACGGTGCAAATTGGCGGTGAGCCACTGCTACCGGAGCCGCTGAATACATGCGAATTCAGCGCTCCCCTACCCAATCCTAGCATACTACCGTCTGGCACATATAAGGTCAGAGTAATCGTTGACGTTGGTCTTGACTACCTGATGGGAGCCGAGAAAGAACTACAAATCAACAGACCGGCAGGCACCGATGGGAGGTAATGCCGACGATTCGAGCTTTTCTTTGCATTACCGCCATCACTGGCATCATATGTTTTTTTTCGTGTGCGGACAGCCATGCTGAACGCTCATCATGGGCAGTGTTTTACGAAGAAACTGACCTAACTCAAGCAGCCTCTCCCATACCAGTAGCAGGGAGCGTACTTCTAAACTCCACAGGCATTGGCCCACCACTCGGTATTCATACCTCAGTTGAAGGGCAAAGTCTGCTACTTAGAAGTGTAGATGGCAGACTGTGGCAGTGGACTGACGGCGCCGGGGTACTGAGCTGTCGTGATGAAGTAACACCACTAGCCCTTCCTGCGATGAGACAGGGTTTTTGCTTATTTTTGGATCCCCATGCCATCGCAAAACTAAGCGGTCTCGCTGTTACAGTAGATTCCTCCAACAAGCGCGTCACCTTCAGTCGCCCTATATTGCCTATACCTGGACTAAACGAACAAAACGATATCGGCGATGGATGGCGAGCACTTATTATCCCAAAGCCCAGGGCTCAACAAAAAAACATGCCCCAACTTACCAAGAATAAACTCTCCAGCATCAATCTACCTCCGACAAAGGAGAAGCTCAATATTGGCGTTGGCATTGGGCACGTGCAAGGCTTTGACTGGGGATTTGAACTGACGGCAAATGGCAAGGTTTGGGGTGGTGAGACAGACTTATGGGCGCTAGTTACCAAAGGAAACCAAGGTACGCGGTTGCATAATAGCCATTTCAGATGGCTTGACAAAGAAGGAGGCCGTGGCTTTGAGGGAGGCGATTTGTACAGCGAGATATGGGGTCTAGTGAAAGGAATCCGCTACACTTGGGATGCCGGCGGAAGGTGGCCCTACCTTGGTGCTTATATGAAAACAGAAAAGACAACGAATCCCGAAGCAATAGTAACATACAGAGACGCCGTGCGTTTAAACGAATATGTGCAGCTTAATGGGGAAATAGCGACAGACGAATCGAGATACTTATCAGTTCGATGCGATAGGGATCCATTTGAAGTTTACGCATTCCTACGCCACCTGCCTTCTGGATTTGGTCATTCATCAGGTATATTTGCATCTGTTCAAATCACGCCAACCACATCTATTTTTTATGGTTACAGCTCCTCTACAGATGCCAACGACCAAGAGTCTTTATTCCGAACCCTCGGATTAAGGTTTCCTTTGTTGAAGCGCTGGGCTCTAACACTTGACCGCACAGAACATAAAGTTTTAAACCAGTCTTCAACAGGGCACGGCGTCGGAGTTACAATACCACTTTCAAACAAAGCAAACCTCTTCGTGCGCTACCAAGAAAACTCCTCCAAGGTAGACAGCCTTACGGGTCGAAATCTGGAAATTCACAATTCCGGCAGTAGCTTAATAAGCTCGCTCTCGATGCTGCTAAACCAAAGAGTCCATATTGACTATCAACTAACTAGGCAATCCATAGGCGGCTGTGCAGCTAATCAACAACAGCTCATCGCAAGCTTCAGGCTTTCCAAGCAAACCACCTTGCAAACCATAAGCGGATTTCCTAATTTAGCGGATTCTGATCTTCTAAGAGTTCGTCTAGACCATCAGCTTTCAAACGGATTATCTCTAATACTTGACTACGGCCGTTTAAGCCCTTACCAATCTGCAGATAACCTGCGTGGTAAGCGAGGTTTCCTCGTGATGCTCAAAAAGACTTGGCCTACGTGGGTCCCAGCACGCGGCGGGGAAGTTGCGGGAACAGTCACCGATCAATTAGGACAACCGCTCGAGAACATCACGGTTCGCTTGGGTCCATATTCCGCCATAACTGACAAACATGGGCGTTATCTTTTCAAATGCGTCCCAACAGGAGCCTACCAAGCAACTGTTGCTGAAGAAAGCGTCCCAGCAGATTATAAACTCACTAGCGCCATACGTGATATTGCAGTCACACGGGAATCAAAGCAAGAATTGGATTTTCATCTTATACCCCTTGGATGTGTATCAGGCCGAGTGTATCTAGATAAAAATGGCAACGGCAGATTTGACCTTGATGAAGGTTTGCCAGATATACCAGTATGCATTGCCGACCGGGCAACCGCTACGGGTCGGGATGGGGTATTTACTTTTTGCAATCTAGAACCTGGCCGCTATCGCATTCGAATTGCAGTAGAAGCTCTGCCAAAACGATATATCGTGCGTGGCAACGATAGCATCGAAATCGAACTCAAACCTGATAAATGCATAACCGATATTGAATTCACCCTTGACGAAAGGGGGAAGCTGGTGCACATCATGCCAGTAGAATGGCACACAAAATTGCAATGATTAGCATTTGTTCTTGTCAAAAACTGACCATAATACAAATTTCCGTTATGCTAAGCCTTGCGCTGAACATAATCATGCTAGGGAACGCCAACGGCGACAGTGTCAACATGACTCTACCAACTTCCATAAGTTTTCTGGTTACAAATGCTGAATTTCCTACAATTGGTACTCCAAATCCAACTGTTGCAGAATTTAGTGATGCAATCCTTACACCAGGCTGTGGAATTCGCATAAGTATACAAGCAAATTCTGTGAATTTCGCTCGTCCAGCAGAAGGCGGTGAATACATACCTGCATCAAAAATAAGCTGGACAACCAGCTCGGCGGTTAACGGGACAGGTTTTTCTGGCACTCTAAGCTCATCGTCATTCACCCCAGTATTTCAGGGAAACGCAGACGCTACATCCGGCAGTGTGGCCATTATTTGGACGCTTGCGGCGCCCGGTAGCAATATTCTTGCGGGCACTCATACGCTGACTACAACCTGGAAAATAGAATCCCTTGCACCTTAAAGCTTCACATTGAGGATAAATTGGCGTTGAAACTCCAGCCACCCTAGGTACTATCCACCGCGCAAAAGGTTTACATCGACAACCTATAAAGCAAGAAAGCCCGCTTTTGCGGGCTTTCGAATCTGGTAGCGGAGGGCGGACTCGAACCGCCGACGCACCGGGTATGAGCCGGTTCCTCTAACCAACTGAGGTACTCCGCCTCACATTAGAATTTTAACATTTATTGAGGGGACAGTCAACGTTGCCATATTGAAATTTCACACTTTTTGCTAAGAGGCCGCTTCGGGCAGATCGCCAAAGATTGGCAGATACATACGCCAATGCTCGTTCCGCGCACCCTCAAGATATTTTGTCATGCTTATAAATGGCACATATCTTGGTCGACGTGGCTGTCGGATAAGTGTCATATTAGCTTCTTTAAGAGTTTTGTCGCCCTTCTTGCTATTGCACTTCCGACAACAGCAGACGAGGTTCTCCCACGTAGACTTGCCGCCAAGTCGTTTTGGAATCACATGGTCGAGCGTAAGGTCATGGGACTGTTGGCCGCAATACTGACAGGTATAGTTGTCACGAGCGAAAATGCTTCTTCGCGATAATTTGAGCTCAGGGATAGGACGCTTCACATGATAGCGCAGCTTGACCACGGTCGGCGAGTCAAACGACCCGTTGAGAGTTGTTATAACCTTCGAGTTCGTGTGAAGAACCTCAGCTTTCCCAAGGTAAACAAGGACAATCGCCCGCCTTAGGTTACAAACATTCAGCGGCTCATAATCATTATTTAGAACTAATACCTCGTGACTCATAGCTGCTATTCCATCCAATTGCTTGAAAAGCCAACGTGAACTTTCAAACGAAAAAACCCGCTTAATGCATAGCACAAGCGGGTTCACGTGCAGACATACTCAAGGACTGATTTACGGTATTTCGACAAATTGTCCTCGAGAAGCTTCAATCGGCGGCTTCGAATGCCGCTGATTGCGCTGGTGCAAACCACACCTTCTCTTACTAAACAGCAATTGGTCTGGTTGTAAACTCCAAACTGCACGCGAAAAGCTCCTTTGTGACTTTCTAGTTTAAATTATACCTACCTTTGCTTCATTTGTCAACTATAATTGCAGGAAGCATAAACGGTAAGATTGCGCAAGAATGTTTTAAAATATTTAGATGCGTTTTTAAACGATGAAATATATTTTAAAAACCATGGCCACCCCCTAACTAGCCAAGTTTGTTCCGGTACCATGCGTCATCAATAATCCAACAGCTTCAACCATCGTCTATCAACAGCACCAAAACGCCACTTAGGAACCTAATGGGATTAAATTCCGTAGTAATACTAGAGCTTAAACTAACGTTACTGAAAAACCAAGGGGTAGCTGCTATATTCAAGGGCGCCATTTACCTTGACACTATATCAGCTCTTCTGTATACTGAGCCACGGCAGCATTCGCTGCCGTTTTTATGGAACCACTCGGAGGTAATGCATGGGAGTTGCGATCAAGATTGAGGGCTACACCAAAACCTACCGCCTGTATATGCCAAAACGCCTTGTCAACGCAGTTGAAAACTTAAACCTAGAGGTTTACGAAGGTGAAATATTTGGCTTTCTAGGCCCCAACGGCGCAGGAAAGACAACCACAATCAAAATGCTTCTCGGTCTCACGTACCCTACAGCCGGGCAAGCATTCGTACTAGGAAAGCCTGCAGGAGATATTGAGACAAAAAAAGAAATAAGCTACCTGCCGGAAAGCCCCTATTTCTACGAATACATGACTGGACAAGAGGTTCTCGACTTCTATGGCAGGTTATTCGGCCTCGACGCTGACACGCGCAAACGCCGAGTTGAAGAACTCCTCAAAACAGTAGGGCTTTACGCAGATAGGTTCAAACCCTTAAGCCAATATTCAAAAGGCATGCTACAAAGAATTGGTATAGCCCAAGCACTTGTAAATGACCCCAAGCTACTCTTCTTTGACGAACCCACATCAGGTCTTGACCCAATTGCACATATGGATATTCGAGACTTGATTTTGAAGCTTAAAGAACAAGGAAAGACGGTCTTCCTAAGCTCGCACCAGCTTTCAGACGTTGAGATGGTCTGTGATCGCATCTCAATACTCAACAGAGGCAGGTTGCTCAAAATCGGCTATCTTAAAGACCTTCTAGCCCATGGTAAAGTAGAAATCACTGCTCAAGGATTAGGCGAGCAAGCACTCGCAAAGCTACGCGAAGCGTATCCAACTTTGCAAGCTAACAATGGTTCGATAGTTGTGCATGAAGAGGCAGGGCCGAAAGTTGACGATGCCATAGACATGATTCGGCAAATGAATGGTCGGATAGTTTCCGTGATTCCGCAGCGTAGGACACTTGAGGATCTTTTCGTTGAAACAATCAGGGAGGAACGCAAATGAGCATAATGGTTATTGCAAAAGCCACATTTGGAGAGGCGTGGAGAAAAAAGATCCTAAACATATTCTTACTGGTAGCCATTGCCCTAATCGCTTTCTCGGTATCATTCGCGTTTTTCTCCGAGCGCGAAGAGATGATAATCATAAAGAGCATGGGACTAGGCGTTATCGCCATCGCCGGCATGTTCATCGCCGTCGTCATGGGCATCAATCTGATTCCGTCGGAGATAGATAAACGCACAATTTACACGATTTTGTCAAAGCCTGTTAAGCGACATGAGTTCTTGTTGGGAAAATTCGTCGGAGGTGTTTTGACGCTTTTGGTAAACTTGTCATTGATGACCATCGTCTTTATGGCGATGGTCGCCTGGAAGATGGGATGGCACGTAGAATGGGCATTACTCAAAGGCATTCTAATGATATTCTTCCAGGTATTTCTCCTAACATCGTTGGCGATTCTGTTTTCCGTTTTCACAACCCCTGTTGTAAACTTTTTCCTAACATCGGCAATGTATATAATTGGCAGTCTTTCCTCAGTAACACTTTCCTTAAGCAGACTACCTGAGAAAGCGTTAATCGTGAGATGGTTCTTTGCCTTTCTGCATTACGTAGTGCCGAACTTTGCAAACTTCTTCACCCAAAATCCTTTAATCCACCCAGAGGTAGTAATTAAAAACGAACTGACATATTACGTTGAAAATATCCTATATGCAATCGTATATGCCTCGGTTGTATTAATAATCGCCATACTACTTTTTGAGAGGCGGGAGGTGTGATGACCAAGTGAAGCCAAGCACTAAAATCATCCTCATATGCATTGTCATCATACTTCTGCCTGTAATCATTAAGCTGCAAATGGTCATAGACCCCCAACGTGCACAATTCCAACCTGGTCGGGGTGTTGCTTCCGTAGTTACCGAATTTGGGTCGAACCCCGTTGTTCTTCCAAGCCAATTTGTGTTTGGAACGGTTATTGGCTTTCGCGAAGTCGTAGCAGGACTCCTTTGGGTTCGTGCGAATGACTTCTTTCATACCGGCAATTATGACGCAATTGTTCCACTTAGCCGAATGATTACCTGGCTTGATCCTCACCAGCTTGTTGTATATTCGGTTGGGGCATGGCACTTGGCTTATAACTTTGTAGATTTTGAAGAGCGTGCAGATAGAAGATATCTCTATCCCGGCATGAAGTTCTTGCTTGAAGGGATACAAAACAATTCCGAGCTCTGGGATCTTTATTTCGAAATGGGCTTTACGATGTACTTCTTGAAGGTTCTCAACTATGACGAAGCGGCATATTGGCTCAAGCAGGCGCAGGAACGCGGGGCACCCGGGCGCGTCCAAAGGTGTGTGGCGCACGCACTTGAAAGGGCTGGGAGGATAGACGAAAGCATTGCTCAATGGAAGCACTGCATAGCCGACGCCAAGCGCAGGCTCAAGCAAAATCCAAACGATCCTGACGCATCGTATGATCTTGCTATCTCAAAGAGGAATTACGATCGAATAGTAATCCAACAAATGGAGCGCAGCAAGCTAGCCAACCATCCATTAGCTGTAAACTTTGAGGCGACATTCCGGCGGCTTGGCCCCAAACAGTTTCTCATAAGCGGGCACACGAACCTCCCGGATGGCGCACGAGTGGAAGTTACTTTAACCGATTTCGGCTACAAAGAGCCGACCCTAGAAGAGGCAAGCTGGCAAGTTGATCCAAACCAAACCCTTGTTTACGACACCGGAATCCACGGCATAGTCGTGCGTGGCGGAAGATTCTCGCGCGAATATGACCTAAGCAAAGACCCAAAGCAATATCCGCTTAGAGCCAGCAAATATAAACTTAGCATTTTCTTCAATCCACGCAACGCCGCACGCGATATACAAGACATAGTAGGCTGGAGCGGCGAAGGAATTATTGTAAAGAACTACCCCGACAACTCGGTCAAGGGCCTCCGAAAGATAAAGAAAGTCATTATCCTAAAGCGCGAAGATATAATCTAGCGGACTGGTAATATTAAGAACGACCTGGTATAATTATTAAAGTGTTTGATCGTGCTAGACGGGGAGCTAGCGGTGCCCTGTACCCGCAATCCGCTATAGCGGGGTCGAATTCCTGCTCGAGGTCTGGCACTTTGAGGTTCGGCCGCCGCAAGCGGCGCTGATGGCCGGGTCCTGCGCAACGGCCGGCTTATGAACCCCGTCAGGTCCGGAAGGAAGCAGCGGTAAGTAAGTTCGCCCGTGTGCCGCAGGGTTTCCTGGCCGGAGTTGGCTACGTGCGGTATCACTTGGGGTGCCTTATCGAAAGCAGGTGCACGATCAAACTTATTCGGTAATTTGCTTTGCAGTATCCCAACAAGGATACTGCTATTTTCGTGTCAACTAAGAAAAATGGCATACGTCTCACTCTACAGAAAATACAGGTCGCAAACTTTCGAAGAGGTAATGGGGCAGGAGCACATCACCAGGACCCTTCAGAACGCCATCAAACTCGGGAAAATTGGACACGCATATTTATTTTGCGGGACAAGGGGCACTGGGAAAACCACAACAGCTCGCTTGCTTGCCAAGGCTCTCAATTGTGAGAAGGGACCAACTCCAAATCCCTGCAACGAATGTGCCGCATGCAAAAGCATAAATGAGGGAACGGCAATCGATATTATCGAGATGGATGCTGCATCCAACCGTGGAGTTGACGATGTTGCAAAGATTCGCGAGAACGTAAAATTTCCCCCGATGGCTCTTCGCTACAAGGTTTTTATCATCGATGAGGCACACCAGCTTTCAGGTGACGCAAAAGATGCATTCCTTAAAACGTTGGAAGAGCCTCCATCCTATGTCATTTTTGTCCTTGCAACTACCGAGCCCCATAAAATACCAATTACCATCAGGTCTAGATGTCAGCAATTTGACTTTCGACGTGGGTCGATTGCAGATATCCGAGCTAGGCTTGCTTATGTGGCAAATAGCGAAGGCATCAAAGCCGAAGATGCAGCACTTGACCTCATTGCCCTAAATGCAGACGGTTCGTGGCGAGATGGATTAAGCCTAATGGAACAAGTGCTTGCCTATACGGATGGCGAGCTCCGAGTAGATGACGTCTACAAAGTTCTTGGCACAGTTACCCAGGATTTTCTATTCCGAATGGCCGATGTCATCGCCGAAGGAGACGAGCCCGGGGCATTCGAGATGGCAGCAGAGGCGGTGGCATCTGGAAAAGACCTGCGCCAACTTCTCCGTTCTCTTGCTGAGCACTTTCGAAACCTTCTATTCGCTTCAGTAACCAAGGACCAGTATGTGCTCGGCACAAGCAAGGAAGCATCAGAAAGGTTGGCTCAGCAAGCAGCAAAATTCAAAAAGGCCGAATTAATAAACCTTGTAGAGACATTCTTGGAAGCTGAGCGTGAGGCCCGCTTAAGCGACCAACACCGTCTCATCACCGAGATGGCATTTCTAAAAGCAATCAGAATCGCCAATCCTCAGCAAGCTAAGATAGCTGTTCCTGCCTCTGCGCCGAGCGAACCATCCCAAACGACTTCACAGCCCGACAGGCGTGAGAAGCCAACATCGACTCAGCCTGAAATCCGACAAGCAAGACCTGCATCTTCGGCAAAACAAGCAACCGACGAGAAAAAAATACCAGAATTTGATACAATATTGGAAAAATGGAACCAGGTTCTCCAACACGTTCGGAGCATAAGTCTGCCGGCGCACGTACTCTTCAGTGAGAGCAAACCGGCGGCTATACGTGGAAATGCACTTGTCTTGCACTTCAAACACGAAGGGCACTGTGTATTAATAATGAACGAGAAGGAGAAGCCTGACACTCCATCAAAACGGCGTGCGTTCCAAATGGCTTTTGAACGAGTTTTTGGGACACCGAACATTCCGATAATTTGCGAGACAGCGTCCGAACAAGCAGCTCCTAGGCGGACGATCCCAAAGCCAGAGGAAGAGGAAGACTTGCCGGACCCATTCCAAGAGCCAGCTGCAGCTACTGATGACAACGAAACACTTCGCAGCGTGCTCGATATGTTCGAAGGAGAGCTTGTGGACGACTAACAGGCTTCTTGGAATTTTTAGGAGGATACGATGAGCAATCCATTCGCCAACCTAGGGGGACTTGGAAACCTAGGCGGCATGATGAAGCAAATAAAAAAACTATATGAAGATATCGAAAGAGCTGCTGAGGAACTCAACGAAGAGAGAGTAGAAGCTACCTCAGGCGGCGGCATGATAAAAGTGGTTGCAACTGGAAAGGGCGAAATTGTAGAAGTAAAGATCGACCCTAAAGTTGTAGACCCCAACGACGTTGAGATGCTAGAAGATCTCGTCACAAGTGCCGTCAGAGAGGCGATAAGAAAAGCAAATGAAATAAAAGCGAAAAAGATGGAGGCGGCCACGGGGGGCTTGCCCATTCCAGGCATTATGTAAAACAAAGAGACCATAGTCTAGGTTTGCAATACTCAGTTTTCTAATTTTGTTGGTTGAGTAAATAATGTACTACGCAAAACCGCTAGCTAAACTGGTAGGTGCTCTTGAAAAACTGCCGGGCATAGGACCGAAGTCAGCGCAAAGGCTTGCATTTTACATTCTACAGGCTCCGCCTGATGAGGTCGCCACCCTAGCAGAAGCTATCAAAGAAGTCAAGGAACGCATTACCCAGTGCAAAATATGCTGTAACTTCGCAGATGAAGATATCTGCGATATATGCCGAAGCGACAAGAGAGATAAAACAACTATTTGTGTGGTTGCTGAACCGCGCGACGTCATTGCCATGGAGAAGACGAACGAATTTCGGGGGACCTATCACGTCCTTCAAGGTCTTATTTCACCGATGGACGGCATTGGCCCTGAGACGCTTCGAATCCGCGAGCTTCAGCAACGGGTCATAGAAAACAACGTTAAAGAAATTATCTTGGCGACAAACCCGACCATCGAGGGTGATACTACAGCAATGTACTTGGCTGGCATCCTAAAACCCATGGGTGTAAAAGTTACCAGAATCGCCCACGGCATGCCGGTTGGAGGTGATTTGGATTATGCAGACCAAGCAACGCTTATTCGCGCCCTCGAGTGGAGACGGGAAATGTAAGATAACGAGTAACGAGTGACGAGTAATCGGCTAGTGCCTCACACAATTCGAGGAAAATACTTCCTTACCCGTCACCCGTCGCTTGTTACAAATAAAAGGGAGGCATCTAAAAATGTCAAAGCTAACCGAGATACGGTGGCACGGCCGAGGTGGGCAAGGTGCCAAAACGGCTGCGCTACTGTTTGGAGAAGCCGTGCTCGGACAAGGAAAATACATGCAAGCATTCCCCGAGTATGGCCCTGAAAGGATGGGGGCGCCCGTCCAATCGTTCAACCGAATCAGCGACCAGCCTATCACCTTGCACTGCCACGTTACGTCGCCCGATATCGTAGTTGTGCTCGACCCAACTCTTATCGGCAACATCGATGTGACGCAGGGTCTGCCAGAAAACGGAATAATACTGATTAACAGCAGCCTACCGGCTTCCAAATTTCGTGAGATGCTGAAGCTTAATGGACAAAAAGTTTACACAGTTGATGCTTCAAAAATTGCTCGCGAAACGATTGGTAGGGATATCCCCAACACACCGATGATGGGCGCACTTGTAAAAGTTACAGGCCTACTAGACTTTGAAGAAATGCTCAAAGACACACGCAAAAAACTGGAGAAGAAATTCCGCTCAAGGCCTGAAATTATTGAGGGAAATATCAAAGCAATCCAGCGAGCATATGACGAAGTGACGGAAGGTTAGGAGGACAAAATTGGCTACGACTACCAAAGAAAGAATCGCCCTTACGGGCAACGAAGCAGCGGCAATGGCAATGAAGCAGATTAACCCCGATGTGGTTGCTGCTTATCCCATTACTCCGCAAACCGAAGTCATGCAGATATTCGCCAGCTATGTTGCTGATGGACTGGTTAACACCGAGCTAATTACCGTGGAGAGCGAACATAGCGCCATGAGCGCAACAATTGGTGCGGCAGCCGCAGGCACTCGCACAATGACTGCTACTTCATCGCAAGGCTTAGCATTAATGTGGGAGATGCTGTATATAGCATCAGGCTTGAGACTGCCAATTGTAATGCCAATGGTTAATAGAGCATTAAGCGCTCCTATTAACATTCACTGCGACCATAGCGATTCTATGGGAGCGCGCGACTCTGGTTGGATACAGATATTCTCAGAAAATGCACAAGAGGTCTATGACAACCTATTTCAGGCGGTCAGAATTGCCGAGCATGACGATATCCAACTTCCAGTAATGGTCAATTATGATGGTTTCATCATCAGCCACGGCATGGAACCGGTCGAAGTTTACGACGACAAAGACATCAGAGATTTTATCGGCGAATACAAACCGAAGTATGCATTGCTCGATGTGGAGCATCCAATTACCATAGGCTCGCTAGACTTCACTGACTATTACTTCGAGCACAAACGCTCCCAAATTGAGCCAATGTTCCATGCTCTTCCAATCATTGAAAAAATCGGCGCAGAATTTGGAGAGAAGTTTGGCAGAAAGTATGGCTTATTTGAAGAGTATTACCTAGATGATGCAGAACTCGCAATTGTTGTCCTCGGCTCCACTGCTGGCACAGCGAAGGTCGTTATTAACGAATTGCGCAAGAAAGGCATGAAAGCAGGAATGCTTAAGCTTCGCGTGTTCCGGCCATTCCCTGAGAAGCAAATAGCCGAAATATTGTGCAGAATGAAAGCGGTTGCAGTCCTCGATCGTTCAGACGCCGTGGCTGGAACCGGCGGCCCACTTTATGCCGAGATTCGCTCTGCACTTTATGATTGCGAAAAACGTCCTACGGCCGTGAACTACGTTTACGGTCTAGGTGGTCGAGACATTAACCTCAGCCACATAGCCTCTGTCTACGAGGAACTTGAAGCAATCTCCAAGAATGGCAAGCGCCCCTACAAGGCAATTAACTACCTTGGAGTACGTGAGTAAAGGAGAAAAAAATGGCAAATCTAAAAGAACTAGCAAAAAAAGGTGAATTGCTCTCTGGTGGACATCGAGCGTGCGCCGGATGCACATTCCCTACAATAATACGTCAGGCTTTGGCTGCGACGGATACCCCAGTGGTAGTTGGCGCGGCAACGGGATGTATGTCAGTAGCAACAACCATTTTCCCATTTAGCGCCTGGAGAGTACCCTTCATTCACAGTGCCTTCGAAAATGTGGCGGCAACAATAAGCGGCGTGGAAGCGGCCTACAGATCACTAAAGAAACAAGGGAAGCTTGACAAAGAAATTCGCTTCATTGCATTCGGCGGCGACGGTGGAACGTACGACATTGGGCTACAATCGCTATCAGGAGCGATGGAACGCGGACATAGGATGCTTTACATCTGCTACAACAACGAGGCTTACATGAACACAGGTATTCAGCGATCTAGCGCTACGCCATTGGGTGCAGAAACAACCACATCACCCGTTGGCAAAGCATCCTATGGAAAGAAACAAAGAAGCAAAGACTTGACTGCGATAATGGTTGCACACAACATTCCATACTGTGCGCAGGCTTCGCCAAGCCATTGGAACGACTTTGTCACTAAAGTTCAGAAAGCCCTCAATACGGATGGTCCAACATTTATTAATGTCTTGTCTCCATGCCGTCTTGGATGGGCTTTCCCGCCAGAAAAGGCAATACAGATTGCACGCGACGCGGTAAATTCATGCTACTGGCCTTTATATGAGGTTGAGAATGGAAAATACAGGCTCACCTACAAGCCAAAGGAAAAGCTGCCAATCACAGAGTTCTTAAAAGAGCAGACAAAATACCGTCATCTTATGAAGCCGGAGAACCAATGGATTATTGAAGAAATCCAGAAAGAGGTTGATACCCAATGGGAAAGGCTGCTCAAGATGGCTGAAAGCGAGTGAGCCAAAATCAAGGGGGTGATAGGTTATGACGGATGTTCAAAAATCCACATGGCGGACAAAAGTTGGCCTGGCAGAGATGCTAAAAGGCGGCGTTATTATGGATGTAACGAACGCCGAACAAGCTAAAATTGCCGAAGAAGCCGGCGCAGTTGCAGTTATGGCGCTTGAGAGAGTCCCAGCCGACATCCGCCGTGAGGGCGGCGTGGCGCGAATGGCTGACCCTGTTAAAATTAAAGAAATCATGGATGCTGTTACCATCCCAGTAATGGCAAAAGTGAGGATTGGCCACTTCGTTGAAGCACAGATTCTGGAGGCGCTTGGTGTTGATTACATTGACGAGAGCGAAGTGCTCACGCCGGCTGACGAAATGCACCATATTGACAAGCACCAGTTTAAAGTGCCTTTTGTCTGTGGGTGCCGTGATCTTGCAGAAGCCCTAAGGCGCATTGGTGAAGGTGCGGCAATGATTCGCACGAAGGGTGAAGCCGGCTCTGGAAACATTGTAGAGGCAGTCAGGCACATGCGGTCAGTAATGTCTGAAATCCGCCGACTACAATCCATGCGTCGTGATGAGATTATGGCATACTCAAAGAACATGAATGCACCATACGAATTGGTGCTTGAGGTTGCGGAAACAGGCAAGCTCCCTGTGCCAAACTTCTCGGCTGGAGGTATAGCTACCCCTGCAGATGCAGCGCTCATGATGCAACTCGGTGCAGAAGCCATTTTTGTCGGCTCGGGCATTTTTAAGTCGGAGGATCCCGTGAAGCGTGCAAAGGCAATTGTAGACGCAACGACTTATTATGACAAACCCGAGATCCTTGCCGAACTTTCCATGGGCCTAGGCAGCGCAATGCCTGGTCTTGACATTCGGCAGATTCCAGAAAACGAACTCCTTTCAGTTCGAGGTTGGTAGGAGTTGGGTAAAACGCTAAAAATCGGAGTCCTCGCACTCCAGGGGGCTTTTCAAAAACATATTGATACCATTAAACTATGCGGCAAGCAGGCAACACCTGTGCGAACGCATGAAGAGCTCGACTCCGTTCAGGGGCTAATAATCCCCGGCGGCGAAAGCACCACCATAGGCAAACTCCTCGCCCGGTACGATCTCGACAAGAAGATTATCGAGGCTGCCGGGCGGGGTATGCCAATTTTTGGAACTTGCGCTGGTCTGATACTGCTTGCGAAAGAAATCGTCGGTAGTGATCAACACAGGTTAGGACTGCTCGATGTAACAGTTCTTCGCAATGCATTTGGGCGACAGGTGGACAGCTTCGAAGTAGATTTGGATATTGAAGCGCTCGGCAAACCGCCATTCCGTGCAATCTTCATTCGCGCCCCATATGTCGAGAAAGCAAATCCCGGCGTGGAGGTACTTGCGCGATGCAACGAAAAGATTGTTTTTGTAAAGCAAAAAAATCTGCTGGGGGCAGCCTTCCATCCCGAGCTGACCACCGATACCAGGATTCACGAATATTTCATACGCATGGTGCAAGAATCACAGCAGTAATACCTTTGCCCAAACGAATCCCCTGCGTCGCTATCGCTGCCATTATCCTTTTACTCTTTGCAGGAATAAATGGAGCAGTTGGTGACGATTTACATCTCATTTGGAAACGCCCAATAAAGCCGCCAGTTTCTCTTACAATTGCGCCCGGCGGCAACTACTTCGGCACGGTGGATACCGAAGGAAATGTTCGCTTCTACAATAAAAATGCAAGGCTGATATGGCAAAAGAAAATTGAAGGCGCAACTGATGCCCTTATAGCTCAAAATGGCAGTAGCCTATTAGTATATACAAAACTTGATCCGACTCGTACAACCGTTCACTATTTCCGACTTAATAACAATTTATACTGGAGGCATGATGTTTCCGGCAGCATATGGTCGGCTGCTGTCTCTCCTAATGGAGACTATGTGGCTGTTGGAACAGGCAAATGTTACCTTTACCTTTACCCACCCTACCCAATTCGTCCGCGATGGCGGCGATGGCGGCTGGAAGGCATCGTTCATTCGCTAACATTCACTCCTGATAGTCAGCGAATAGTTGCGGGAACTTGGCAAAAATCTGCAATCGCATGCTATGACCTCAAAAGTAAGCTACTATGGCGATATGGACATTATAATGACCGCCAGTACGACCTTCAAGTGAGTGCCGATGGAAACACTATCTTAGGGGTTCAACCTGGCTCACAGCATAGACCTGTGACAGAGGTATGCCTATGGAATACACAAGGCCGCCTGCTTTGGCGGCAGAAAGTTGAGGGTTTTGAGCCATTCGCCCGCGTGTCTCCACGAAGCCAATACGTTGCAATAAGCTTTGCAAAATATTTGAGCCGCTCACGTTCGCACATGCTAGAACGAAAAATTAAGGTATACAGTGCAAAGGGAAACCTTCTCTGGGAAAAGGGCGGCCTATTTTTCAGCCCGAGGCTTGTAGCCATTTCGCCAACAGGCTCATCGGTCATTGCATCTGACGGAAAGTCCAGCCTTTACAATATACAAAGCGATGGAAAGATTCGCTCAAAGCTTACCCTTGGTGGTGTTATTCGAACTTGCATCCCTTCTAATGACTGTCGCCAAATCCTCATCTACTGTGGGGACGGATGGCTCTACCTCGTCGGAGTAAGGTAGTCGCTCCTATTTTACTGTAACATTCCACACAAACAAAGCAGCGAAATGCAAACAAAACAATCTCACGCCACGATTTCCCACTCTTATAAAAGCTCATGCAAGCAGGGACTCGTAGACTGCCAACACTTTTGTTGCCATTTCAGCTGGAGTAAAACGGGCAGAATTCCGGACTGCCGAGGCAGAAAAATGTTTATACAACTCCTCATCAATAAGTAATAGCTCTATTTTCTCTGCAAAGTCTTCCACATCGTCTTCAGTAAGCAAGCCCTCTTCTCCGTCATTTATCATTTCCGGAATTCCACCAGCTCGAACAGCCACACAAGGAAGCCCTGCAGCAAGAGCCTCACATAGTACTAGCCCCTGGGTTTCTGTCGTCGAAGGAAATACAAAAATATCGCCTGCCGAATAATATTTCGCCACTTCACACCTTGGCATTGCACCAGCAAATACAATACGATCAGATGATTTCAGGGATGCAGCAATTTGCTTGGCTTGGGACTCATATGGCCCGCCGCCAACAATCAGCAAGTAAAGATTACTATGCCTCTGAGCAAGCTTATTGAAAGATTCAAAAATCAACTGTAGGTTTTTCTCCTTAGCAAGTCTTCCAACATAAATAAGCACACGGGCATCCTCAGGAATCCCCAGTTTTTGACGGATTTGCACCCTTGCTTTGAAATCCATCGTTGTATCAAGGGCATTGCCTGTTGGAATAATATATATCGGGGCCTGCACACCAAAGCTTCGAAGCATCTCCATCGTTAGTTTGGAGGGAACAATCACCACATTGCACTGATTGTAGTATCTTCGCATCAAGTTTATTATGAACAATCGCTTTGCCTTCTGAGGAGCAAGCGGAAAATAATGTATATATTCCGTATATTGCGTATGGCAAGTTGATACGCAAGGAATCCCCATCTGTTTTGCCAATTTAAGACCCACTTGGCCGAGCATCCAGGGTGTATGTGTATGAATAATATCTGGCTTAAGCTCACGAATCTTTTCTGGAATTCGATTAAACCATGGGATTGGCACTGGGTAGGTTGGGTCTATCCAGGTCCGTATTGCAGGAACACGAAAAACATGCGGGTCTGAATCCTTATAGCCGCGATAGGAAGAGGTCACAACATATATCTCATGCCCACGTGCTCTTAGCTCCTTTGCTAGCGTTCCAACAGAGACGGCGACTCCATTTAACAAAGGCTCATAGCTTTCACTGAAGATGAAAACCCTCATCCGCAGGCATCCTCCAGCCTGAGCTTGTCTCCAATGGAAACACTACCTGCACATGCAGGAAGTTCAATCACATAGAAAGCGCCGTTACATCTTGGTAGGATGTGCCAAGGAGGTACGTTAACGTCCACTCTCAACACGCGAAGCTCGCGGTCAGCGTAAATTACATCGATTGGGAATCGCATGAAAAAAGTGTGGACTTGACAACATCCATGTATTAGCAATCCCGAATTTTTTGCCAGAGACTTACGACCCATCAATCCGATTAAACGTGGAAGAAAGTCTTTTGCTGATTCAACTCTCTCAGCGATTACGGTGCCATGTGTGTTTGTAATTTTCATAAAGCGACCAGAGTGTTTCAATCTTAATTTTATGCAAGCCGAGATTCCATATAAATGTTCACCAACAGAGCTCAAATTTCCTAAACTTTGCCACCGCTAATCTTCATTTCCAGAGACCTTGCGCGACTCCAAAAACTCTAGTACGTCGGACAGCTTAAAGCGCCGCTGGTTGCCTCCTGTGCGAATATGCTTTAAGATCCCTTTGTTTGTATAGCGTCGAACGGTCGTTGGACAGCAGTTCAGCAAACGAGCTGTTTCCTCAAGCGTAAGTTCAGGATCTAGCAGACGTTCGAGAAGCTGTTCTCGCGTTTCTTTGAAAGGCTTGTATGAACGCTGTGCCACTTCTTCGCCAGTCAGGGTAAGATTTGCCATTGCATTTAGTCTTGATTTCGCTGCAATCTTAGTTCTGGGCAGTATGGGCGCAGAGGCATTTGTCTCTGTAGATTCCTCCTTAGTAACTTTAGCTTTAACGCCCTCCGCGGTAGGAGCAGTATGGTTTTTATCATTCTCTAGCCCCTCGCTTTTTGCTTCCTTCAGCGCCTGCTCTTGGCGTTCAAGATACCTTGTCCATTCCTCAAGGCTACGCATATAATCTCAACCCCCCGGTCATACTATAAGCATTGCGTCGCCAAAGCTGAGAAATCTATACTTCAGCCTTTTTGCTTCCTCATATGCTCGCATTATATTGTCTCGCCCTGCAAAAGCTGAGACAAGTATTAAAAGTGTAGACCTAGGCATGTGAAAGTTTGTTATCAACCCATCAATAACCTTAAACTCATAACCAGGAATAATATAAAGCCCTGTCTCGCCCTCCATGGGTTGGATTTTTCGTTTGCCCACAGCCGCACTTTCAAGCGCCCTTGCGGTAGTCGTTCCAACTGCAATTATGCGCCCTTTGGCCGAATTTACCATCTCTGCAGCTTTTGGAGAGACAGAAATCATCTCGCGATGCATCGGATGTTCGGCAATCAGCTCAGTCTTTACTGGCCGAAACGTTGCAACGCCAACGTTGAGGGTTACGAACGCTATTTCGACCCCCTTTTCGCGTATCTTCGAAATAAGCCTCGGCGTAAAATGGAGACCTGCAGTTGGCGCTGCTGCTGAACCTGGAACCTGCGCGTAAACTGTCTGGTATCTTTCTGCTAACCTAAGTTCCTTTTTTATATATGGCGGCAGAGGTACTTCTCCGATCCGCTCGATTGCCTCTCTCACCTCTGGAACATCGCCAAAATCAAGGATGCGACCACCTTCTTTTGTCCGGGCAATCACTTCGGCACTCAAATTATCGCCAAAGTTTATAACCGTGCCAGGCTCAACTCGTCTACCAGGTTTGACTAATGCCTCCCACTTATTTGGGCCGACCTCGTGTAGCAAAAGAGCCTCGACTTTGCCGCCTGTTGGCTTAACTCCCCTGAGCCGCTTAGCAGTTACTCTCGTGTTGTTCATCACCAGAAGGTCGCCAGGATTCAGGTACTCAGGAAGATTATAAAAATATCGGTGTTCGATGCGGCCCGTTTTGCGAAACAATACGAGCAGCCTTGATTTATCCCTTTCCGGCAGCGGCTCCTGAGCGATAAGCTCAGGCGGCAAATCATAATCAAACTCGCTTAGCCGCATGGTCCTGCTACATTTATTTTCTGCTCAACCATGAGAAAACCATGAAAAGCAGTGTCAGCACAATGCTAATCACTATGCTGGTAACAATTGGGAAATAAATCCTTACATTTCCCCACCGAATGGCTATATCACCGGGCAACGGATGTCCTCGCCCGCCCGAAACCTTCGACAGCAGGAGAATAATCCCGCCGATTACTATCAACAACACCCCTATGGCAATAATTGTCTTGCCGGCGGATGCAACTCCATTCATTACAAAACCTCTCTCCATAAAAGACATTTGACTAAACTTTTATGTTATCTTTGCCTTATTGCGCTGAGAAAGGCTGCTAACTCTGCTTTTGCTTCATCCTGTAAAATCGACGCCTGCTCCATATACTGTTTTTTTTCGGTTTCAAGATATAAGACTAGGCTGCCAGTTGCTTGAGCTAGAAGACTTGTCGCAAGCACAGCTCTGGGAAGCACCTCTTTTAGATTGTCAGAGCTATTTTGGCTTGAAATAAACGTCGCAAGCCCCTCTGCCTCTGCATCAGCATCTTTGCATTCTTGGTAATAGTCTTCCCTGCTGAGCTTCTGCCGGCTATAGTCTTCGGATGCAACTTTTAGTTTCTCTAATACTGCATTGAATCGCTCTTCCAAAATTTGAGCGAGAACCCCATGGCGTTCGGCAGCAGTTGGATTATCACCAAGCGCCACTTCTTTAGCCTTGACTAAATGTTTCAGCGCCTCCGCATACATACGCTTTGCAGCATATAGTTTGTACAACTTTTCATGTGGCGCGGCATCTTTTTGATTGAGCTCCGCTGCTTCCTCGTAAGTCTTTACCGCCTCGTCAATCTTGCCCTGGTTCCAATAAATATCCCCAAGACTAAGGCGGACTTTAACATTTTGCGGCTCGAGCTGCAAAATTTTTTGGCATTCCTCGGCGGCTTCCTCAAGATTACCTGTTGTCATATAATACTGAACTAACGCAGTTATAAGCGATGCATCGTCCTTCTTAAAAAGCAACCCCCGGCGGCACTCGTCAATCGCTTCATCCACCATTCCAAATTTCCAATAGAGTTCCGCAAGCTTGACGCGACTCTCCGAATTCGATGGATTAAGGTTAATTGCCTCTCGCAATTCATGAATGCCATTAATTAAATCGTTCTTCTGAATATATTCATTCGCCTGTTTTACGTGTTGTTCATATTCAACCTGAATGTTGCGTGGCTTCGGCTCGGAAATCTTCGGCACCGCCACCACTGGCACATATTCAGCTGGTTTATCGGTAGGTTGAGCTACAGCCCCTCCAAAAGCCATAATGGCAATCTGGGATACAGCAGAGCTTGCCGCCGTCAAAATTGCGTTCTTTCTATTAATATCAGCTATGGAGCCCATCCCCTCGGCAATAAGACTACCAGAGGTAGCAACCCATCTGCCACCAGACGGAATTTTAAGCAGTTCGAGAGCCACATCTACTTGATTTCCTACAACTGTTCCCCGGCATATAAGAGTATAACCGACGTTAAGCGCACGCCCAATCTCCATTGCCCTCGATGCATCCGAAACTTTCCTGATTACCTCCGATTTCAACTTTCCCTCGAATACCGCTCTAGTGACAGTTGGCAAATCGGGGTCAAATATAAGCGTGTCAACTTTACCACTTTCCGCCATTAGCTTCGATACCGCAGCTATAACGTCAGGGTCGCTCGGGGAATCTTTCCCATCCACTGTGAGCGTGATTGGGACAATCAATACCAAAGGGCGATTTGGAGCATTGGGTTCTTTAGCAGCAAAACAGGAACTTGATATGATTAAAATCAATGCCAAAGTAATAGCTATTACATTAGACTTCATTTTTAGTTATCTTATTATCGAGCGTGATTTCGACACACCTCTATGCCGGCTCCACAGGAACGAATATTTTTTTGCACTTCGGCCGCATCTCGACCTGCAGCTTGCTGTTCGCGGAAAGACCGAATTGCTCTATTATAGTTGTCTATCGCCTGGCTGTACTCCCCAAGCCTCTGATAACATAACGCAATTTGCTGATATACTCGCCCTGGATCGGTTGTCTGGTTAAGCGATTCCCGATACGCAGAGATTGCTTCTCTATATTTCCCAGCTCTCTGAAGTTGGACCGCCTTATCTTCAACGTCAATCGGCGGTTCCGGCGCTGGCTCATGGACGATTATAGTGGGCGCTGGCTTTGGGGGTGCTGCAGGCGGCGATGGTTGAGCCTGAGCCTCGACGCCATCCGTTAGAGGTACTATCACAGGCTGCTCCTTTGAAGTAGTAGCCGTAGTTTTATTAGAAGGCTGTCGCACAGATTCTCCGCTCTTCACCTGAGTCTGCTGCTTATTTTCCGTACCAGGAAGCGGCACTGAAGGAATACCTTGCTTAGCAATCCTTGGCGCCTCGGCCTGCTGACGTTCAGTTTCAGGCTTCCTTTCTGCTGTTGATTGACTGGCTGTTTGCTGGCCCGTGGCCTGCTGGATGCCTTGCATCGGATTCATCTGCTGGCCCTGCACCTGGGTTCCAGGCTGGGGGCTTCCCATGAATGGTTGACTAGGCTGACCAGGATAGGCTGTAGATTGCTGAGGTGGACGGCTTTGTGCGTAATGCCGCTTTGTTTCTTTACTGCTTCCGGACGAACCTCTAAGCATGCATAACCCAATGATTAGTATGAATAGGGTTACAGTAGCTGCTGCAATAGAGGGGAAATATGGTCGAAGCTTTTCAAAATACTCTTCTCTCTTTTTCGCTTGGACTACTTTACTAACCTTCCCGCTCCTTAGGTCTAAAAGCTTCTGTTGGTCTGCTATACTGTTAGGATTTAGAGCTACCACGCGCTCGTACTCTGCAATGGCAAGACTAATATCGCCACGTTTCTCGTATAATGAACCAAGAAGCGAATGCGCAGACGCATTGTCGTCGTCTATAGCAAGTGCACCCTGGCACGCGAGTATGGCGTCATCCAACCGTCCGGCCTCGCTGTGCTTATATGCGCTGTAAATTAGCTCGCCAATTTTGAGGTGATCATCTGGCGTTAGCTGTTTTCCCGAAAACAGCCTGGTGCCACACTCCCGGCAATACTTGCTATCATCCTCGTTGTTTTTCCCGCAATTTTTACAGATCATATATTTCTCCACGGGAAGTATAAGATTTTAACACAATTTTATTTTGAATTTCGGTTTATCTTAGCTCAAGGAATTACTTTGTTTAGAGGGTACTCTACTAATCCCTCAGCACCTGCACGCCGTAGGGTTGGTATGAGTTCGCGCACTGTTTTCACATCAATTATCGTTTCTACTGCATACCAATTCTCGTCGCTGAGCGGCGAAAGCGTCGGCCGTCTAAGCGCCGGAAGAACTTCAATCACGTCCCCTAATCTTTCCTTAGGCACGTTCATTTTCAAGCCTACTAGCTGTTCCGCACTGATTGCACCTTTCAAAAGCATGGCAAGATTTTCAATTTTCGTGCGCTTCCAAGGATCTTCCCAAGAAATCTTATTGGCAATTAGCCGTGCAGTTGACTCAAGGATTGTTTCCATTATGCGCAGATTGTGTGCACGCAAAGAACTGCCAGTTTCGGTATTTACAACTATTGCATCGGCTAGGTCAGGAACTTTAACCTCGCATGCACCCCACGAAAACTCGACGTGCGCGGAAATTCCATGAGTTTCAAGCCACCGCTTGGTGAGGTTGACATATTCGGTGGAGATTCGCTTTCCATTCAAATCTTTGGGGCTATGAAAATTTGATTCCTCCTGCACTGCCACAACCACGCGTAGGGGACGGAAAGTTGCTTTGTTATACGAAAGATCTTCTACCTCCACGACATCTGCACCGTTGTCAACAACCCAATCATAGCCAGTAAGCCCCACATCGAGGATGCCATCCTGCACATATCTGGGAATTTCTTGCGGCCGCACAAGAAGAGCATCCAGCTCATTATCATCGCAAGACGGCATATAAGACCTGCTATTGATGTGGAATTCCCAGCCCGCCTTTCTAAATAAACTTAACGTTGACTCTTGTAAGCTCCCCTTTGGCAGCCCTATCTTTAGTTTCAAGCGTGTCACCTCAATTGTGCATTTTTAATGTGTTAGTTCAGTATACAAGAGAAATATAGCTAAGTCAAGGTTTACGCAGCAAAACCTGTACATGCGGTCACGGTTCCGGGTGTTAGACGACTTTGTGAGGACTTATGTTCACCCGCATACGAGAGGCTTATGAATAAGCCAACTGCAACCGATAATCTAGTTTGGTTGTTGCCAATTAACCTAATGGGGGATGAAATGGAAAAAAGTCCTATTATAGATATAGCAATTGAGTACTTGATTGCTGGCATGGCAGAAAGAGATTCAGAAGAGCGTCAGCATTGCCGTCGTGTTGAAAAGTTGTGTGCAATGACTGCTGCCGAGATGAATTGGAATTCTGAGGAAATTTCAGACCTCAAATTGGCAGCCTTGCTTCACCACATGAACCGCTCGCTAGTGCCTCAGTCTGCTATCTCGCGCAAAGTAGCAGCTTATCTAACCAGCTTCAACAGAAGAAAAGCCAACCCCCACGTCAGACTATTAACACTTACTGACAGAGCCGATGAGGGTGCTAGCATCATTGCGATTTCCGATACATTCGACCGTCTGACTTCACCGCAAAGATATCGGAGACCGTTGAATGAAAACGATGCGCTGGAAATTCTCAAGCACGATGCTGAAGGCACAGTTGACGAGCGAACTGTAGAGGCTTTCGCACGGTCATATATGCGCGAACTTCAAAGCTGTGAGCAAAAAGCCGCATAAAATCTAATTCTCTTGTGCTTTGACGCAAGCAGTGGAATAATTGCCTCCTTAAACTATTGCACCCATAGCATAGCCAAAGTACCTATTTCTGTGTGCTGGCTGACAAAAGGAACATCTGGTATGCAATCTCCACATTGAGGCTCACATTTGCGTGATTCCCATTTGTATCTGGCATGCTGGCAGTCATATTCATGCTTAACTGGCCATCAGTTCGAATTAGTTGTCCTTTCTCGGCTGAAAAACAAACTGTCGTATCTCCAAGGAATGAACCTTTCATATTGCCACCAACAGGCAAAACAGAACCTCCATGGGCATTCATTGCCATTGGTGATGTCATATCAAAGTCGCTGCCGAAGTATTGCTTGAACACAGCAGTAGTGTATTTGCCAACTTTGAAGTCGATGCTAAGTAGCTTTCCAGTTAGCTTAACGTTATTCAAGCCCTCTATTTTCGGGAAATCCCTCGCCCAAGTATCACCAATACGAAGTTCCTCTTGCGGGAGGAGTACCATATTTGTGCCCATGCCGCTCGGGCACATCAGTTTCCCGCCAGGTATAAAGCTACCAAGCAATTCATTTGATGCCAAACCCTTGACCATGCCGGTTTTTGAGACAACCATGGATATTGGGGGAATTTGCTTGAAAGGCAGCTCACAGGTTTTGCCCATCATCTCCATTCTCAGCGACTCAAGTGCCAAAATGATTTCTGCGTCGCCATCAGATAGCAAACGCTTGGTTTTCTGTTTAAACACGCCCGCTATTCTTACTGGCATGGTGATTGATGCGGCGTTTGGACCGCCCGTCATATGAATCTTCATATCTGCAACCATTTTGTAGCGCAAAAGCTCGCCAGGGACATACTTATATTCCAGCTTGACAACATCACTGCCATATGCATATCTAGTAATCATACTAAGGGCTAAGCCCATCAAAACAATAAAGACGACTCGCCTAATCGCTTTCATATTTCCTCCTCAAGCGCACTGGATATTAGAAATACGTAATCCACCAAATCATTTGTGCCATAAGAGGAATCCAAAAAGAGATGATTTCTAAGTGATTAAGAGAGCCTAGAAAGAGGATTAAGGTAGAAAACGAATGTAGTCAATCTCTATACGTGCTTTGCCAGCATCGGTAGGGTCAAACCGCAAGCCGGTAATTGTACCACGCCAAGTCGGCAAAGTGCTTAGATTTAGTCTATAAATATGAAACTCGCCATCAGTAAAAATTTCAAACCTCACACTCATTGTTTCATTGAAGTTTCTGCCCCGACCTGCCCAGAAAAGCTGAGCCTGCTTCCCTCTATCTACCTTCATTCGTATTTCTAGGGTCTTGAACTTTGAGGAATCAATGTTTACTGGTGGCCCATAGAAGGCTGGATCGGAACCAATGGAAGTAGCTACAAAGCTACCATTCTCGATGCTAGCATCTCGAAGTTCCTGAGATGCGCTCCATCCCACTTCTTCCAATCCATCGAACGTCCAGCTTGTAAGAGGCTTGGGCTTTGTAAATTCATAGGGGCCAAGGCCAACGTCTTGCGGAACAAGGTCAATGTGCTCATGTGGTGCGTCGGTGAATACTTCTCGAATTGCGTCCAAGTACCCAAAGCCCCATTCCAAATGGGGTTCAATATAGTCGCCTTCGCCAAACTCATTCCATGCTTCGATAAGGACCACCTTTGGTGAAGTTTTATGGGTATTTAAGAACTCCTTTGCATTTCGCAGCATTTGCGCAAATTTCTCGGGCGTCTTCCCGGTTCTAACGCGAGAGTTTATGCCGTGCCAGGGACGCGAATCCCATCCAGGCTCAGTCACAGGTATGTAAGGTATCTCTGAAAAAGCTGCAATAGCGTTCCAAATATCTCGATATCCAGTCACCATATCATCGTACGGTGCAATGAGCCGTCCCTTATCACCAGCGCTCGGATAGTTGTAACCGCTGAGAGCGTCGTATCCCTCGCTCTCCAATATCTCGATTTGATGTTTGTTGGGCCCAACGCATCCAACAAAATAGATACCTGGGAAACCCCTCGCTCTTGCCATCTCCCTCGATTTTTCAAAAGCCCTTCTTACTCCGTCGGAACCCATGTCCTCAGTGAGCCGGTGGGGTGAAAATATAATAACAACAGGTTTTCCATTAATTTTGAAATATTCTGGCAGGCAAAAATAATTATCAAGCCAGTAATTTGTAACATTGACCATATCTTCTGCCGAGGAAGTCTTTGGAGGGTTGTGATTTGCCCAAAGCAGGCAAAACTTAATTTTTTTCCTATATTTCGACTTCAAATAGCCGTTATGAAGCGCATGCTCGAGACTCCGAGCACCTGCACACCAATACCAATCGTAGACAACGAATGTCACCCCGTGCTCGACCATCCATTTTATGTGCCAGTCGGCAACCTCGGGTTCGCCTTCGCGGTAGTAGCCCAAAACTGGACGCCTTTCAGGATAGTCATCGAGCACTGCCCATCGCTGATAGTTCCACCAGCCAGGATAATAGTACATTCCAATTTCATAGTCACCTCGAACCGGATTAGGCTCGGGGACATAGTCTGCCTTCACCACTTGATAAGGTGGGTCCCATCGCAATTTAGACTGTCTGCGTGCGAGAATGCCAGAATCATCTTTTATTTCAACCGTTGCCCATGAGGTTCTTGGCTTATCAGAGAAAACTGACCACTCATAGACAATCGTACCACCGGGTTCAAGTGGAGGTACTTGCATTTCAGACAATCCACCCTGTAAGGACAATCCGTCCCCAAGGCTTAGGTTTATGCGCAATTCGTGTGTCGGCTCACCACCAACATTTGTTATTTTTGCACGAAGAGAAGTCGCCGTGCCTGCACGATTGATTGCCTTAGTAAAACCAAAGCTTTCCACTTCCAGCTCAGCCGGCCCTAGTCTATCATTATCAACTCCTGCGCAAGCAATTTCGAAAGTAGTTCTAGAACTTGGACAGAGCTCGAGCCCCAGAAGCATGACTTTTCCCTGCCACTCGGGAAGGTTCTCGCACTGAATATTGTACGCATGCCATTTACCGTCACCCTTCAGCTTAAAGGACGCTGACTGCACGCCTGGCAATACATCTGTTATCCATTTAGCTACCGCATAGGCATCATTGTTGCATCTTATCATGAAACCGAGCCAGCGCCATGTATCAGCCTCAATGTTAACCATAGGCGAGAAAAGGAGTGCCTTGTCTGAGGTTGTTAGCTTCATTCCTGCCGATGAATATGTTACTAATTCGCCGCCTGTCGGAATCCATTGGCTTGATTTTCTAAAATCAAAAAAGGATTCTTCGGTTTCAAGGCCAGTCAGTTCTAATACACGTATATAGTCAACCTCAAACTGGCAGTCGGAAGGGGGGTCAAAACGCAGATGGATAATCTTGCCTTCTTTTTGCCAAAACGGGAATATGCGGTATACTTGAAAATCGCCTTTTTTAAAAGAGATTGAATTTGCTTTCTCTTGCCGGAACCCTCCATAAGGCTCTTCTATTGTATTTGTCCAAAAAAGCTCACCTTCACCGTCTACGCTTGTTTTTGCTCTCACCTCAACAAATTGAAATGGAGATGCAGGGATTTCAAAGAGTGGTCCTACGAGTATGGGATCCGCGCCTTCGGTCTTGCCAGTAAGACATCCGTTTTTGATTTCCAAGCTCTTAATTTGGGAATTCGGCTTCCATTGGCTAATGGCGGATGGCGAACTAAAATCCCACTCAATAAGGGTTCTAAAGTTTGTGTCAGGGTAAGCTTCAGAATGCACGAAGACAGCAGGAATGATGGCGAGAATTAAAGCGATTTTCATTTAACTTCCTCAACCTGATGACTCTTCCTCCTGAGAAGGTGTTTGGAGTCGGAATAACCTGACCGCGTTTTGGTTGAATATTTTTATCATTGCATCCTTTGAAATATTGCTCGCTCGAATGAGTACAATCTCAGAAGCAGGATCAGAAATCGGCAGATCGCTACCAAAGAGAATCCTGTGCGCCCCAATGCGCGCCACTGCCTCTTCAATTTTTTCAACGTCGAACGAACCCGAAGTCTCCATATGCACATTGAGCAACTTTCCTATGTTCAATGTTGCCTTCCAGTCCGCTCCGCCCATCGAACCAAACACAAACTGAATTGTTGGAAACTTTGCGGCTATTTCCTTGGCAGCCTCGACTGCCTCCGCGTGTGGAACATAAAGCAGCACAGGCTTGACATAGCGTCTATATGCATTCAGGATTTCTTCGCAGTCGTCAAATGTTGGGTAGGGACGAAACGCACCGCTAAATAGCGCTAGTGCCACCATCTTGCGGTTGCCGCCTAAATTTCTAATTTCCTCAATGGATTCTTCGGGGTAGTTCGGGTTTACTACAATATACCCAAAAAGGCGGTTGTTATCCTTGATTGCCTCCAGGAGTTGTGCGTTCCCTTCGCGGAAATTACATGCAACCGCATGGCCAGAAACTAGGATGGCGGTATCTATACGGTATTTGTCCATAGACGCTAATATGCCATTGCTACCAAAAGGTCGCCCTAACAAATCATGCTCAACATAATTTATCCGAATGTCAACAGCCATTATCCGACCTCCAGGATTCGCTTGATATTCCCACCAAGCACAAGCTGCTTCTCGGCATCTGAGAGCTCTGAATTGAGAACACTATTTAGCGAGCTAGCAGTCGAACGCCGTGGAGCACCCGACCCAAAAATTACTCGATTGGCCCCTACTCTTTCGGCCACTACTTTGAGGGCACCAGGAACATGTAATTCATGGGTCTCAACCATTACATTTGGCATTTCGAGCATCACGGCAAGCGCTTCAGCTATTGATTCGGCGGAGATTGAACACATAATCACTGCCCCTGGGTAGTCGGCTACAACGTGCGCCAGAGCAGTGGGCTCCCCTGGCTTGCCTGCATCCACCATCACCGCAACTTTGAATGAAGCCAACTGCTTCAGCACTAGTTTGAATGCTGCTGAGTCAATAGGCCAGCCTTGCTCTGCTGGGAAGAATCTAAATATGCGAAAACCCTGCGAAACTATTGCACGCATGTCCTCATCAGTACCGAAGTAGCCTTGAGGATTTACTGTGCCTGCAGGAATTAGACGACTATTTGCTGTGGCCGCTCCTTTTGTTATCTTATTCCCCTCTACATAATCACAAAAGAGGCCTATAGTTGAAAGAGTAATGCTCGCCCCAATTTTGTATCTCTCCATATCCCTCATCAGGCGTTCAATTGACATATCAAGTTTGTGGATGGGATGAAATCCAAATAGCGTATTCGCATCTATGATTTGGAAGTCCACGATTCGATTCCCCATTTCTTTAATTCATCTAGTGCAGAATAGCCTGTTAAATCAAGGTGTATGGGTGTAACCGAGATTTTGTCATCAGCGATTGCCTTTGTATCGGTGCCTTCTGCAAGCTCATCAATCGATTCGCCACCAAGCCAATAATATGCTCGACCCGATGGGTCAACTCTTTTTTCGAGCTTCCCAGTGTATCTTCTTCGCCCTTGTCGAGTTATCTCCACCCCTTGAATATGCTCAGGTGGCTGATTTGGAACATTGACATTCAAAAGAGTATCAGGAGGAAGGCGATGCTCTAGAATAACTTCTGCCAGAAATGCAGAAAATTCCGCCGCGCAGTCAAATGAAACACCTTCTTCATATGATGCAACCGAGACGGCGAACGCTGGTATTCCCATTATCACCGCTTCCATTGCCGCGGAAACAGTGCCTGAGTAGGTCAAATCCCAGCCTAAGTTCGGCCCCCAATTAATTCCCGAGACCACAAGATCTACCTTACCCTCGATGACATCAAGAAGTCCAAGCGAAACACAATCCGAGGGTGTACCGTTTGTAGAATACCCATAAGAGCCGTCAGGAAGGCGAACCTTGCTTAGACGAAGCGGTTTATGAAGGGTAATAGAGTGCCCAGATGCACTTCTTGGGCGGTCAGGGGCGACGACATATACAGCACCTATGCGGTCGAGCGCTGTCTTGAGTGCAAAAAGACCTTCCGCATAGATGCCATCGTCATTGGTTATCAAGATTTTTGGCTGAGATTTTCTAATCATGACTCAATAGCAAAGCCCCCGTTCAATAGTCCGAGGGCTTGGACAACCTGTAAACCGCCCGACAGATTATACTATAGCGAACAGATTAAGGCAATAATCAGCTGTCAGCTCGTGTTTTACGTTTGCCGGCAAAAAACTTTTAAATTACCATCTTGTTCTTGCCACGTAGGTAATCTTCAAATCGGAGTTTTTAGGCACTTCAACTGGAATCTCGACTGTAGACGCATCCTTCTTAAAATACTTGTGCGAGCTTTCGACTATTCGCCAATCACCCAATAAGTGTTCGACGACCAAGACACTGACCGGCAAATCTTTATGGTTGCGTATAGTTATTTCAAAGCTCTCCTCCACTTCACGGTCGCTTACTCTGCGGAAATTGGTCCGCTTATGTTCGCCCACAATATCAAAAGCATCGCCCAGGTACAGCCGAATTTTCTCGTCCTTGGGCGTATGATCAATTTCATCCTCGCCCACAAAGTGGCGATTTGCATCCGCCTCTTGCTTGTACACACGCACAGTGCCCTTTGGAAGTGGTATGCCCAAATTATTGTCCTTGTTATTGACAAATTCGACAAAAACATTAACTTTCTTATTCGTACTTACATCATAACTCTCTCCAGGCCGGTAGCCCACACCACCACGCCAACTTCGCCACCAACTTTCCCTTCCATCATAGATGTAAACTTTCTTTGCAGGTACTTCCGTAGCAGAAAGAAGGGAAATCTGCTTGGTTTCTTTATCTCGCACAGTTGTTTTACCCTGCAAGGTATACAAATGGTATTCAAAAAATGCTTTCTCGGTAAATTGCGGCTCTGGCATTGCCAGTTTAACATCGTATCCTCCATACGCACCAACACCCCTAGGGCTTGGGGTAACACGGTGCACATCGCCCGCCATAAGATTTAGTGTGGCATTCTCATATGTTGCTCCACTTTTGTTGTCAAGGGTCACCCACCCAGTAATGTCAACTTTCTTATCTAAAGCATCAACTACAGCGACGTAATCGGCTTTCCAGTTAATTGAATTGGCTAAATAGGAAATTTCAGTATCATGGTTGCCTGGCTTTGTAGCTTCGATTTTCCATTCAAGTGTTGGACGGGATACAAGCCCTTCGGGAAGCTCTGTTACCTCAACCTCGCCTATTGGATTCAAGATTATGCCTTTTTCAGTCTGAATTACCAAACCACTGTACTGAGTCAAGGGGCTTGACTGACTAACGTCATAACCATACCCTGTAGGCTGCACATACTGTGTTACAACGCTTGCTGGATTTAACAAAATGCCCTCATCGGTGAACATTGTTCCTCCAGAGTACCGTCTTATTTTCACAGGCTTCCCAACCGATTTGTTTAAAATTGTTAGAGGATTAATAAGGTCATAACGATAGTTCTGCTCCCGAACAGCCACCGATTCTGGATCCGTAAGTGATTTAAAGGCTACCGTCTCAGGCTGAATCATTGCGGCGACATCAGGGACGGAAATGAAGTTAATCCCCTTTTCCAAAGCCATGCGCCGCACTTCCTTCACCAAAGCAAAGTTTTGGTTGTAGATGGTGAGCTCGACACTTGTCGGCTTGCCGACCCCTTCAGATGAGATACAAGGATAGGCAATTAGCAGAAATAGGAAAACTGCAAACATAAGCTTTCTCATTGATGTTCTCCTTTCGATAATAATGGGAGGAAACTAATTGAAACAAGGGCAACAGCTTAGCTTCGGCTGAGTCTGGAAGGTCAAAATGTGATTTTATTCAAAGGCTCACCCTTCGGGAGAATTTTTCATAATTATACTTTAGAATATAAGACGTCCTGAACAGCTAAAAGTTTCATTTTTTAAGAATACGGCGAATTGCCCGACGGATGGCAAGCGCAGTTTCCAACGAAACTCGGAGCCGGCTATCCCGCAAAGCAATCGCTTCTGCTGGGCAAACTTCCTGACAGCAGTAACATCGAATGCAAGTGGAATAGTCCACTGCCAGCCTCTTATCATTGCCACGTATTGCCCCAACAGGACATATCGCAACACATTCCCGGCAACCAGTACACTTGCTTCGAATAAACACCGGCCGCCTAACGAGATGGTTTCGCGCAATGTGGTAAACTGACCTCGGGAGGCGGCTGATGATGTCACCGCGCCCAGGCATTAGAAACCCAGGAATTCGTACCTCTTCAGGCTGGACACCAAGTATTTCGATTTCAGTGCGGTTTGCAGCTCCCACACCCTGCTCGGTGGCCAACCTGAGCATTGGAACCTCCATCGGATCGATGTTCGCTGTAATGCAAGCAACTGCGTCAACGGCCACTGGATCCTCGCCAGCAATGATAAATCCAAAGGTTCTCCGTCGCCCTGCGGCCGGCCCCTGGCCATCCATTCCAACAATGCCATCCATAATATTAAGCGCTGGTCGGACTTCCCAAAGCGTATCCACCAGAATCTGAGCGAATACTTCGGGGTCTGCTCCAGCCTGGAGATGAAATTCAACCTTCCGGCGGCCAGGGATGCAGCCAAATAGGTTTTTTACTGCACCGGTTAATCGAGTGAGCTCATGGGTTTTGAACTTAGGGACATTGATAAGGACATCTGTTTCTGCGAGGGCATCCGCTATGAGTATTCGACGGAAGACTTTTGCGTTTGTAATTCGGCGCTCTGTGCCGCTTTTGTTGAACCACGCAATGCCAGCTTCCGTGCGCCGAATCACATCCATCATGCCCGTAACTTGAAGCAAGTTTTCAAACCCTTCCTGAGTATTAGCACCTACCGACGGACTATCGCCAACTATGCATATGCCCCCTGCGACCGCAGCAAGACTGATAATGGCTTCCACCACTGCGGGATGGGTGCATACTGCCGACTCCGGCGGCCGAGCTGACAAGAGGTTAGGCTTAAGCAGAACTTTCTGCCCTTGCCGCACAAATTTCTCCATCCCTCCGAGGAGGCTAACCGCTTCTTTTACTGCCCTCAAGACATTTGAAGGTGTATAATCTTCACACTTAACGATTGATACTTTTGCTGACATAGTCGCTATCCTTATTATCTTCTTTTCGTCAAAGTTTGACAAACAACCTGCTCCAGCCTTAAGATTGTCATGTAATGCAAACGTTTGCAAGCAGGCGGTGAAAAAATGGAAGGTCTAAAGGTCTGCGTAATCGGCGCCGGGAGCACATATACGCCAGAACTCATCGAAGGATTCATAAAACGTAAAAAGGAAATGCCAATAGCTCACATATCCCTTATGGATATTGACGAGCACAAGCTAGATATCGTTGGCAACCTGGCTATTCGGATGGCCGAAAGGAGCCGCCTTGGCGCTGAAATTGAGTTGACGACGGACCGAAAGAAAGCAATTGAAGGCGCTGCTTTCATTCTGACGCAAATTCGTGTGGGCGGCATTCCGGCAAGAATTAAGGATGAACATATCCCTCTAGAATTTGGAATCCTAGGTCAAGAAACTACAGGGCCAGGAGGGTTTGCCAAAGCCCTGCGAACAATCCCTGTTATGCTTGATATAGCACGCGATATCGAAAAACTAGCGCCTGGTGCTTGGCTAATCAATTTCACTAATCCCAGCGGGATTATAACAGAAGCCCTACTTAAGCACTCGAAAGTGAACGTCATTGGCCTATGCAACGTGCCAATAGGAATGATTAGAAGTTTTGCCGCAAAGTTCGAATGCCAACAGGAAGACCTTCATTTAACTTATATAGGCTTAAACCACCTAAGCTGGGTTACTCGAGTGACTATTCGCGGAAGGGACGTCACCAAAGAAGCGGTCGAAAAGGCAGCGGCAGGACGTGCACCAGAAGATCAGGAATGGATGCGGCAGTATTGCATGATTCCAAATGGGTATCTTCATTACTACTATGCGCGAGACAAAGTTGTTGAGGAACAAAAGAAAGCTGGCAAAACGCGCGGAGAAATCGTCGCCGAGGTTGAAAGCAACTTATTAAAAACATACCAGAATCCTAAGCTAAGTAGAAAGCCAAAACTCCTTGAAAAACGAGGTGGCGCCCACTATTCAACTGCTGCAGTATCACTTGCTAGTGCAATCTACAACAACAAGAAGGAACTACATATTGTTAATGTAAGAAACCAGGGAACAATTCAATGTCTGCCACATGACTGCGCAATTGAGGCGAATTGCGTCGTAGACGGCACAGGAGCCCATCCACTAAGCATAGGCGAAGTCCCTCTCGCAATCAGGGGTCTACTTCAAGCCGTAAAATGCTACGAAGAGCTGACTGTAATAGCAGGGGTCGAGGGGTCGTATACGGCGGCGCTTCAAGCATTGGTTGCACATCCACTCGTACCATCATTTGCAGTAGCAAGAGAGCTCCTAGAACGGATTCTAGAGGCGAATAAAGAATATCTGCCGCAATTTAGGTCTATGCGCAAGCGTGCAAAATCATGAGAAAATTTTTATTTCACCCTGGGAGGACTTCATGCAATATGTAATTGGTGTTGACGGCGGCGCAACGAAAACGTTTGCGCTTGTCGCCCAAACAGATGGAACAATAGTTGGGTTTGGCAAATCGGGATGTGGAAGCTATGAGATGGCAGGCATAGAAGCCGCAAAATCAAACATACTTGACGCCATTGAACAGGCGCTTTCCCAAAAGGACACTCCAAGGAACGCAGTGGAACTAGGTTGTTTTGCCCTTGCGGGAGCAGACTTCTATCCTGAGGACTTCGATTTACTTGAGAAGGCAATGCGAGAATTAGGGGTGGCAAAGCAAGTAATAATCCGCAATGACTCAATTGCTGGCTTGCGCGCAGGTACATTCCGCCCTTATGGCGTTTGCATCATCATGGGCACAGGGTTTAATGGTGCAGGGATTGGCAAAGATGGCACGGAGGTTCGCTTCTTCGGTGAAGGATACATTTTTGGCGACCTTGGCGGAGGGGGAGCAATCGCCAGAGATGCGCTTTTTCATGCTATGCGGGCTTATGATGGGCGCGGGAAACCAACTGTCTTAATGCAAAAGGCACTCGACCATTGGGGCGCGAAGGATATGGAAGAGCTTGCTCGAATTCTTTACTACAATAAGGAGTCTCTTAAGAAGATATCCCCATTCTGTCCAAAGGTCTTCGAAGCAGCATTTGATGGCGATGAAGTAGCACAAGGTATCATTCGCAAGTTTGGCGAAGAAGCTGGCATCTCTGCGAATGCCTTAATCCGGAGGCTAGGCTTTGAAAATGAGGAGTTCGAATGTGTTATGGCTGGCAGTGTTTTCAAGGGCAAGGGAACACTCATGATGGACACAGTGCGAAGCATAGTCTTGCCAGTTGCACCTAAGGCCCGAGTTATTACTCCGAGATATGAACCCGTTGTTGGCGCCCTAATGCTTGCACTTGAAGCAGCTGGTGTCCAAATCGAAGGCAATGCACAATTCAGATTGGATAATTCGGTTCCCAACGAACTGAAGCGCGAATAGCAAAGTGGCAGAACATCGGCTTGTTTTTCGCTGTTCTGCCACTTTTTAACCACCAAATCACCTAGGCTCCGAATTTCTCCTGAACGTTCATTAGATTAGTCAGGATATTCATAACATCACAGCCGCGAATGCGCCCTATACCGCCGCCAACAACCGAACGCTCGTCGAATGCCTTGACTGAATCCACTCGAACGCCAGGACCCCAAAAGCAAATTGGCGTAGGATCACCAGAATGGTCGCCGGTCGCAACTGGTGTCGAGTGGTCGGCGGTCAGAACTATATAAGTTTGCTCATCCACACTTTCCATAAGCATTCCGACCATTGCATCTATTTTCTCAATAAACTCTTTTTTCACCATCGGCTGATCATCATGGCCTGCAACGTCGGGGCCCTTGACATTACAAAGAACAAAATTATGGTTCTCAAGTGCTTTTAAGATCGTTTTGCCAATCGACATAACATCGCTGTCCAAACCGCCAGTTGCACCCGGAGCTTCAAGGATGTCTAAACCAACGTAGACGGCTATTCCTGCAATCAATCCGGTTTCGACTACGGCAGCACCTTTTAGATGATATTTCTCCCAGAAGCTCTCCAGCTTCGGCGCAAGTCCAGCTCCCCTAGGAAGAATGATGTTCGCCGGAGCTTTCCCCTCTGCGATTCGTTGTTTATTCACAGGGTGGTCTTTGAGAATTTCGTGTGACCTGAGAACGAACTCATTAACAATTCTCGCAGTCTTTGCACTTGCATGGTCGTTTGGGTCAATTGCTTGCACTTTGTGTACTTTTGCACCAACTTCGTGGGGATCGGCATCGGTAACACCAGCCCCAAGTCCTGGTCCACGAAGAACCAAAGCACCGCGGTGAGCAACTGACTCTTTGAAAAAACAAGTGACATCCTCTATCTGCATACCGTTGACCGCGGCCGCAAGTTGATCTGTACCGGTTTCAATTCGTCCGGCGCGTCTGTCAACAACGACCATATTCTCGTCAACTGTGGAGAAGTTACATCTAAAGGCGATATCACCGCCTTTTACATCCATGCCAATTCCTGCCGCCTCAAATGGACCACGACCGGTATAGGATGAATAAGGGTCATATCCAAGTATCGCCAAATGCGAGGTATCGCTACCAGCCCTAACACCAGGTGCAATTGGATCCATTAGCCCGCATTCACCCTGAAGTGCAAGGGTGTTCATGTTTACGTTATTCGCTGCTTCAAGAGGTGTTCTAGCGCCCAACTGGGGCACAGGGCGGTCGCCCATCCCGTCGCACACTAGGAGAATTGCTTTCAAACCTTCCATTGCTGCCTCCTCGTTCTTTCTCAATCTTTTCTTACCCGGAAATCCGAAACATGTTACTAGATTTCAAGGTAAGTTGGCAAGGGCTTTCGGCGGAGATTGTCACAATTGCCCCATAGTTTACAACCTTGTCTTTTGAAGAACAAAATGCTATACTAAACATTAGCTATTCTCCTCTCGAAAGGAGATGTTGTGATGTGTGATAAATCCGCCAAAACCTTTTTGGGCCTACTATTTCTCGCAGCAGTTTTTTTGGCCACGGGCTTGTTATCGCCTTGTATTTTTGCGCAGAAAAGCAAAGTAAAGCCTCACCAATTAACAATACTTTTCACAGGCGACGACCATGGTCAAGTGAAAAGCTGTGGGTGCCCACCTCGTGGAGACCTCGGTGGGGTCTCGCATCGTGCTGCATTTTTGAAATCACTTCGAGAACAGGGCCTGGATTTTCTGCTCCTTGATGTTGGTGATGTAATTGCTGGCGTTGGAAGGCACGCAGAAATTAAACAAGAATTATACCGCCAAGCACTACCTTACATGGGCTATGATGCAGTCGGAATGGGCGATATGGAAGCTAGGTTTGTTAAGGAATCCGGCATCTCTAAGATGTTCGGTGATAACGTCCCGTTAATCACAGCAAACGTTACAGAACTCTCAAACGGCAATCTTCTTGGAGATAAACCTTTCATTGTTAAAACAACGCGTGAAGGCCTGCGGGTTGGAATCACATCGCTGCTTAGCGATTCGCTTATTCATCCAACTCTCCAAGAAAGGACCGGCATACGTATTCTTCCAATTATTGAAACTGCCCACAAGGTAGTTGAAGATTTACGGAAACAATGCGACCTTATTATAATCCTAAGTCACAGCGGCTATGACGGGGCAAAGATGCTTGCCTCTAAAGTCCCCGGCATCGACGTAATCCTTTGCGGTCATAATACCGGCAAGGAAATGGAAACTTTCGAACGTGTTGGAAATACAATATTAATGATTAGCCGATTCAATGGGAAATACATTGGCAAATTAGTTTTAGATATTGACGAGGGCAGAAGCATTAAAAACGCAACCGGCGAATACATTGCTTTAGGCAAGGAGTGCGGCGAGGACGCGGAAATGGAAAAACTTGTCGCAAAACATGATGCTGATCTTCGAGAATACCTCACGCATGCAAGCCAGACTACTGCGCCAATGGGAAATACAACACCAAAGATTTATTATGAACATAGGGATCCGCAACCATATGTTTCAGCGCTTAAGTGCAGAGAATGTCATTTGAAACAATACGAGGCATGGGTAGAAACACCACACGCTAGAGCTTTAGAGACATTGCGGAAAGAACATAAGGAAAATGACCCAGCTTGTACAAGCTGTCACACCACTGGGTTTCAGGTCAACCAAACAAGCTCCTCAATCTCATCAAATCGCTTCTGGGGTGTTCAGTGCGAAGCATGCCATGGGCCCGGAGTCATCCATGTGCGGCGGCCTAGCAAGCCATTCGGAGCAGTTTTACAATCGCGTTGTACAGAATGTCATGATGCCAATCGCCAGCCAAAGCTCGGCCTCAAGGCGGCACGCGAGGCGATGGCTCGCATATGCAAGGAAGCAGGCAAGCTTAACGCCAAATGAAACTACAATGATGTAAAAAACGTCATTATATATGGAAGACTCTGAGCCCAAAAGAGGCGTCAAAATGAAATTCCTAAGATTTCAAGCTTTAAAATTTTTTATCTTAGCGTTAGTTATCGCCTGTAGCTGCTTCCACGCCACGCCAACACTTGCTATTGATATCGAAGAAGAAATCAAGATTGGCAGGGAAGCAGCAGCACAGGTTGAAAAGGAATCAAAGTTTATTACCGACGAAACCTTGGTAAAGCGCGTTCAAGATATCGGCATGGCAATAGCCAAAGTAGCTTGCCAGTTCCAAATAAAGCCAAGCTATGGAAGTAGCGCCCCGGCAAACTTCCAATACTCCTTTAAGATAATAGACGACAAAGATGTAAACGCATTCGCGCTGCCAGGCGGCTTCGTATATATAAACAAAGGGCTGCTGGACTATGTCCAGTCGGACGACGAGCTTGCTGCTGTCATTGCCCACGAGATAGCCCATATTGCGCATCACCATGCTTTGCAATTGAATAAAGCCCAGCAAAAGGCAATGCTAGGAATGATGGCTGCCATTCTAGCGGGCAAGGCAGCAGGGATGGACATCAGCGATACAGTAATGATTGCTAATCTTATTAACACTGCAAAAATGAGCGGCTATGGCCAAAAAGCAGAGCTTGATGCAGACCGCACTGCTGTTGCCTACCTGACAGCCTCAAAGTTCAATCCTACTGGCATGCTTACGTTCATGGAACGGCTTGCTCGCGATGAAGGGAGAAAGCCATCAATAAACTGGGGCATATTTGCCACCCACCCACCTGCATATCTGCGTGCACGAGAGATCACTTCCGAGCTTGAGGCTCGGGGAATTAAGATCAATCGCCGTCTCGTTACAAGCTACTTAAGAGTTCAAGTCAAACCAACCGAAGTAAACGGCATTCAAGCAGCAGATGTGAGTATCGGTGATGTTCTTGTAATCCGAACCGCCGACTCTGGTGGCAAGAAGGCAATCGCTAGAGCTGAGGATATAGCGGCGAAGATTGAGACTGCTCTTCTAGCTGGCGCTGGACTGCATGACATCAAACTCGAAGGCGGAGGGCAGTACGTGACTATTAAAGGCAAAGTGATAATTCACCCTTCGGCAGAGGATGCTGAACTTTCGGGCAAGTCAATTGCGGATGTTACCTCAGACGCCCATAAGGCTCTAAAGAAAGCCCTTTGGATGGAACTGTACAATCAAGCATATTGAGAACCCATAAAAGGTAAACCCTCGCAAAGAGTAGAATACCCTTATGTGGTGATGTTAATTTTAGAAAATCACCTTGACTTCACAGCCTTTAGAAAAAGCGAGAATGTCACAAAAAGTATTACTAATTTCAATAATTCTTATAATTCTGCAAGCATGCGCGGTCTCGGGGGAGAAAACACAAGCCACCGATTCCGAAGAACCGCTCATAACAGTCCAATTCCGAGACACGCCTATAAAATCAGCAGTAGAAGTGCTTTTCAAAGGGACAAACCGAGGATACGTTCTTGAAAGCGGAACCAATGGACTAGTTACATGCTCAATCAAGGACACTCCTTTCGACCAAGCGCTAAACGCCGTCCTCCGCTCCGCAGGTTGCACCCACCGCATCGAAAATGGAGTTTATATTATTTGCCCAAAGAAACAAGAAACTCAAATATATGCTCAACAGGAGCCATGGATTAAAGAGCAGGAACAATCCAAGCCTAAAACTCGGGTTGTAAAAATTCCCATCCAATTTGTTGATTGCTTGGATATCGCCAACATACTTGGAGTAGAAACGATGCGTCCACGGAACTGGTTTGGCGGAGGTTATCCAAGCAGACACGGCTACTTTGGAGGCGGCTTTACCGGCATTTACATGGGCGGTCCTGGCATTTACGGGGGCTACCCCAGCAGCTATGTTCCGTTCGGCATCGGCTATGGAAACTATGTTGAAATGCCAATAGGATATCGTGAACTTAGCGAACAAAGCCCGCTTAACAATCAGGAAATTGACGATATTGACGATTAATTGAACTCTGGCGCTTGAGCCGAACACAAATGCCTCATGCAGGATTTTCCACTTACCTCGACGAAATGCTACTATGGCTGGCAAAGCTCAACACTTAAAATACTAGGGTTACAATTTATGCTTAATTTTATTAATAATTGGGACTTTTATCGAAAGGATAGGCTCACATGAGGAGAACACTTTACATCTTAGCATTTTTGGTTTTGGTTTCCCTTGTAACTGGGGGCTGCGGCAAAAAACAAGCCAAAGAGGAAGGCAAGATCATAATCGAAGTTGCTTCATTTCAAGGTGGCTTTGGACTCGACTTTTTTGAGTACGCCGCTCGTGAATACGAAAAACTTCATCCAAATGTAAAAATTAAGGTGTGGGGCAACCCGAGAATTTGGGAACAACTCCGGCCAAGGTTTGTGAAAGGCAATCCACCCGACTTAACATGGCCCGGCTGGGGAATGGACGTATGGGGTCTCGTGGCAGAGGGTAAAGTCCTGGAAATGGACAAGTATTTGGAAACGAAGGCATATGGCCAGAACGTCAAGTGGAAGGACACATTTTACCCTGACTTACTTGAAAAAGGAAAGTACAATGGGCATTATTATATCATTCCCTATAACCTAAATATCACCGGTTGGTGGTACAACGTCAACATGTTTAAGAAACATGGTTGGACTCCACCCAAGACATACGATGAACTGCTTGTTTTATGCGAAAAGATAAAGAAAGCAGGAATTGCCCCTCTTACTTATCAAGGCAAATATCAAGCCTACACACTTCGAGGCTTTCTTATTCCATGGGCAATTAGCATCGGCGGACTTCAAGCTTACAAAGACGCACAAAACCTAAAACCAGGAGCGTGGAACAGTCCGGCATTCCTTAAAGCCGCCGAAATGATAGCCGAGCTTCGTGACAGAGGTTACTTCCAAAAAGGCGCAATGGGAATGAGCCACACAGAAGCGCAAATGGAATTCATCCTCGGTCGCGCCGCCATGATTCCTTGCGGCACATGGTTAGGTTCGGAAATGAAGAACCAAATACCTCCTGGTTTCAAGATGGACTTCATCAACCCACCGGTTGTAAAGGGAGGCAAAGGGGATCCCTCCATCGTCTCAGCAGGGCCAGAAAGCTGGATAATTCCGAAAGAAGGCAAGCATCACGACATTGCCGCTGACTTTTTCAAATTTATGAGCTCAATAGATATGGCAAAGAAGTTCATCGTTCAAAAGAACACACTAATGTCCATCAAAGGAGCCGCTGAGCAGGTTAAATTACCTCCTGATCTTGTGTCGGCTGCAAAATGCATGCGCGAGGCTAAGGCAACGTGGGACATGGACTTTGAGCAATGGTACCCGTCAATGAAAGCAGCCACTGAGAGTGCAATGGGCGCACTCCTTAGCGGGGAAATGACGCCAAAACAATGCGTGGATGCCATGGAAGCAGCAGCCGAAAAAGTACGAAAAGACAAATCAATACCAAAACATAAAATTTGATGCGCAAGCGAAACCAACAACTAACGATTATAGCTTTTCTGGCGCCAGCGGTAATTCTATATGCCATTTTCTTCCTCTTTCCCATGGCGCAGGCATTCTATATTGCGCTTTTCCGCTGGCGAGGGCTCTCAACAAACAAAGAGTTCGTTGGACTGCAGAATTTCCGCAGCCTACTTCTGGAAGACCCAATTTTCTGGAAGGCACTCAGCCACAACCTAGTTTTTTTGGGCATATCGCTCCCTATAGTTCTAATTGTGGGGCTATTCGTCTCCTATGCCCTGAGCCGCAAGGTATGGGGCGCAAGCATGTACCGAGCTGTGTACCTCTTTCCAAACATGATCTCGGTCGTTGCAGTAGCCGTCCTGTGGTCGTTCGTCTATAACATGCAGTTTGGACTCCTCAACAGCTTCCTAAAAGCAATCGGCCTCGAAAGATATGCAACCGGATGGCTGGGCGAACCCTCAACTGCACTGCCAGCGGTGGTCGTCGTAAGCATTTGGTACAGTCTCGGCTTTTATATTGTGCTCTTCCTGGCTGGAATGCAAAGCATACCTACGTCTTTTTATGAGGCAGCTGCAATAGACGGTGCAACCCACTGGCAGTCATTTCGCCATGTCACAATACCACTGCTCTGGGAAATCTTAAAGCTAGGAGTTATTTACCTTGTAATACATACACTAAACATCTTTGGATTAGTCTACGTTATCACATGTGGTCAGTGTGGCCCGAATTACCACACCGAAACGATGTTGACCTATCTTTATCGATTGGCATTTACTGAAAGTAATTATGGATATGCTACAGCTTTGGGTGTTGTAGCTTTCCTGTTGATACTTGGTTTCGCGCTCATATCACTTCGCCTGATGAAGCGAGAGGCAGTGGAGTTTTAGAATGGGCATTAAGCGTGGTGGGAATGAGAATAAGCTAAAAAAGATTCTAATTCTGATACCTGTCGAGGCGATTCTCATTGCATATGCCATTATTGTTGTCTACCCAATGATTTGGCTTATCTCTGTTTCGCTGAAGACGTCGTATGAAATTTTTACAAATCCTTGGCTACCAACTCTAAAACCCCAGTGGCAAAACTTTATTGATGCTTGGCAAAGAGCCGAGATTGGGCGGTGTTTCTTTAATAGCGTAATCGTCACCTCAATTTCTATGTTTTTCATCCTACTTATTGGTTCAATGGCGGCTTATGCCCTTGCGCGCTTTGTCTTTCGAGGGCGAGAGATAGTGCACACTGCCTTTATTAGCGGAATGATGTTTCCTGTGTTTCTCGGCATTGTTCCGCTCTACCTCCTACTTAGCCGGTTAAATATGCTCGACAATTATTTTGGATTAATAACCGCCTATGTTGCATTCTCGTTATCCTTCACCATATTTGTCCTTACTGGTTTCTTTAAAACGTTGCCCTATGAACTTGCAGAGGCCGGCCTAATAGACGGATGCTCGCATTTCTCCGTCTTCTGGCGGATTATGCTTCCCCTTGCCAAACCAGGGCTGATTACGGCTGGAATCTTTAATTTCTTTGGCATTTGGAATGAATATCCGCTGGCACTTGTCATTATAAGTAGCAATGAACTCCGAACTCTGCCTCTTGGAATTGCCAACCTCCTGATGGTTGAACACTATGAGACAAATTGGGGGGTGCTCTTTGCGGGTTTAGTAATCGTAATGATCCCCACACTCATTGTATATCTCTTCTTCCAACGTCAAATTACCGAAGGTCTCACCGCAGGTGCGTTGAAGGGATAACTGTTTCCTCAAAATAATAAGACAAGGCAAATTCCCAAAAACCTCATAAATTACAGTCTCCCCGCCCAAACCAGCCAAAAAAAAAGCCCACTGAACTTCCAGTGGGCTTTCTCATGAGGGATGGCTACATGCCGGCAAGAGAACCGGCAATGCATTGGGATGAAGGAGGTATGATTATAGCGCTGCAATCACCTGCCGTTAGTAATCTTCTTCACTATTTAAGACGAAAGAAACAGAAAGGGAGTTCCCAAAAAAATGAAAACGTTTTCATTTTTTATAAAAAAATAATGTGCCCGTCCTGGAATGCGGGACAGGCACATGCACAGCAGCTGCCTCTACTGCTGTGAGGTTTGGAAGGAGTAGAGTACATAAAAACATAATGCAAGAACTGTGCCAATCCGACAAAGAAGCCATATGCCAATAGCTAACGGCTGACAAATGAGTCGCGCGGTCTTAATAATATGAGTTAAGAGTTTTTAGGCGCCAAAATAGATAACGAGGTTTAAAATTATTACTAGTAAAGTGCTGCCTCAGGCGACCTACGCTCACCACTTTTGACAAGGCTAATACCCGTCTTGATGACTTTTTCATCCTCGGGTGTAAATCGCCCACTCCAGCTTATAATGCCAATTCCCCTTTTGCTGGCTTCTGAATAAATATACTGCAAGTCTTGAACCTCCGGGTTGCCAAAGTTCATGCCACAAAGACCTGGGGTGGAAATCACATGTGGGAATATCTGATAGCCCTTTCCACAGTAATGAATCCAGCCACCGTTAAATTCTACAAGACAGCGCTCGTTGTAAGGCCGGCAGAACTCCAGGTATGCGGACGACGAAATGTTTGTCGGAGCATCCTCACATATGCGTATGCCGCCTTTTACTTTCATTTGCGAGTGGTAACTCCAGTCATTGCGCTCGCCAATTATCTCTTTCTGAGCCTTTGTAAAAGCAATATAAGTTTCGGTGACGACATCAAGCAAGCGGTGAACCAAATCTGGGTTGTCATATATCTCGGTATAAATTCGGTGCCCCATGATGAGATGTGCGGTATCAAACGGCCCTTGTGTATCGCAGATAAACACATGCACTGCTTTGCTCAAGTTTGGGTATTGAGAGAGGGTATCCAGATAGAACTGCTCAGTCTCAAAAACCCTTGCCCCAAGACCTGATGAAAGGTCAGGAACACCCCTATCAAGCGCTTTCATTAGTTCCATCTCAGAAAGAGGCTCGCACCAAGGCATATTGTTCATCGTAAGAGATATTCTGCAACCGAATAGTGAAGCAACTGTTCCGACACCATAGTTCGCACGAATGGTATACATTCTATCATCCCTGAGGTTCGCACCTTGCCATACACCAGCGAGCTCATTTATGAGCATCTTCTCCATATCATAAAACGCCTCGGAATATGGATATGTCTCCCAGCCCGGGACATAATCTGGATTCAGTACTGGCAGCCTGTCAACTGCCCTGTATGAGAATGCATCCTCAAGCAACCGCTCTGACTGCCTGATATGATTAATATCTATCAGTGAGTCCAACTTTTCCAGCCGTTCTTGCAAATTGGGTACGGCCATGGGCACCTCTCAAATTTTGAATGGGCGAATTAGGGATTGAAGAAGACAAGAATTTCATATTCGCCCATTCCCAAACTAGTATTTTAAAGGCTGCTTACAGCCGCCTCTAAAATATCCAACCCTTTCATCATCAAGTCCTCAGGAATGACAAGCGGCGGAGCGATGCGAATAACATTGCCATAGAAACCAATCGGGGCTATTAGGATTAACCCCCGCTTGAATGCTTCCTGGGTGATTCGGCGAGTCATTTCGGCATCTGGAGTTTTGCTCACTTTGTCCTTTACTACCTCAACGCCGACAGCTAAACCCATTCCTCGGACGTCGCCTATCATTTCATATTTTTCCTTCATTTCATTTAGGCGATTAATCATCTTTTGTCCAAGATCTGCTGCTCTCTCCGCAAGTCCTTCTTCTTCTATAATCTGAATTGCAGTCAAAGCAGCCCTTGAACATAAAGGATTTCCGCCGTTGGTGCTCGACATACTTCCTGGTTCCAAAACATCAAGTATCCGAGATTCACCGACCAGCGCCGAAATGGGCACTCCGCTTCCAATGCCCTTGCCCAGGCATAAAAGGTTCGGCTCAATGCCCCAATGCTCATAGGCAAACATTTTCCCGGTGCGTCCAAACGATGATTGAACCTCATCTAATATGAAGAGGATATCACGTTCTTCACACCACCTCTTTAGCCTTTGCATGTAGTCACCCGGCGGAATAATCGAGCCTGCACCACCTTGATAGGATTCTGTAATTAACGCTGCCACAGAACCTGTGCTCTCAGTTTCCAGCAAGTGGTCGAGATAGCGCAGGCATGTATAATTGCACTTTGGATACGTTTGCTCGAAGACACATCGGTAGCAATAACAGAACGGCGCATGCAGAATGCCGGGAACCATTGGTCCAAAGTGTCGCTTTACGCCCTGCTTTCCTCCAACGGACATCGCCATGTATGTCCGCCCATGGAATGCACCATGGAACGCGATAATCTCATATTTGCCTGTGTATCTTCTTGCAACCTTGATTGCGGCTTCCGTAGCCTCTGCACCAGTTGAGAGGATGAACGCTTTATCTAAATTCGGAGATGTAATCCCCACTAGTTTTGCAGCCAACTGGGCTCGCCAAGGGTTCACAAAATCATATGAGTTCATCAATTCGGCAGCTTGCTCTTGGATTGCCTGGACATGATTCGGATGGCAATGGCCCACATTAGTGACAAGCACGCCGGATGTAAAATCAATGAACAGGTTGCCATCCACATCCTCTACAACGGCGCCTTTAGCACTTCGCCACACAGCAGGCACCTGATCTGACATTGAATGTGGCTCGTACTTTTTTGACATTTCAATAAACTTTGAGGCTTTTGGGCCTGGTAGTTCTGTCTTAATGCATGGTATTTCCATTGATAACTCTCCTCGTACTTACCTTTACAACTTGACGACCTCGCCGGTCTCCAAGCTTTTTGCAATTCCCGCACATATGCGGGTTACTTCGCGACCATCTTCACCTGAAGGATACTTCCCAGCTAGTTGTTCAAGGGTGCCACCATTTTTCAAAAACTGCACGTTATAAACAAAATCGGCGATACTCTCAACTCCATAGCCTCGATATATTGTTCGCCCCTGCTTGTCTTTTTCCTCACGCATGAAGTTGTTGTTCCAGGTGCGCATACCCTCGTCTTCGAAGCATGACCTGTCGCCGCGGTCCTGGCTGTCAACCTCCCACACGCCTTTCGTGCCAACTATTCTCATGCCTTGATTCACAATTGCCTCAAATTTTCGAGGAAGTATCCAAGACACATCAAACGAAACAGCTGCGCCATTCTTGAATGCCACAAGTGCACTCACCGAATCATACATATCTATGCCAAACTCGCCAAGGAGCTTTTTCTTGCTACCTTTTGCCCAAACAGATTCACCGTCAGACTTTATAATCCACCTCATCAAGTCTATAAAGTGACTGCCTAGAAACCAGAGCGGCGAGCCATGTGGCGCCCAATGTGGAAACCAATCAACTGGCACCTCAATTCGGTCTTCCATATAGCAATGGCCATATAGGATATCCCCTAGCTTCCCCGCACGAACACCCGCCTCGACCGCCATATGGTCGGGATCATAACGCTTATGAAAATCCACCTGCAGAATTACATTGTTTTTCCTTGCCGCTTCAATCATTTTGTCACAGCCCTCAACTGTGACATCGAGCGGCTTTTCACATAGAACGTGCTTGCCGCAATTCGCGGCGTACACGGCAATTTCGCGGTGGAGGAAGTCGGGAGTCACCACAGTAATTGCGTCAAGATCTTCCTTTTCCAGCATCTCTTTATAATCAAGATAGCCTTTGACTCCATAGATTGGCTCGTTACGGTCAATCTCCTCCTGCTTGATAGTGGAAAAACCTTTCAGCTCAGCAACGCCATCCATTTCCAGCTGTTTGAAGATTTTTAAATGGACCTCGCCGAACTTTCCTGCCCCCACTACTGCAATCTTTACTGCCATGCTAACCTCCGAAAGAACAAAAAGTTTCTGAACCCCATTCTACCGCAAAAGACTCCTGAAATTTCCGAACCACTAGCGTATCCGTTCTTCCTAACAAAACCCAAGTTCTACTCCGATGCTCAAGATACCAAAGCGTATGTATATTAAACTACAAGGCAATCGTATTTCTCTAGGTTCCACACCAGCGAATAAGAAAATCTGCCAAGATCTTCGCACCAAGCGCTATCTCATCTATTGTGATTTGTTCGTCGAGCGCATGGGCGTAAGGAAACTTTCCTGGTCCGAATACAACCGTGGGCATACCACCTCTATGCCAGAAAAGGCGCGCATCGCACGATGCCGTCATTCCTGTAACATCGGACTTTGCGCCCAATGAAATTGCTGATTTGTAAAGCTCCTGCGCCAGCGGGTGGTCTGGTGGCATGCGGTAAGCCTCGTTATGAAGGCGCGTGAACTCAAGGGTATAGTGGTTGCGAGTCCAATCATCAACGCCTGCTTCGAGCGCAGCTTTGACCTCCGCCTTGATATCTGCTAATCGTTTATTAGGCAGGAAACCGACACCGCCTTCTATCACACAATTGCCTGCCACCATAGAAGGCCACTCGCCACCCTGGATTGTGCCGATATTTACTTTGACATTTGCCTCTGTATCGGGAAACAAAGGATCGCCCCCGGATTCAGCCACAAGCTTTTGTTCGTATTTTTGGAGCACGCGAATCGCATCCATCATTTTCTCAATCGCATTCACGCCATCGCGCCAACGCCCCATATGAGTGGATCTGCCTTCGATGGCAAGCTTGAACCATACTGCCCCGCGTCCAGCTGGCCTTACGCCGAAATCGGTTGATTCCATTACAACCACGCCATCAGCCCTCATACCATCAAGAATTACCGAAAGTGCACCATTGCCACCTGCCTCTTCCTCGATTACAAACTGAACCATCACATCGCCGCTAAGCCTTACACCGGCATCTCTAAGAGCTACTAGAGCCTGAATGATTGTAGCTACATGGCCTTTTGCGTCAACAGCACCGCGCCCATAAATAACGCCATTCTCAACTCGTGGGCTAAAAAGCTCGTCTGGCCCAGGAACCACATCCACATGAGTGTTTAAGATAATACTTTTCCCTTTGCCATTGCCGGGAAGTGTGAAAACGAGATTTGCGCGGCCTTCATAACCCTTGTGATTTGGCACTAGCGTATAATCGGGGTCCATCTCAATGCCTGGATGTATTGGGACAAGGCGAGGCTCGAAACCAAGTTCGCAAATATAATCAGCAAGGAACCTCTGAACCTCGCCCTCATTGCCCACCGTACTTCGGAAGGAAATGAGATTGGCAAGAAGGCTTGTTGCATTATTCGACCATTGGTCAATTAAAGAGGATATTTTTGCATCCATAAGGCTAGTTCTTCCTCAAAACGATGGCGCTTAATGGGTCACCACCTTGAAAACTATACCAGTGCTGCTCATCGGTGTCAATGTTTGGAAAATTGTAATTTTTTTATGGAATGATGAAACCGTAAGACTTCCTTAATCGTCTAAGGTTCATGAAGATACAAAACGTGAACCCCCAGGCGCAGAGGTGAAATCATGGCCTGTGAGTACAAACCAGACGTCTTGCGGTCATCAAGCTTTCGCCTGGCATGTGAGAACAACAAAACGGGAAACGTCCGGCTCATCGCAGTAGTTGCCATGCTTGGTTTGGTAGCAATTGGATGGCGCATGTCGCCCTACCGATTTGGCATTGTTGTCGGGGATTCGATGATGCCGTCACTCAAGCCCAACCATCCGTTTCTTATGGAAATACGTTCCTATAAGCATTACCCGCCGGCAAAAGGCGACGTAGTTGTCTTCGAATGGAACGGGGAAATGTGCGTCAAGCGCGTAGTTGGCAGCCCAGGCGAAATATTATGGCTTCTTGAATACCCCAAGGATAACAGTCCGTTGCATACCAGGTATGTTATTCCAACTTCAGAATTAGACCAGCTTCAAGAACTTTATGGCAAGCTTCCAAATGTAGTAAAATTCAAGAAAGTGCGTGTACCGCAGGGCTGTGTCTATGTTGTCGGAGATGCTCAGGGGCTTTCACTTGACAGCCGATACTTCGGTCCCGTCGAGACGGAAAAGATCATTGGCCGAGTGCTCCTGCCAACAACGAGAAAGATTCCTTCACTAATTGGGCGCGAACAAATAACGGCGGAAAATTCGCGCACGTAACATTCTTGCGGATATCCCCTGTATGAATCCTTCAAATCATGGTATAATCCCATTCGTTCATTATTCCCAAGGACTATGTTGCAACTGCAATGAAAATTGTGCGTTATCCAGAAAACCCATTAATCACACCCAAAGACGTGCCTCCATCGAGGTCTGATTTTGAAGTTGCGTGCGCATTCAACGCGGGCGTGGCGGAGTATAAAGATGAGATAATACTTCTGCTGAGAGTCGCCGAGCGTGCAGTTGGAGACGAAAATACCGTTCGCGTACCAACTCTGAAATGCGAGGACGAAAGCACATGTATTGAGATTCTCGAGTTCAACCGCAACGATCCGAACGCGGATTTTTCGGACCCGCGGGTCATCCGCACCTCGGAGCAAGTGTTTCTAACAACAATATCGCATCTTCGCATTGCAAGAAGCAAAGACGGCAGGCGCTTTACGGCGGATGCCAAGCCTGCAATTTTTCCAGATCGGCCTTCAGAAGTTTACGGTGTAGAAGACCCAAGAATTACAGAAATTGATGGCTTATACTACATTGCCTATAAAAGCGTCTCTCCAACAGGAATATGCACAAGCTTGGCGGTCACTCAGGACTTCGAACATTTCGAAAAGAAAGGCATAATATTCTGCCCTGAGAACTTAGACGTCTGTATTTTTCCAGAAAAAATTGGCGGCAAGTATGTTGCGCTACACAGACCTGTGCCGCGATATATCGGCACGCCAAATATTTGGCTCGCGCACTCACACGATCTTCTCCATTGGGGAGATCATCGCTTCCTTCTTGGCGTGCAGCGCGGCAGCTGGGACAGCGGACGTGTAGGCGGTGGAGCCATACCCATTCGAACAGAGCACGGTTGGCTAGAAATATATCATGCGGCAACCGAAAACCATTATTATTGCCTTGGAGCGCTCCTCCTAGATCTTGACAAACCGTATAAGATTCTTGCAAAAAGTATCGAGCCTATCATGCGTCCGGAGGCGCCCTATGAAACACAAGGCTTCATGCCAAACGTGGTTTTCACATGTGGAGCACTAACAAGGGGCGACACCTTAAGCATTTACTATGGCGCCGCCGATACCGTTGTTGCCGGTGCTGACGTAAGCATCAGCGATATACTTAATAGCCTTAAGCCGGTTTAAATGACTCAAAGCTAGATCCAACAAAATTTGCATACATTCTAAGGATACACGGTCCAAGCGAATAGCAGCAAAGTTTTTTAAAATGAACCAGCACCACTGGCAAAAAACCTCTTGCATAGATTTGTCATATCTCGCACACCGCTGGTATGCTGGCCATAGCCAAAATCATTAGCAAAACTTTAATCCGCAGTCTTTTAATTATTGCGTCCACGCGGACACTTTCGTAAGCCCCACAACACTTTTAGGTAGAAATTCACCTACTCATCTCAACTATCGCTTGCCTTCATACACAGGCTCATTTGGCCTCGGAAGGCGCTCTTCTACTGGCGGAAGCTCAGGCCCGCCACGCTTGGGTTTAGTCAGATAGTAATACGCAGTGCTCGAATAGTCATTGCTTAACTTGTTTGCATGTCCATGCTCAATCGTCACCAAAATGCTCTTCCTAAATCGGATGGGGTCTTCTATGTAGTAACGGTAAACTGTGTTCTTCCCTTTCCAACGCCAATTTTCATTTCCGCTATAGAGGATAATCCCATGATATGGCGCATTATACTCCTGGGTTGGGCAATATGCGCAGTTAAACCAATCTTCTGTACCTGTTCCGTGAAGCGATGGCGGCCATTTTTCGCCATCAATGAAGACCATATCGTCTCCCTCGCCATACCAATCGTTGGGATTTCTCTGGAAGCAGTCAATATCGAGATGGGCGCCGCAGTAGATACCGTCGCCTTCAACGTCGCAAATGACATAGTTGCCCTCAGCACTCGGATGCTTCATTCGAGGAGTCTCCGCATAATCTTCGCGCCTCAAACCCTCCTCGAACGCCCAGCCATGTGTGTCAGCCTCACGCCGCCACTGAACATGAAAATATGCAAGGTCTTCGACCGCTTCCTGCGACGGATATTTTTCGTAGTCAATATAAAAATAATGACTGTATGTTTCTGGCGATTGATTCTCGACCTCAATTATTCCCTTTTTCTTAAATGGCATTGGCCACCAAGAATTGAATCCCTTTCCATTCTGGGGACTCATTTGAAGTGGCAGGGTCACAAAGTTCTTGCGCATTCCATGCCCCATGCCAAAAAAGTCGCCAATTGGACACTCAACGCTCGGTTCTGGGCAATCATCCCAATACATGCGCAGCACTATTCGGCGAACGTAATCTTCTTGTTTGATGCCCAGTGTCATCCATATGTGCTTAATGCACGCTGGTCCCTCGATTTCGGCTAGAATTCTCTTCTCGCCAGGGTCAATGCGCCACATGTCGGCATTTCCGCCAGTTGTATCCCAACTTGATATGCGGTGGCTCGTATAATCACGCAGCCTCGGCAAGGAAGCTAGACTTGTAAGACCAATCATCGGCTAACCCTCCTAAAAATCTCATAAACTCTTGCCAATAGGGTATTTCAGAGAAAGCAAATTCAATTCCTGCAATAAAAAGTGGGCGGAGGCTGTGGCCTCCGCCCACCAAAAGCCCTAGAGATTTAGATTAATGGGTGTGCGGGGTTACGCCATAGTGGCTCTGCGTTCCATGCAGGTACGCAATGCCTGCATAATCCTGATATGTCGAGCTTATGAGTTTGTTGCGGTCGGCGGTGTTGGTTATGAACGCAACCTCGCCCAGAATTGCAGGCATCGTTGTCCCGGTCAGCACTGTGAACGAAGCTGTCTTTACACCCCTATTTACTGTTCCCATATGGGAAACGAGTTCAGGGTTAACCTTGTTGCGCAGGTCATAGGAGTAGGTGCTGCACCCAGGGCAGCAGTAGGTCTCCGTACCGTTAGCCGTGCTGCTGCTGAAGGCATTGCAGTGGGTGCTCTCGAACCTATTTGCTCCCCATGTGTTGGCTATTGAGCATCTGCTTGAGAGAGAAACGTAGACATCGCTTGTCCTTGTCATTTTTGTTGAAGCCGCATCATTAATGAAGCGAACATTCATCCTGTTACCAATTGCAAGGTTGATGTCTTCCTCTTCATAACCACCACTTACTGCGCCTGGGTCCGAGCCACCATGACCCGGGTCGATGCAGATTTTCTTCTCCGTAAGGTGGGCGCTGACGCCAGAAGCAAGACAAATCACAAGCGCCAGCATGCAAATTATAGTTAGCACCTTTCTCACTTACAAATTCCTCCTTTTCCAGTTTTCCGCAAAATAGGCACATTGTACCCTACATACGTTCTCTTAACTCATAGACCACCTCCTCTGCTTGCATAGCTCCAAATCCATTAGGGTTGGATTGGAGCAATATATACAACGCCGTCAACTACGTAAGCGATGTACTTTCCATCTGGCGACCAGCTTGGCCATGACTCTATCCCGGGCGTGTTGGTAAGCTGATATCGCTCAAGCCCATCAACACTTGAAACCCACAGGTCGGACGAAAGAATGGAATGGCCATCGTCAGATGTAACTTCATAAATTAAATATCTTCCATCCGGCGACCATGAGGGATTACTTCCAGGACCTAGGTCAACTGGCAATCCGCCCTTCTTATCAACAACGTATATCTTGCCGCCAAAACCTTCAACCGCGTACTTATCCCCGTCGGGCGACTCCACTGGCATGTTGAAGCCTGCTTCATCCTCACCCTCCAGTAACTTCTTGCGATTGCCGTTCTCATCAATAGCCCAAAGCTGGTTATCAGAATCAACATACACTCCCACTGGAGGCTTTACTTCCGCCTGTTCTACACTTAAAAGGGACCCATAAGCAGCAAATGTAGCCCCTGTTACATCCATAAGCATAAATGTGCCGAAGATGTTTACAATTTTCGATAACAACCCCCGACCTTGCGTAAGGCTGTATGTGCTCTTAACATTTCCATCCTTATCAACCGTAACAAGTTCATCACCTGAGCGATATGTTAAGCCATCCTTGCCCCACTTCGGCGGTAGTAAATCGTTTTCCCAAGGAGAAACCTGCTGAACTTTCCCATCCATGCCAGCTACCATAGCAGCCATTGCTACATCGTCGTCACTTGGCCGCATTCTATACGCAAGCGCCTGGCCGTCAGGCGACCAGGAGAATTTCCATCCCGAAAGCGATGCATCAGAGATTACCTTTAGATTGCCCATCAAGTCAGTATAGTAAAGCCCTTGAAACCGGTCTCCAGCCAAAGCAAGACCTTCGCCGGTGGGCGACCAAACAGGACTAACAAACTGACCTTGCAGAGGAAGCGCGATTCCAGTACCAAGCTGAAAAGCACTAGCAGGTAGTACAACTAAGCAAGTCGCCAGACCAAGCATTAAAACCGCATGCATTGCTCTCATTCTTTTTCCTCCAAATTTATGGGAAGCTCAGGATCGAATTTTGAAACCAAAATATATTTGATGTTGAGGTCATGCCGCTCTTCGGCGGAACCCTCTTTATTTAAGGTAGACGTGGAATTATTCTTATCCGACTCGCTACCTTCTGACTGAATATCCGCGACAAGTGTTATAGTGGCTTGCGCGCGTATTACTTTGCCTTCCTCATATGCAAAATGGGTCACATGCTCCCCTTTTTCAGTGCCAACAAGAAATCTCTTTGGCGCCTCCTTTGTAGAAGAACTTTTGGTTGCAGAATCCTCACTCTTCTTCATCTCAAACTTAAATGGCACTTCGAATGTGCTCTCAATTTTTGCGCAATTTATCCCATCAACGCGTTCAAAACCAACCAGCTTTGAGACCGTTTTCACTGTTACCGATTGGTCAAGCGCCTCAATAGGGTATTCCTGTTCCCAAGTATCCCCGACATGAAGTTCTTTTTGTGGTAAACCAAGAAACTTCAGCTGGCTTAGGATGTTTTCTATAGTTCTATCCTTCGGCAAGCCACTGGTTTTCAACTCCTCAATTCCTTTTATTTTTCGAACTTGCCCATATTTATCTACTTCTAGGTCGAGTGGCGGGAAGGTCATCAAAGTTTCGCCAAAGTTAGGAATTGAAAGGATTGCACTGAGAACGTCCAATTCAAGCTTCCAAACATCTTCTTTTTGAAGGTAAGCCGTTGCATGTTGTATAACAGTCAGCCGAGTGTGCGTTTTAAATTCTGTCTCATTCGTTCCCTTTGGCAATGCAAAAACACCCGAGGCGTCTATCGTCATGTTGTATCTGCGCATCTCGCCTACCTTGAATTTGTACTCAAGGTTGACGCTAGCCGGTGGATTCTCTACCTTTTCTATCTTTTCATTTTTTGCACCAGTGTCTTCGGCTCTGATTGGAAGCAATGCAGCCGAAAGGAGGCAAAGCAACAATGTGCAAAAAATTGCGATAGCTCTTTTCACCTTTTACATCCCTCCTCTCAGCTTAAGGTTATACGTGTAACTTATTAACTTATACACATCCATGTGGTTTGGTTCGCATTTAAGCTAATTGCCTCTCAGCAATTGGAGCCTAATCCTTTTAGCACCACTGCTTACCTTAGGGCTCAATTGGAGCAATATAAATCTTGCCGTCCAAAATATAAGCAATATACTTACCGTCGGGCGACCAAGATGGGTCCGCTTCAATGCCAGGCGTACTAGTAAGCTGAAATCTTTGGCTACCGTCTATGCTAGCAATCCAGAGGTCCGATGAAGTAATTATATGCCCATCATCCGTTGTTACCTCAAAAATTACATATCTTCCATCCGGCGACCATGATGGGTTGTGCCCCTCGCCTAAATTAACTGGGGTGCCTCCCCTTGGATCAACTACATAAAGGTTGCCACTATATCCCTCTACACAATATTTGTCTCCTTGCGGTGACTCAGTCGGAGGACAGTACCCTGGTTCGCCCTCAACGTCGATAAGCTTTCGACGGTTGCCATTTTCATCAACAATCCATATCTGGCTCTCAGAATCCACATAGACACCGCTTCCTGGCTTGCCATCTGCCGCCTCGCTGGAAAGCGCACAAGCAAAACTAGTGAAAGTCGCCCCCGTAATTCTGCCAAGCATAAGATTTGCCGCCACGCTCATAACCCGCGACATAACACCTCGTCCTTGGGACAAACTGTGGACTGAGATTACGTTGCCTTCCTCGTCCAATGTGATGAGTTCGTCGCCAGACCTATAGGTTATCCCATCCTTTCCACATCTTGGTGGAAACAAATCGTTCAGAAAAGGAGTGAGCTGCTTCGAACCAGCCTCTCCTCTTTTCGCCTGCATTAGTGCCAAACCCATCCCATCTTCGCTACGAATCCTATATATCAAGCTTTGGCCATCGGGGGACCATTGATAGCGCCATCCCGCAAGCTTCGCATCAGATATCACCGAGACGTTGCCAGCCAGGTCTGTGTAATATAAACCAGTATAGCGTTCGCCTGTGAATGCTAAGCCGCTTCCATCTGGCGCCCACTTTGGCACGTTGAACAAGCCTGGAACCGGCACTGGAAGAGCAACACCCTCGCCCAATTGAAATGCAGAAACCGGCACAGCCATGAAAACAAACAAAAACAAAATCGGTAAAATTAAATTGCGCTTATAGACAGGCTCACTTCTCATCCTTTGTTTGCTCCTCCTTTTCATCGTCTTCAGGCACAAGCAAGCATACTGTCAAATATCTTAAGTCCACATCGTGCTCTATTTTGTGGGTATCTGGAGATTCATCCCCTACTGGCACAATCGCCCTGGTGTCAATGGGTTTAACCGCGGTTGATTCTTTGTCATCTTGGATGTCTGCATGCAAGTCTACTTGTGCATAAACTTGAACTGTGAAGCCCTCTTTATATGCAAAGTAGGTCCAGACACTGCCTGTCTCTGTTCCAGAAATAATTTGCGGCTTTTGTGGCTGTTTATTCTCAGATTCGCTGGTTAATTTTTCTTCAGGCTTGTCTTTTATTTCCGAAGTTTTTGCTGCCTTATCAGATTTTCGGAGCTTGCTCAAATCTAGAGTGAATGGTGCTTCGTAGGTGGTTTCAATTTTGGCGCAATCGAAGTTTCGAATTCTCTCAAAGCCCATTAGCCTTGATTTTACTTTTATCCTAGTAGCTTGCTGACCTGGAATCTGAATCTCATACAAGTCTTCCCAAGTTTCATCGGGCTTTATTTCCTTCCGAGGAAATCCTCCAAAAGGCAGTTGGTTAAGGACATTGCCTAAGGTTTTCTGCTGAGGCAGTCCAGGGCAAACGGCAAGTTCGTCAAGGCCCTTGAGCTTTTTAACCTTACCATATTTATCCACCTCATATTCGATATGTGGAACTGTCATAAATATCTCGCCGAACTCTGGTATGAGCAGTGTGGCTTTAATTGTATCCCACTCAATACGCCAGCCCCCGTCCGAAGGGAGTTGAGCAATTACATGCTGAACGACTCTCATTGTTGTTCGAGCTTCCAACTTTGATTGTTCGTCTTGGCCCGGCAGCCTCATCATGCCTTCGCCATCGATGTTGATGTCATACTTTCGAACATCACCTACTTTGAACTTGTATTCAAGCTGGAGGCTCTCAGGCGGATTCTCGACAGCACCACCCTCTTCTTTGAGAAGCTCTACCCTTTGAGCACATGCCGGCATAATGAAAACATATATTAGACAACTTACTATCAAAAATAACTGTAAATATTTCATGCAAATCTCCCGCTTTTTGATTGGTAGCATATAAACCTTCGTCAGTTTGCCGATTCTTTCCGCCCTAACTGATTCTGTAATATGCCCTATTCCGCTTCAGACAGAGTAGCCATACAGATTAAGTTATGTCCTTTGTGTGGGGGCAAGACAAAGCCTGCCCCCACAAGGTCCAGTTAAACTAGACTAGTTCTTATGCCACTTAATGGCATCTGCTATAACAACATAGCCAGTGGATGCCCAGCAAGACTTCTTGACCCAATAACCGCCGGTTCCGAGGTTAAACGTGCCAAGCGAATTCCACTGGCCGCCGTTGGTCTGCTGGTTCACGTAAACATTGACGGCGCCACTCGTCGTATTCACTTGATAAGCCGAGTTTGGCGACCTGTTGGTGCCGGCAGACCACCATGCGTAAACCGTCCAGCTGCCTGCTACAGGTATGTTAGGCGTCCAAGTAGCTGGATCGCTGGTCGCAGCTGTGCTTCTCCAGCGATAGTCGCTTCCATATTTGTCTGCCGCGCTTGTGCCGGTAGCCCAATTGGCTGAACAGGAGAATGAGCCGGAGCTATTGTCAATTATAATGTCGCTCACTGGATCGTGCGGCACTTCGCCATAGTGGCTCTGCGTGCCGTGCAGGTAAGCCCTTGCTGCTTCCTGTCGCCATGTTCCGCTTGCAAGCTTAGCATTGTCTGCGGCGTTGGTTATGAAGGCCACCTCGCACAGGATTGCCGGCATGTTGGTATTTACAAGCACATAGAAGTCGGCAGTCTTCAAACCTCTATTGACCGTCTGCATATGGGAAACCATCTCCGGATTAATCTTATTCCGGAGATCATATGACGTGGCGCTACATCCTGCACAGCAGAAAGTCTCTGTGCCGTTTGCGCTACTGTCGCTGTGAGCGTTGCAATGGGTGCAGAGGAACCTGTCCGCACCATTGTTGTTGGCGATGTCGCAGCGGCCCTGCAGCGACACGTATACGTCTGACGTTCGGGTCATAATGACCGTAGCGCCGTCAAGCTGGAATAGATCCCGAGCCCTGAGACCAATATCAAGGTTGACGTCCTCTTCCTCTAGCCCGAATCCTACAGCACCTGGGTCCGAGCCGCCATGGCCCGGGTCGATGCATATCTTCTGCCCAGCAACGCCGGCAAATGCCACCGACGAGCAAAGCAGAGCAAGACAAATGATGCTAAGTACCTTCATTTTTCAAATCCTCCTTCTAATTTTTAAAATTACGTTTATTTTGAATTAATATCCCTTCTTCTCTAAACACCACCTCCTCTCCTTCCGGCTGTTAGCCGAGCTTATGATATTTCAATTTATTCCAAGAGGCTTCGCCAGATTGAAAACCTAATTAATCCCGCCTTCTAACTGCTTGTAAAACAAGCATTTCAGCGCAAAACCATTCGCACAGCGTCTCCAATAACAACGTAGCCTGTTGTAGTCCAGCAGGAAAGCTTCACCTGATTGCTCCCGCTAGCGAATTCCCAAGCACCCAAGCTGTTCCACGTGCCGCCACTCGTTTGCTGATTCTTAACCACAGTCTGCGAGCCACCGCTGTAGTACACAATGTAAGGCGCAGTAGCCGACCTATTAGTGCCTGCCGACCACCAAGCATACACCTCATACCTTCCAGGCACTGGCAGGTTAAACGTCCAAGTCGCTGGGTCACTCGTAGCTTGCGTTTGCCTAAATCTATAGTTTGGGCCATATTTGTCCTTCGCTATCGTTCCAGTGCTCCAGTTGGCTGACGCACTAAATCCGGCATCTGAGTTATCAACTATGAGGTCTACGGGCTGAAGGCACATAAATCGCACTGCGTCGGCCATAACGACTTTGCCCGACTCGCCTGTGCCATTACCAACTTTCACATAGCCATTCGTCCCTGTGGCAAACGGCTTGGAGCTCACCAAAACGTTCCAGCGTCCGCCATTGGCTGTTTGGTTAATGCTCACTGTTTGAGAGCCGCCGTTCCAATACACAGTATGCGGCGCCGCAGTAGACCTATTACTCCCCTGAGAATGCCATGCATAGACATCATAGTCACCCGCCATGGTGATGTTCGGCCGCCAAATTGCAGTTGCCGTTTCACTCGGCGCTGTGGTTGCATACCGGTAATCCGAACCGTATTTATCGGTGGCCAATGTTCCCGTATACCATGTACCGGCAAAAGTAGCGGATGGATTATCCACAATAAACTCAAGATTTCCCCAAGTACCCGCAGCATACCGTTGATCAACCGCCTGCTGAAAGGCAGTGAAGAGGTCGCGCGAATCTCCGCTGGGGAAACCATGGTCCTTCCAATACTCAATTGCCCAATTGTTCCAACCACCACTAGCCTGCTGATTGCAGTCATAAACAAACCATGTCATGCCGATTATATCTCGATTACCTGGCGTCTGGTTCCATGCATTTACGTCCGCAAATGCATCCCTAACAAATTGGGCGCTATTCTGCTCATCATTGTCATCGATGGTATACCGGCCAAATTCCGTAATCCAAATGGGTTTGTTGCCAAAGCCTTTTTGGTCGATGATTCGAATTTGGGTGCGATATTGATCTTGGAACTCTGATAGGGTCCAACCATAGGCATGAAGAGCAAACCCATCCACTTCGTTTGGTGAGAGATTGTCGAGAGTTTGGGCAAGATAATCCTTACCTGCCATCCACCGCACGCCCTCCACAGGACCATAGCTGGGTCCCGCTAGCAAAACTATATGCTGTCCAGGAGGACCAACACTTGCGCTCTGGTGTATCGCATTCCGAACGCTACGATATACCTGGGCATACTGCGCTGGCTGAATCTTCCTATCAGGCCACAAGCTTCCCTCAGCACACAGGATGTTTGGTTCATTACCTACTATCCAGATATGGCTCTGGTTTTTAAGCACATTAACCACGTTATCTACAACTACCGACGGCCAGCTTGAATAATTAGGGTCGCTAGGCGCGGGAACGGTATCATTCCAGGTATAATCAACCCTTGTAATTAAGCTCACGTTCCACCCATAGAGGGTAGAATAAAGATCAGTGAAATATGAAGGTCCCCACCAGTAATCGCTGTGAGTGAGAACTGTCTCTGTATCCCAAGCTGAATACGTCGGCACATCCAACAGGCTCCTTGGAGCAGTATCCACACCTATTCCTTGAGTATGTCCCCACCAATGAATCCCATAAAGCTTATTAGCATCAGCCCCCAATCCAGCATTGCCACACAAGCAAACAAATGCCGCTATCAACCACAGCGAAAAAACCATCTTCAAGAACTTGATTCTATACATATTTGTCCTCCGTATTCCTAGGGCAGATCGCATGGAGTTGGGCATGCGATCTGCCCCTCGCGCCGTGCTGAGTACTCGGCGTTTATTCGACCTTAGTCCAACGTACAGCATCAGCCATGACAACCTTTGAGCTTTCTCCGGTTCCATTGCCTAGCTTGACGTAGCCTGTTGTACCAGTTGCGAAGCTCTTTGTAGTTATCAGATTCCACTTGCCGCCGTTGGTAGTCTGGTTTACCTGAATTGTCACGTTTCCGCCGCTATAGTAAACCGTGTACGGTGCCTTGGTTGAACGGTTGCTACCTTGCGGATACCAAACGTAGACATTATAGCTACCCGCTGAATTAATGGTCGGAGTCCATTTCGCAGTAGCGGTTTCGCTTGAAGCAGTAGAAGCAAATCGATAGTCGGTCCCATACTTATCGGTTGATGATGTTCCGGTCGTCCATGTACCGGTATATGTAGCCGATGGATTATCCAAGATAATCCATGTGGTAGCCGTGTCACTATTGCTAGCGGCCGACTCGTTGCCGGCAGCATCATAAGCCTTCACATAATAGGTATAAGACGTTCCTGCCGACAAGCCTGTGTTGGAGTAGCTTGTTCCGGTCACAGAAGTTAAGTACGAACCATTGCGGTAAATCTTGTAACCGGTCACTCCAACATCATCCGTTGATGCTGTCCAACTCAGGTTAATCTGGCTTGTTGATGCCGACACAGCGTTTAGATTAGTCGGAGCACTAGGCGGCTGAATATCTATCGCACCGGTGTAGACGAACTTAACTGCATCGGCAATGACCACCTGAGAGCTTTCACCAGTGCCATTGCCTAGTTTTACATACTGAGCGGTGCCTGGGTCGAACCTCTTGTTGCTTGAAATTAGATTCCACGTGCCGCCGTTAGTCTGTTGATTAACGCTCACCGACTGAGAACCGCCATAATAGTAGACGGTGTATGGAGCCATGGCAGACCGGTTAGTGCCTTGGGAGTACCATACATAGGTGTTGTAAGTTCCACGTACCAACACATTAGGCGTCCATTTAGCCCATCTTGTTTCACTGGTCGCCGTGCTGCAGTAGTAATAGTCAGAACCATACTTGTCGGTTGCTGAAGTACCCGTATACCATGAGCCGTATAACTCACAAGCCGGGTTATCTACGATAATATCATCAACAACCTCAGACGCAGCGGTAACGAATGTGTAATCTCCCGACACCGCCTGGTTGTTAGCACCATCTTTGGACTTGACCCTGTAGTGATAAGTCGTGCTCGGCGTAAGCCCAGTCAGTTGGACGGTATGCGATGTAACTAGGGTCATGTTCTCGGTCGTTTGATAACCATACGTGGAGGTTGGCCCATACTCCACTTGGCTTGTGGAAGCCTCATCGGTATCCCAAAGGATCTGCGCAATTGTTGCGCGGACGTCATTTGTGCGAACGTTCGAGATTATTGGCGGTGCTGAATCTACACCAAGCGTCAGGTCCAATGTCGATACCTGTCCAGCAGTGATGGTTACCTGACCTTGGCCGTTTGTGTAGCCCGGGCTACTTGCAACAACCGTATAGGTACCTGGGTTAAGATCAACAAACCCATAAAAACCTGCCCCGCTATTCTTCGTGGACACGTTCGCCCCCAGGACGGTAACAGTAGCAGGATAGACGGGAACACCACTTGAATTCTTCACAAAACCTTTGAGCATGCCCTTAGTCGGACTGCTAATCCACGACATTGTCGGGACACTTTGGTAGGTCGAGAACGGTCCTGAAAGCAACGCATTCTTGAAGCCTTCCCTATCAACGGTGCCACTATTCGTCACACGATAGCAATAACACTGCACGCCCGGGAAGCCCATACTTTGGACCGAACTTATCTGGGTCATTGAGTTGCTGATAGTATTAAGGTATGAACCTTGAGCAATATAAACATGCCGTCCATACTGTCGCGTGATATTGTCCTGATTCTCGGAGTTGAACTGGTTGTTATCCGTCAAGTAATTCATAGGAGCCGCGTAATCAAGGAAATGGCTTGACATCCAAAGGTCCCAGTTCTGGAAATAATACGTATTTGCGGTGTAGGCAGTGCTCCATACTGCTGCACCCACCTTAATGCTAGGCCTGATTGCCTTAGCCTCTAGATAGGTTCTCTTGACAACGTTTGTTACCTGGTCACGCCGCCAGTTGGACCATTGGGTGTCATTCGGAGAAGGATTTCCCTGCAGTCCATATTCGGCATTATACCTAGCAACCGCGGTAGGGTTGTAACCCCAATTAGTACCAGCGTATCGAATATAATCAAGGCATAAGCCATCTATATTGTAGTTCTGCACAATTTCCCGAAACACGTTACTGTAATGATTCTCAACCTCAGGATGACCCGGGTCGGTCCAACTACAGCCGTCTTCCTGGAACATCGAACCCGAATCGGTCAGCGAGAACCATTCAGGATGCGCATTGAAAATATGCTGTGGGGTAGTCGAAGGTGGTGGTGTAGTGCTTGTCCACGCTCTGTTGACCACTACCCAAGCATGCACTTCTAAACCAGCGTCATGTCCCTTTGTAACTATATCTGCAAGGGGGTCATAGCCAGCTTGAGGTGTAATGCTCCAACCAATCGGCTCATAAGACGACGTATAATATGCGTCTGCACGCTTTCGGACTTCCACTAGAACAACATTACAATTACAAGCATCAACGTAATTGATCATTGCCGTGGTGGCGGTTGGATTCTCGAATCCAGACCCCCAGGCATCAACCCAGAAAGCACGATGTTCTGCTGCAAAACTCTGCCCCGGATTAAGGAGCAGAATAGCGACTAAAAATAGTACAGATGTTATTAAAATTACGTTTAAGCATCCTTTCATCTCAATCACCTTCTCCCTAAACTGCCTGCTAGAGGAGCCTCTCCATAGGCTCCTCTAGCAATTAGGGTGTTGCTTACTGCTTAACCCATTTCACGGCATCTGCAATAACCACATAGCCTGTGGTGGTCCAACAAGACAATTGAGTCGGATAGCCTGTTCCGGTACCAAAAGTTTTAGTGGTCAAAAGGTTCCATTGACCACCGCTCGTCTGTTGGTTTTTGTAAACGGTGGTGCTACCGCCGCTGTAGTAAACAATATAGGGTGCACTCGAAGATCTATTTGTTCCCTGGCTCCACCATGCGTACACCGCCCAAGTACCGGAGCTAGGAATATTGGGAGTCCAGGTGGCAGGGTCACTCGTCGACGCAGTACTCCTATAGCGATAATTTGTCCCATACTTGTCCGTTGCAGATGTACCAGTCGACCAATTGCTAGAACAGGAGAAACCACTGTCTGAGTTGTCAATAATGATCTCCGTGCCACCGCCACCACTAGGAGTTAGCGTAAAGTCAACGGTCTTGACCTGGCCGGCGACGATAGTTACATTCGCACTGGCGGTGTTGTATCCTGTTGCACTAGCGGTAACTGTGTAAGTTCCCGTTGACAAATCAACGAAGCCATAGAAGCCCGTGCCGCTATTCTTAGTACTCTTGCCCTGAATAGTAACAGTTGCAGGATAGATGGGATTGCCGCTCGAATCCTTCACCTTACCCTTTAGCATGCCATAAGTCGGGCTGCTAATCCACGACATCGTTGGGACTGACTCATAGGTTGCAAATGGTCCTGAAAGCAACGCGCTCTTGAAGCCTTCCCTATCAACAGTGCCGCTGTTCGTTACTCGATAGTTGTAACACTCTACACCAGGCATAGGCTTATTTTGGACATAGTTAATCTGGGTCATTGAGTTGCTTATTGTGTTAAGATACGACCCTTGGGCAACGTAGATGTGCCGACCATATTGCTGGTTGTAATAGGTGTTCACCCACGAGTTAAAGGTTGTGTTGCTTGATGTATAAGCCATTGGGCTGGCATAATCCAGCCAGTGGTTGCTCATCCACAAATCCCAATCCTGGAAGTAGCTATTCTTTCCTGTGGTCGAAGAGTTCCAAACAGCCGCACCAATTTTTATGGAGGGCTTAAGTGCTTTAGCCTCCAGGTAGACCCTCTTTACCATGTTTGTTACCTGGTCGCATCGCCAGTTACACCACGTGGTATCCGACGTAGAGGGCGTGCCCGTCCTTCCATACTCGGCATTGAAGCGGGCCACAGCTGTGGGATTGTAACCCCAGGTCGTCCCAGCATAGCGGATGTAGTCTAAAACAAAGCCATCAATATTGTAGTTGTTGATTATTTCTCTGAAGACGCTCCAGTTGTAGTCCTCAACACTCGGATGACCTGGATCTAGGAAGCTGTTATTTTCCGCATCGAATTTGGATCCCGAATAGGTAAGGGAGAACCATTCTGGGTGGGTATTAAAAACGTGGTTCGGATTAGTCGTTGGCGGTGCAGTAGTGCTGGTCCACGCCCTGTACACTACCACCCAAGCATGAACCTCGAGCCCTGCGTTATGCGCCTTGGTCACGATATCTGCCAAGCAGTCATAACCAGCTTGGGGCGTAACACTTGTACCGGTAGGCTCGTAGCTTGAAGTATAGTATGCATCACAACGCTTTCTTACCTCCGGAATAACCGCATTGCAGTTACATGCGTCAACGTAATTTATCATATTCGTTGTCGCTGTTGGGTTCTCGAACCCTGAACCCCATGCATCTACCCAAAACGCTCGAAACTTTGCAGCATCTGTTGGTATTTGAGATGCCACGGCAAAAAGAATAATTAGGGTTAACATTAATAGCGCTGTTTTTCTCAAAATATCTTCTCCTTTCAATTTCTAAAATTGATTCAGGCAAAACCCCTTTTGCCTTTTAGACCCGTTTAGGACGGGTTTCTTTTAAAACCAAACGCCCTGATGCATTTCCCACCTCCTTTTATTGCCGATAAGTCTTCGGTGGCCAACCGTCGCCCTCGCCCTATTCCCAAAGAGCACGGTCCTAGTAGAGCGGCTGGGTTTTGAACAATTAACATTTTTCTTAATAAGAGTTTTGTTTGGCAAATGCTCCCACCCTGGGACCACGCGCTAAACCGAATGCTTCGATTTAACTAACGCATGGGCCTAGGGCGGCAGCCGGCTAGCATGCCGAACTGCCAACTCCCAACAAGGCAAGGGGTCCCTCGCCTCAGCATGAACTCTTAGTTCTTATGCCACTTTATGGCATCAGCAATTACCACATAGCCAGTAGTTGCCCAGCAGGACTTCTTTACCGGATAACCTGTGCCCGTGCCTAGATTCTGCGTAGTTAGCACGTTCCACTTGCCTCCGTCAGTCTGCTGGTTCACGTAGACATTAGTGGTTCCGCCACTGTAGTACACCTGATAGGCCGAGTTCGGCGACCTGTTGGTGCCAGCTGTCCACCATGCGTAAATAGTCCAGCTGCCTGCTACTGGGATATTCGGCGTCCAGGTGGCGGGGTCGCTGGTAGCAGCAGTGCTTCTGAAGCGGTAATTGGTGCCATACTTGTCGGTGGCCATGGTGCCGGTTGACCAGTTTGCTGAGCATGAGAAACCAGCATCTGTGTTGTCTATGATAATGTCTGGCGACGGATATGGGTCATAACCATACTGCTGGCACACACCAACGTAAAGGCCCTCTGCATAAAGGTTTCTGCCGTTCGACGTCTTCAGTAACTGGCAGTCTTCGTAATTGGTGTGGAACAGACCCTCAATTAACACCGAGTTCATGTCGGGCGTGTGAGACAGCACATATAGGTTATATGACCCATAGAAGCAGTAGTCGCCATAGTAACCTGCCCCCCACTTGGCACCTCGGCCGGCGGTGGCAAACTGTGCAATGCAGTTGTCGACGCACTTAATGCAGAGGCTGCGGTCAATAGCATCATACTGGCAGCTACTGTTGCAGTAATACAAACCCATCGTGCCATGGTTGGAATCCCAACCTCCACTGCCGGCCGCATTGGTATGCTCGGATATGAAGCAGTTCGGGTTCCAAGCATCTGCATCACTGCACGCAGCAGAAAGGCTCAGCCAGTTGCTATCCCTTGTTGAGAAGCCGCGATTCGCGCACTTTGCGCAGAACAGGTCCGACACGCTCTGCATCGAGTAGCCTTCGTTGTAGGTCCCGTCGGGGCTCACGTTGTTAGTCTGGATGCTCGGATTCGAGTAGACTTTCAGCGCGTAGGTAGGAGCGGCTATAAGAGCCACTGCCAACACCAATAAAACAATGCTGAATCTCTTCACTTATTTTTCCTCCTCAACTTATGCATCAAATTCGCGAACAAGTGGCCCATTAGCAATCGAATAACAATTCACCACCTCCTTATTCCAGGTGCTAGTTTCCGGCTATTTGCTGTAGGGGTACCTTGGAGCCGGCTTCAAAACGAGTCGGCTCCAAGGTATAAGCCTGGCCCCGCATCCAAAGCCAGGTCTCGCACCCTTATGGTGCCCAGCAGGGACGGCCACCAAGCCCCTGCTAGGCCCACCCTATCATCGCTATCCGATGATAGGTAAACTGGTATTCTTTTCAAAGATCTTTTTATTTAGCACCGTTATTTTTGGCTTTAAGCCTTTCAAGTGCTTTCTCTGCTTCTTTGTTTTCAAAAGCGCAAGCGTTGGTGTAAGCCTCTATCGCTTCTGACGTCTTGCCAACTTTCTCCAAAAGCTGTCCTAGCAAGTAATAGTTTTCAGCGTCGTGTCCGGATTTGCCAACAACCTTCTGCAAATGCTGAATTGCCTGAGCGTTTTGACCAGAGGCGGCATAGAGCTGAGCCAACTTACATCTTTGCTCTATTGCCTCAGGGTCAGCCTCAATGAGAGCTTCCAACGATTGGATTAAAAGCTCTTCAAGCTTATTTCGCTCACAGTAATCCACAAGCACAGAGGCAACAGTTTTGTTTTTGGGACACTGCTCTTGGACTTTGCGCACTTTTGCGGCTATTTCCAATGGCTTCAACCCTTGGAGCTCATACGCGCCAATGAGCGCTTCAACAGCGGCTTCCCGCTCCAAACCACTGTTCAACCGCTCGGTGAGATACTTAACTGCCTCACTAATACTGCCACGCTGCATTTCTAAATTCACAATCTCCGAGTACAGCTTATCGGCGTCTGGGAACCTATCAAGCACCCATTTGTAACCAGCAATAGCCTCGTTCAGCTTGCCCTGTTTTACCTTAACGGCAGATATGCGACTTGTTGCCCAGGCTTGAGCCTCTAAGTTCTTTTGTGGAGAATTCTGGTAGATTTTGATAGCTTCATCCAATTGCCCCAATTGCTCATGGGCTTCGGCAAGGCGCACATAGATTCCCAGATTTTCCTTGTCCTTCTCGAGAAGTTTCTGGCATTTGGAAATAGCATCCTGTGGCTTTCCAGCTAGCAACAAAAGCCGCGATATGTTCAGCCCAATCTGAACATTGTCTGGGTCAAGCATTTCCATGCTGCGCAATATGTCAACTGCCGCGGTATAATCCTTTTTCTCTTCGTAAATTTCAACCATCGTCCTTTTCACAATGGGGTCCATTGGAAAGAACCTCGCTGCATCTTTTAACTCTCGGAGAGCGTTGTCTAGCTGACCAAGGTCTTTCCAATAGATTTCCGCAATTGCTAAATAAGGATCTACGCTACCCTGTTCTGCTCCTTTGCTCCTTTCGTGCGCCCGCAATGCATCCTTGAACCGCTTTTGCTCCCTATAAATAGCTGCTTTTAGACGATATGGGGCCGCCGTGTTTGGATCGTTCGCTATCCACCTATCCGCTTCCTGAAGTGCTTTTTCAATCTGGCCCAAATCCCTATATGTATTCACAAGGTTGGTCCACGCGCGTTCGTCTTTTGGGTTCTCCTTTACCAATTGCTCATATACTTTGGCAGCTTTGTCAAATTGCCTGTGTCTATGATAGAAATTGCCAATTGCATTCTCGCCATCCCTGTTGCCAGGATTCTGCCGCACAAATTCCCTAAACGCTTCCAGAGCTTCATCCAAACGCCCGCGCTCCTCATAGAACTGCGCCAAAAGCTCCGTAGCATACAAATCTCCTGGATTGTCAGCCGCATATTTCTTTAAAACTGCCTCAGCCTTCGGGCCATTTTTCATTTCTAGGTAAATTTGCACAAGTGTCTTAACAGGAACCGGGTCCGATGGGTTGTTATCTGCAATCTTCTCAAAAAGATTTGCCGCCTCCTCATAGCGTCCCATATTAAGCCACGCATATGCCAAACGCGATCTGATATCGGCGTTGTCTGGTTGGGCTGTAAATACAACTGCAAAATGCTCTGCGGCCTCCTTAAATTGCCCCCTTGCCTCACACAACAAACCAAGGCCATAGTGAGCATCAACACATTTCGGGTCAACTGAAAGCGCCCTGTTATACATAGCCTCTGCTTCATTGGGTTGTTTTGCCAATGCGTAGGCTTTGGCGGCTTTAATTATTAGCTGGGTATTGTTGGGTTCAGTGGCAAGGGCTGTCTGGTAGTACCCAATGGCATCAGCGAATTTGCCTGCTTGGTAGGCTTTATCTGCGAAGTAAACGTTAGCCTGTACGTTTCCGGGGTCGTCTTTCAAAACCCGCTCATAAAAAGCGGCTTTCCCTTCGTCTTCCGCCCTTTCTGCGCTAATTACAAAACCTTGCAGACTACAAACAACTGCTGCACTTAAGATGAGTATAAATACTACTAAACGCAACTGCTAAACTACCTTTCTTACTACAACTTCCTATAAAATAGACCGATACCGAATTTTTCGGTCTGATTTTAAGTCAGACTGGTTTAAACAAAGCATTCCCCAGCCCAGCGAATTTTGTCTTTGATTAACCAGCAATCACTGGCTGGGCTTAAGAATTACCTCACCCACAATCTTGTTTTCTGCAACACCTCTAGGCTTTGGTAGCTTAGAATGTCTAAGTGGGGTGGGTTACAAAGCCCACCCCGCGAATTGCTACCAATACTCAATTCCAAATTGGACAAAATCGGCAGAGCATGAAAAGCTAGACTTAACGCCGTCGACATACTGCCGCAGCCTTATTTCACCACTTGACGAGATGTAATTAGAAGGAGAAGTGGTGCTCCAATTAATCGTAATATCACTAGTACCGACAGTTCTGCTGTCGATTTGCGTCCATGAAGAGGTAGTCCAGTTCCACAGGTGCAGGCTTTGCGTCTGTGAGCTTGATAACTTACCATCATAAGTGATGGTAAGCTTGCTTACATGGCTTGGAACCTCAGAGATAAAGACATTGCTGTACCAGTCCGTATAATACTTATTGCTGACTCTTTGGGAGTTGATTACTAAGTAAGAAGCGTCGTTCGCCGCCAAGTTGCTCACCGAGCCGGATGCTACTGTGCCTCTTATTAAGGTTATCGACGAGGGCGCGTAATTCCGATTTTGAATTGCGGGCGTGGAAACGACCGCAGGACTGCTTTGTGCCGATTCGTTTTGCGCTTCGTCATAGGCACTCACTGTATATGTGTAGGTAGTGCCAGCCGTGCAAGTCGTGTCAGAATAGCTAGTCGCGGCTGTGGAGCCAATCTGGCTGCCATTGCGATATACTTTGTAACCGGCTACTCCCACGTTATCAGTGGAAGCTGTCCAAGATAGGTCAACTCTGGTGGGCGAAACCGCATTACCCCCAAGATTCGTTGGCACACTTGGTGGCTGAGTATCAGCACCAGCTGCAAATACGTACTTAATAGCATCCGCCATCACGTTAAGCGACGTTTCGCCCGTGCCGTTCCCGAGTTTGGTATATTGCGTTGTCCCAATAACATGCGGCTTTGAGGTGACCAGCAGATTCCATCGGCCGCCGTTAATCTGCTGATTAACTTCAATCAACTGTGACCCGCCGTTCCAATAAACGGTATATGGCGCCCTCGTAGAGCGGTTACTCCCCTGAGGATACCAGCAGTACACATCGTAATTGCCACCAACGAGAATGTTTGGCCTCCATTTTGCCCATTTGGTTTCGCTGGTGGCCGTTGTGCAGTAGTAGTAGTTAGTTCCATATTTATCAGTCGAGGAAGTGCCTGTAGACCAAGAGCCATACAACTCACATTGAGGGTTGTCAATGATAATATCATCTACAACCTCAGAAGAGGCTGTCATGAACGTATAGTCACCAGATACTGCCTGGTTGTTTGCAGCATCTTTCGACTTCGTCCGGTAATGATACAAAGTGCTGGGCACTAGGCCGGTAAGTTGTACGGTATGAGAAGTGACGAGCGTCATATCCTCGCTCGTTTGATACCCATAAGTTGAGGTAGGCCCATATTCCACTTGGCTGGTAGCAACTTCGTCTGTATCCCATAGAATCTTGGCGATTGTTGCTCGAACATCCGAGGTACGTACGTTGGAAATTATGGGCGGCGCGGTGTCTGAGCCGAGGGTTATATCTAGTGTGGCAACCTGGCCCGCCGTAATGGTAACTTGGCCCGTGCCATTAGTATAACCCGGGGCACTTGCAGTCGCCGTGTACGTTCCCGGAGTAAGGTCTACGAAGCCATAGAAGCCCGTACCGCTATTTTTGGTGCTCTTGCCTTGAATTGTTACAGTAGCCGGGTAAACGACTTCGCCATTGCTATTCTTAACAAAGCCTTTCAGCATTCCAAGCGTTGGACTGCTAATCCAGCTCATAGTTGGAGGATCCTGATAAGTAGCAAATGGACCGGCAAGCAGAGCACTCTTAAACCCTTCTCTATCTACGGTGCCGCTATTTGTAACGCGGTAGCAGTACAGATGGACTCCTGGCATTGGTTTGTTTTGTACATAACTTATCTGGGTCATTGAGTTGCTAATTGTATTAATATATGAGCCCTGGATTACATACAGGTGGTGGCCATATTGCTGGTTATAGTATGTATCCACCCAGGAGTTGAACGTCGAATTGGTGGAGGAATAAGCCATTGGAGCGCCATAGTCCAGCCAATGGTTTTGCATCCAGAGATCCCAGTCCTGGAAATACGTGTTTCTGCCTGTGGTCGAACTATTCCAAATTGCGGCGCCTATCTTGATATTCGGCTTAACTGCCTTCGCCTCAAGATATATCCTCTTCACCATATTGGTTACTTGGTCTCGCCGCCAATCTGACCATTGAGAATCGTTGGCTGGAGGGTTGCCCGAGAGACCGTACTCGGCGTTATAACGTGCTACAGCAGTGGGGTTATAACCCCAGTTTGAACCAGCATAGCGGATGTAATCAAGGCAAAAACCATCAATATCGTAGTTGGAGATGATCTCCATAAACACGTTCTTATGGTAATTCTCGACTTCGGGGTGGCCGGGATCCAGCCAACTTCCGTTGCTGGAATCATACATTTCGCCTGAATCGGTTAAAGAGAACCACTCAGGGTGAGCGTTGTATACATGTGGCGGAGTCGTCTCTGGAGGTGGGGTAGTGAATGTCCATACGCGATTGACTACAACCCAGGCATGGACTTCGAGCCCGCGGGCATGGGCTTTCGGAACTATATCAGCAAGACAATCATATCCTGGATCTGGGGTTACGTTCCACCCCGTCGGTTCGTAAGAAGACGTGTAATAGGCATCACCGCGTTTTCGCATCTCGACTATGACGGCGTTGCAGTTACATGCATCGACGTAGTCGAGCATCGCCGTTGTAACCGACGGGCTTTCGAAACCTGAGCCCCATGCATCCACCCAAAAGGCGCGGTGCTCAGCAGACAGCACCGTTTGGGGCGCCCACAGTGCTGCTAATACGAACACCGTGAGAAAGATGAGTGAAATCCGTGACATCTCTGAAATCTCCCTTCCTAGCGTTTGACATGCAAACCTTCGGTAACTGACTTTGATGATTTGCTTTGCATTGATAACCTCACCAAGCACCTCCTTCAACGGCAACTATTTTGATTTATGAACTATGAATTAAGAGACTATAATTGCACCAACGGGGGGTGGCCGTTTTCAAATAGTGCTTGGCATGTCATACCTAAGGCTGCATTCGCCCAGGAAGGCATTCAGGATGTCATGCTGCGTATTACATTGTTCGTCTCCTTTCGAATAAAAGATAGCGGGAATGGGCTTTTAGTTGAGTATAATAGTAAACGTTTTCATATAAAGAGCGTTGACCATCATTTGTTGCTTTCTTGTGGAATCAAGAACTACTTCAGTAGTGCTATTTGCTACGGTCGCCCTTCTAAGCTGCCCCACATTGTAAAAATGATGAGAGTGAACTTTGCTTCCGCTGCGCGAGTATATACCAAGCATCATGCTATGTCTGGTATGTCCAAGCTGTCATAGACAGCCGTTTGCGAAGGAAGCGTACGGTTTTATAGGATCCCTCTACCTAAATACTAATCAGAAAGGCGAATTTTGTCAAGTATTTTTAAAAAAATTTTGCAATTACTTGACAAAATTCCTCCTCCTAAATGCTTATTAAAACCTACCCAAGCCATTATATAGCGGCGCTCGAAAAGTGTGCTCGACATTGTCTGTCATAGACAACCTTATTTTAAAAAGACGAAATAATATCTCATCTAAAAGAAGATATATGCGTTTAGTTCATCTTCAATTTGACACATTATCTCTAAAAACGTTCAACCTGCCGAACAACTGCTACTTGTAAAAAATACCAGTTTATCGCCATAAGGCACCTATCTCGAAGACAAATCTGGTACACTCCCTAGGAAATCATTGGCTTTTATTAAGGAATAGAAATCTTGACGGTAATGCGAGATTGGGCTGATCTGTCGCACTATCATATGGGACAGGACGCATAAGAAGCTTACTTTTTGCATATCTTCTTAGGAAAGTCTGGTTTAGCGACCAAGCCATCCAGTCGCAAGATAGACAATCCTAAGTTCTAGTGGCCTGTCTCTCGCGTGACAGCAGATGAGGCAGGCCACTACATTTCTGTACTACGTTGTCATGCTTAGAAATTTCAAAACTCTTGAAAACTAGGGGGTAATAAATGAGATTCATAGGGATAACGCTTATACTGCTCCTCTTGCCTATGCTTATCAGTGCAGGTTTTTGCGCCTCCCAGCCTATTGCTCCAGGAGAAATTCTCGTTAAATTTAAACCCGGAACTCCTTCTTCGGAAATAGCAAGCATTCATCGTCAAAATGGATCGGTAATACGCGGAAGCATCCCCAAACTCGGCATACAGATAGTCTCATCGCCAAAAGGAAGAGAAATCAACCACGCAGCAAAGTATAAAGCTAGCCGGTTTGTTGAGTATGCAGAGCCCAACTACCTAGCTCGGGTGACATCGCTTAACCCAAATGACCCTTACTTTGCAACAAATCAGTGGACCCTTTTTAAAATTAAGGCACCAGCAGCCTGGGAAATGAACGTTGGAGAAAGTTCGGTAATAGTTGCCGTTCTTGATACGGGCGTTGATTACAAGCACCCCGACCTGGAAGGCAAAATAATAAATGGATATGATTTTGTAAACCGTGATTCCGATGCCATAGACGACAATGGCCATGGAACGGCAGTGGCGGGCATTATTGGTGCGTGCGCAAACAATGGCATTGGCATAGCAGGCATTACATGGGCGTGTAAGATTATGGCAATCAAGGTTGCAGATGCAACAGGTTATGCATCGTACTCAAATATAGCATCTGGCATTACTTACGCGACGGACTACGGTGCACGCGTTGTCAACATAAGCATTGCAGGGGCATCACCAAGCAGTACACTTCAGAGCGCTGTCGACTACGCCTATAAACGCGGCTGTCTGGTCATAGCGAGCAGTGGGAATAATGGCATAAATACTGTCTATTATCCTGCTGCATGCTCAAACGCTATAGCAGTAGGGGCGACTGACCAATATGACCAGGTTGCAAGCTTCTCAAATTATGGTTCGGCGCTCGACTTCGTATCACCATGCAATGCATATACTACTCTCAGGGGCGGTGGTTACGGCGGATTTGGCGGGACATCAGGTTCCGCCCCGCACGTCGCAGGAGTTGCCGCACTCATAATATCTGCGAACCCCACTTTCAATTGTGCTCAAGTCTATGAGCTACTTAAATCGGGGGCAGAAGATTTAGGAACAGTTGGCTGGGATGAAAAATCCGGCTGGGGGCGGATTAATGCTTATGATTCACTATCCACAGTCGTAGCTCCTTTACAAGATACATCACCCCCGACTGTTGCCATAATATCGCCAGTTGCAGGCTCTACAATTTCAGGTACAGTCACAGTTAGCGCTAATGCCACTGACAATTCTGGCATAGCCAAAATCGAGTTTTTTGTTGATGGAGTTTCAAAAGCGGTTACATGGGGACCATTTACTTGGAATTGGGACACAACAAGCATAGCAAACGGTTTGCATACCATTGGAGCAAAAGCATATGACATAGCAGGCAATACTACCAGCCACACAATTAATGTGAACGTTAGCAACAGCCTATCCTCAACGGTTGTATTCTCTGGCTCGGTATCTACGAAAGTATCCAAATCGCATTTGTGGACGACAAACTCAACAACAGACACAAAGGCAAGCCTTTCCTGGAATGGCACAGCCGGTCTCAAACTCCAACTTTACGATGCGCAAAATGCCTTAATCGCCTCATCTACTTCCAATACATCCCCTGCAACACTTTGCGTTACCGGACTTCCTGCAGGTGAATATAATTTCAGGGTTTCTGCGGAGTCAGGCAAGACAACTAAGTATACGCTCACAGTAACCTCTACTCCTCATTAATGCAAACCCCAAAAGAAAGGGGCTATGCAATTGACATTTGCCGCAGCACAGTGCTACACTGAGCTGCGGCCTTCTTATTTAATATAATTTTTAGGTCTGCTTAGCACCAACCGAGCACCAGTTTGATTGAAACATTGCACGGTAAAATATAAGCCTAAGATTCGCTAATAACTTAAACCCAAAATTAATGGGAGGTTATTCATGATACTCGTTACAGGCGGCGCTGGTTACATAGGTTCACATACAGTAAAGCTTTTAACCGAAAGAGGATATCAGACAATCACATTCGACAATATGGAGCTTGGTCATCCCGAAGCCGTAGTCGCCGGAATTATCGTTAAAGGTGACCTCGCTGATAGGGAAAAACTCGACAAAACCTTCCGTGAATTTCCAGTTGATGCTGTTATGCACTTTGCTGCCTATGCATCAGTTGGAGACTCTGTAGCCAATCCCGACAAGTATTTTCGAAATAACATAGGAAATGGATTAAACCTTCTTGATGCAATGAGAAAACACGGCGTTAAGAAGTTTATATTCTCCTCAAGCGCTGCCACCTATGGTGAGCCAAAACACATACCAATAGAAGAAGACCACCCTCAGAACCCCACTAATCCTTATGGCGAATCTAAGCTTATGTTCGAAAAGATACTCAAGTGGTATGACGTTGCATATGGTATTAAGTCAATCTCTCTGCGCTATTTTAACGCCGCTGGTGCTGACCCCGATGGAAAGATTGGCGAGGACCACAATCCTGAGGAGCATTTAATTCCCATCGTCCTCGAGGTAGCCCTTGGGAAGCGAGATAAGGTAAGGGTGTTCGGAACAGATTGGGATACACCAGACAGAACCTGCATTCGAGATTATATTCATGTTACCGATCTCGCTGATGCACACATTCTTGCCCTCCGCGCACTAGAGGAAGGCGCACAAACTACTGCATACAACCTTGGTAATGGAAACGGCCACTCCGTAATGCAAGTCATCCGAACAGCAGAGGAAGTTACGGGACGAAAGATTACTTGGGAACCAGCTCCAAGGAGACCAGGGGACCCCGCTCGTTTGGTCGCAAGTTCTGACCGCATAAAGAAAGAACTTGGCTGGAAACCGAAGTATCCCGAGCTATCGGCGATTATAGAAACCGCTTGGCGTTGGCATTCCTCACACCCCAACGGATATAAGAAATAGCAAGTAAAGAACATCTAGAACTGCAAACAATATCCCTGGCAACGACTGCTCCACAACTTGCAAGGGAAACATGACCTTTATTTTCTTAAAGGATTTTTCGCCCCTTTAGTGTTATTATATTCTACAGAGAGGAGACTAAAAACATGACACTTGAGGAACAGTTCGCACGGCTGATAAAAACCCTTCAGCTAATAGAAAAAGAGCCATGGAAGTGGAATGTTGAGGCGCTGGAGGTGGAATTCGGAGTTGGAAGGGCTACTGTCGAGCGGGACATACGCATTCTGCGGCAGTGGGGCACAATCCAGCGCAAAAACGGCTATTTTGCCTTGAAGGAAATGAAATTTCTGCCCACAAGTTTTACCCCAAGCGAAGCCTTAGCATTAGTGCTTGCAGGAAACTTTGCCTCCGAACAGATTGGAATGCCGCAGGCAGATGCGATTCAAACAGCACTAAGAAAGGTCAACGCAACTCTTTTGGATCAAGTGGAGTCTTCGATAAAGAAAATGCGGAAGCGTATTTCGGTTGGCGTTAATCTAATTCGTGAGTGCAACTCGGAAGTTTTGAACACCATAAGCCGTGCGATATCAAGCCATAATCCAATTGAGATAAAGTACTATGCAGCCCATAGTGGTGAGACTACAAAGCGAAAAGTAGATCCTTATGGACTAACATTTCGCTTTGGAGCGTGGTATTTAATAGGGTTTTGTCACCTACGGGGAGATATTCGGACCTTTGGCGTAGATAGGATTCGATCAATCCACGTGTTAAAAGATCATTTTCGATACCCGACAAATTTCGACCTAGAGGAATACCTAAGCCACGGCTGGCAACTTCAGGCAGATGCGGAACCGGAAAAGATTATTCTCCGCTTTAGCCCAAAAATTACACGTTGGATATCAGGCTGTCGTTTCCACCCACATCAGAAAATCACAAAGGAACCGGATGGTTCGATACTTTTTGAAGTTACTGTGGCGGGCGTTGATGAAATCAAGCATTGGGTGCTGAGCTTCGGCGACAACGTGGAGGTCCTTGCTCCGCAAAGTCTTCGTGCATCTATAGCCCAAACTGCACGTGCAATGGCTGAGAAATACTCAGGCGCCCGTTTGATTAAACAACTTTCAAGTGAAGAAAAATCAAGAAAAAGATTTGAAAGAGAAAGGCTAACAGCTCGCTGAGAACAACCTCATTGCCCGCTCGGGTAGCCACGGCAAGAAGCTTGCCTGCTTGTGATTGTGCTTCAAGCAAATTCACTGGCTTGTTGACAATGGAGAGTAGGACAACAGCGCCTCGGTTTAGAAGTTCATATCCCTCGGCTTCGGTTCCACCAGCCAGAACAATCACTGGCACCCATCTTAATCGCGCAACTTCCAAGACGCCACTAATTGTTTTGCATCGGAGCGTCTGAGCATCAACTCTCCCCTTGCCCGTTATTACAAGTGCTGCTCCTACTATGCAGCTCTCCTCGTCAGCCGCATCACGAGTTGCAAACGGTTCACTTGGCGGTGCTGGTGACGCGGGATGAAAATTTCCTGGGAACGCCCAGATCGGCCGGCGGTCCAGCTTTGGTGGAGAGAGCTTGGAAATCACACTTACTGATTTGGAAGAGTACGCGCTTTCCGTCCGACCACCAGAGTATATTGGTGTACCAGTCTGGCCCATCCCAATCGAGTGCTGATCCGTACGTTATCGTGCCCACCTTCGAACGTCCTACATCGCAAGCTGACACCGCTATTTTAGGCCATTCGGTACTCTCCAATTTCACCTGCGGCAGCGCGAAGACTTCAGCTGCCACTTTCCTGATAAAGGTTGAAAAGTCGGCCGCACAGTCTTCCTCCCGCTTGCGCATTGTCAGGAGCAGATAAAGCAGTTTTCCGTCCTTAATGTCAATCCGAAGCCCCGACTTGGTCGTGTAGCTGACCAACAGGTAGTCATTCCCGCCCCACAGATCCACGAGGCCTATCCGATTTGCACGAAGCGCTGCTTCTGAAGGAAGGTACTCCTCGCGCAGGACTTTCCGCAACACGCGCTGAAGTTCGTTGACCTCTGTGTCGAGAGGCCCTGTGTACTTTTTCGCGCGGATGGCTTCTTGTGTCGGCTGTAGAGCATGGATAACGAATGAAGTGTGGTCGGATGTCAGCGCCTTCTTCAGGTCAATGCTATCTATGGGAACAAACCCTTCTATGCTGCAACTTCCAGAGGCTTCCAGCGCGCAGCAAGTGCAAAGTAGAACTAAGGCAACTGTAATGATTAACCTGTGCATTTTTACCCTCCATATCTGAATCTCAATCGGGTGTTCTCAAACCGCGTACCTACGGAATTGGCGGTGAGGAGTCCTCCTGAGTGCATCCTGTAAACCATAAGCCATTCGACCAGGCCCATTTCTGTGTCACACCCATGCTGCCGAGTTGGCAAAGCATATCATAGTCATCGGTCGCTTTCAGTTGCGGTGTGATCGCGTAATAATGGCTCGACGTATCACAGCAACCCTCGAACTGGTTGAGACCGCTACCTGGGAAGAGCAACAGCAAATACTCAAACTTGCCGCACCCGGAGCAGTAGCGAACCTCGTAATCAAGGCAATTGCCCGCCCCGGCATCTGTCGAGGCACGCACTAAGCGAACTTCTCAGGCCCTGCACCTAGCATTTCAACGGCATATTTCATACACCGAGCTTGGTTGTCGCAGTCGCCTTGACCGCCATCAAGGAGGGCCCATCCATCGGTATCGCCAGGTCCAAACATTGTTCCCTCAGCTACGCCATCCCATATCTTGTCAGCACACTCTTCTTGTGTGGTCGCGCCCTTAGCCGTAGTGCAGACCCACCAAATGCGCTTGTGGGTGGGACTAGATCCCGCCGGAGTGCCCCACGTAACGTATATCTTGTGGGCGCCCGAATTACCAATATTACACTCCCCCGACACCTCCCCATCGGTCTCCATCTTCGCCATCCAGCTAATGCTCTCGTTCAGCACGTCCACCTGAGCCGGCAGACGTCTTTCACCGCTTACGGAGACCGTATGCTCACCCCCTGCGGTGCTCGAAGACGCCTGGAAATTGAGCGGGCCAATGGGACCTCTTCCCACTAGGTCAAACGGTACACCCGCGGGCCTATCAAATATTACCACATTTGCGGAAACACTTAAGCCCTTCGTATGACTGATTGGGTTGTTCTTGGGAGGATTCCTTTCCCACCCACTGGGGTGAAAACATTGCCGCCCTCGCCGGCAAAATTCGCGTCCCAGTCAGTCATAATCCCATGGTCGCTGGTGAAATGAACCTTTCTGACATCACCCTCTACGGCCCTCACCGTCAGAGTGGCGTCGGCATCGTTCGGATCATTGTTCTGCCCAGGGTATCGGTCACATGTCGGACGTACCTCCCTCCTTTCTACTCAGCAAGAGCTCTGAGTCTTCCACGTGCCACATCCGCCCATTGACTCTTGGAGAGCTCTTCGACGAGTTGCCGCAACGTCGCCATTCCTTCGTCCTTACTGCCCAACCGGATTTGACAGTCACCCAGAATGTACATAATGTACGCCTTCCAGGAGGCCGGCGGCTGCTCGGAGAGAAGCGACTTGCACTGCGCGACAACGTCCGCATAACGCTTCTCCGGGAGGTATCCGGTAGCCAACTCTGCCTTCATCCACCATGTGAAGTAGTTATAGGGCAGGTTGCGGATAGCGTCTTCCAGGATCTCCCGGCCTCGGGCCGGGTTGTTGCGCAGACGTTCGTTCTGAACGTTGCGACCCTCATGGATGTAGAAAAGGCCTAGCCTAAATCGCGACCAGGCGACGCCCTTCGTCTCCTTCGGAAACTGCTGCTGCACACTTTCCAGGGTGGTTATTGCCGCCTCCAGTTCGGCTTCGTCCCCGGTTTTGTACCACTTCTGCAGGTGCGCCATGCCCTCCAGGGCGGCGGCCTCGGCCCTAACCTCGATAGCAGCCTTAGGGTTCTCCTTGACAGCCTTGAAGTTCTCGCACGCCAAGTCCAGTTCGCCAGTGCCGGTCTGAAGTCGGGCTGCTCTGAACCTGGCAAGCTCCGCCTCGGGTGTATCCGGGTAGCGAAGCATAACCTGGAGGAACCAATCCAGGGCGTCTGCCCGCCCGGCTTTTTTGCCAGGTAGGCCAGGCGCAGCAAAGAGTCGGGCGCTTTCGGGCTGGATGGATGATTGTCCACTACCCACGAAAAGCGCTGTTCGGCGAGGGTGAGGTCACCCTCTTTAATGGCGATGAAGCCGAGCTTCCAACTAGCCTCGGTTGCCTGTTGGGTCTGCGGGTGCTGGGAGATACATTGACCAAAGAGATCCTTGGCCGAGGCCAGGTCCCCACGGGCTACCGCCGCACGTCCTGCAGCGAGAAGCTCCTCCGCTGTGGCCGCACCACAGGGACCCGCTGCCAGCACCGCAAACGCACTCCCTACTAGGAGCATGCAGTGGACGAACTTGCGAAACTGAATCATAGGTTCACACCCCCTCTGCGGAGGGGGTTACGCGATGCAAGGCGTTCGTGGCGTAACCGCTACGCTAATTCATATTGCCAGTTTAGCAAAAAAGAGAGCTTGTATGGTGGTTCTGAGATTCTGTCACCCCCGATTTCCCTGACTGACCGCCGTGAAGGAATGTAATAGGCGGCGGTAGAACTCACCAGTGGATTGAAGACACGTTCCCCTGGTACGGCTACGGAAGTGTTTCCAAGGCAATGCGAACTCTTATCCTCATTCTCATCGTAGAGCTCATCTCAACCGCGCTTTGGAGGTGTACTGGCGACAAACCCGAGTTCTCGCCCACTTGCATCCCTAAAACTCCCTCCAAGTTCCCGGGCAGCTCCTACTCCTCCGTCGTTTGTCGCACTTCCCCCGATGGCTAGTATAAGACGCTTACATCCGAAATCTAGCATGGCTCTTATCAATCCATCTGTACCGCAGTCTCGCCATCGCTTAGGATGCCGAAGAATGATTCAATGCGATTGCCTAGTGGGTTGGTAGCTTGGGTTGCCACAACTCTACCACCAGTTGTCTTAACAAGCGCCTCTACAGTATCTTCTCCACCATCAGCAAGAGGAATAAGTATACACTCAGACTGAAGGAATGCAGCATGTACCCCTTTGGCGATCGCCTCTGCCGCCTTTGGCGCGCTTAAACTGCCTCTGAAAGAATCCGGAGCAACGATGACTTTCATAATCGATAATGAGTCTACCTACAATTCAAACACATAGCAAGCCTTATAATAAAGGATTAACAACCTATCGCATTGGGAATATAAAAGCAACAGTTTGCATGATTAAAATGCAAAATATGGCTAAGAGTAAATTTGGAGGGGATTATAATGGAAATACGAATTGGCCGCGTAACACATTACTTTTCACGGCTTGGTGTAGCAGGGGTACATGTGGAAGCAGATGGGCTGAAAATTGGGGATATTATTCGCATAAAGGGGCACACGACCGACCTTACACAACCGGTCGAATCAATGCAGCTAGAACATGAAACCATTCAGGAAGCCAAACCTGGAATGGATATCGGACTGAAAGTTCAAGACCACGTGCGCGAACATGATATTGTATTCAAGATAGTTCAGTCGTAAGTTTGTTTACCACAAAATAAAAATGGTGGGCGATAGTGGACTTGAACCACTGACCTCCTCGGTGTCAACGAGGCGTTCTCCCCCTGAACTAACCGCCCACTCAACGTAATTTGTTTGATGTTAGCCCGATATAAGTTCAATCAGCAAAATAATATTATACAAAAATGTCATGAAATTG